>NZ_KQ033901.1:3696748-3996748 GCF_000969705.1 Nitriliruptor alkaliphilus DSM 45188
TCTTCCCCAAGAGTCCATATCGACGGGAAGGTTTGGCACCTCGATGTCGGCTCATCGCATCCTGGGGCTGGAGCAGGTCCCAAGGGTCGGGCTGTTCGCCCGTTAAAGCGGTACGCGAGCTGGGTTCAGAACGTCGTGAGACAGTTCGGTCCCTATCCGCTGCGCGCGTTGGTGATTTGACAGGAGCTGCCCCTAGTACGAGAGGACCGGGGTGGACGTACCTCTGGTGTGCCGGTTGTCCTGCCAAGGGCACGGCCGGTTGGCTACGTACGGTCGGGATAAGCGCTGAAGGCATCTAAGCGCGAAGCCCACCTGGAGATGAGATCACCCACCCCTTCGAGGGGGTAAGGGCCCCAGCTAGACGACTGGGTCGATAGGCCGGATGTGGAAGCGTGGCAACACGCGAAGCTGACCGGTACTAATAGCCCGAGGGCTTGCCGTGCTCGCGCTCGCGCTCGCTCTGGAGTTCCGGGGATCGCCCCGGAACCTGCAGAGAGCGAGTTCCTTCCCACAAGAGGGGACTCGACTCTCGCTCGTTCACACGCTCGACGTGGAGAACGGTGCTCGGTCCAACGGACCGTCACCTCAATAGCGTCCCTACGATCTCCCGTGGTCGTAGCGGAGGGGACACACCCGGTCACATTCCGAACCCGGAAGTTAAGCCCTCCAGCGCCGATGGTACTGCCGGGGAAACCCGGTGGGAGAGTAGGTCGCCGCGGGAACCTCTTACGTCGAGGCCGCCTCCTTCAAGGAGGCGGCCTCGACGCGTTCCACGGGCCGGTCCGCCGATCAGCCCGCCAGCATCGCCCCGCGCAGACCGGGGCGCACCCCTGTCCCGAGGCGTGCCCGTGGCCGCAGACGACCCCACCACCCCGCCCGACGGACCGCGCAAGGCCAAGCCGGTGCCGCCCCCACCGCCCCCGCCGCCGGCGCCCGACGCCGAGGCGGAGACCGGCGACGGCCGGCCGCCGGCATCGCAGCGGCGGCCCCCGGGACGTGGTGGCAGCTCGAGCCGCGACGCCGAACAGGCTCCTCGCACGAAGCCCGATGCCCGCGATGGCGCGGGCCGTGGCGAGGCGCCCGGCCTCTCACGCGGCGGTGCGACCCGCAGGGAACCGGTCCGCGGCGCCAAGGGCTCGGGCGGCAGCGGTCGCGGCGCGCCGCGCCGCGCACCGTTCTCCCCACAGTCGCGCAGCTCCACCCCGCAGACCCCGGGCGGCAACCGGGGACGCCCCGTCGGCGCCGAGAAGGCGCGCCGCCGTCAGGACGCACCGACGCGTCGGCCCGAGTCGAAGCCGGCTCCCGCGCGACCGGATCTGCCCGTCGGCGACGAGCCGAACCTGCCCAAAGCCGTCAAGAAGGACCTCGAGCGGACCCTCGGCAAGGGGCGACGCACCGATGAGGTGGCCCTGGCGCTCAGCGTCGGCAGCCAGGCGATCGACGAGCTCGCCATCGACCTCGCCCTCGAGTACCTCGCGTGGGCCAAGGACCAGGCGCCGCGGGTCGCGCCGATCCGTGAGGCCTACGGGGTCGCCCGCTACCTCGCCGAGGACTTCGCCGGGGCCCTGACCGAGCTGCAGGCGTACGCGCGCATCTCGGGTCGCAACGACCAGAACCACGTCATCGCCGACTGCCACCGGGCGCTAGGACGGGACCTCGAGCGCATCGAGGAGGTCGCGCGGCCGTTGCTCGACGACGACCGTGCACCGGCGGACCGTCGCGCGGAGGCCGGGATCGTCCTCGCCGCAGCGCTCGGCGATGCCGGCCGTGTCGAGGACGGGATCGGGGTGCTCGGCGCGATCCTGGCCGAACGCCGCGACCGGGACCACGAGCACCACCTCCGGGTGCGCTCGCTGCTCGCTGACCTGGCGGTCCGCGCGGGGGACCGGGACACGGCCGCGCGTCACCTGCAGGTGCTGCTCGCCGCGGACGACGACGGCACCTTCGAGGCACGCGAACGTCTCGACGCGCTCGGCGACACGAACTGACCAGAGGTCCCGACCCGAGCGGGCGACCCGCGCTCCCGATGGCGGGTCAGCCGACCTCGGTGAGCGTCCCGGCGTCCCGGCGGGTGAAGTAGCGCACGAGCCCGGCCGCGTTGGACTCGTAGCTCGACAGCAGATCGACCCGGTCCTGCGCGTGCGGGTCGCCCTCGATCTGGCCGACGTCGAGCTCGTCGGCGAACCGGCGTCGCAGCGTCTCGGCCACGTGGTCGAGCTCGGTCCCGGTGGGACCGCCTGCGATGGCGTCCCGGGCCGCGGCGCTCACCTCGTCGTGGTAGGCCGCCTCGGCGGTCGCCGCCCACAGGCGCAGGCGTTCGATCGCCTCCTCGAGGGCGTCCGCGGGAGGATCGACCGGGCCGTAGTGCGCGAGGTACACGCGTGACGGTGCCCGGTCGACGTACCGCTGGAGGGAGGCCAGGGCCGCCCCGAGGTGGAAGTCCGCCGGTGGTGTCGCCGGCCGGATGTGGGTCATCCCGGGCAGCTTCACCCCGACCGAGTCCCCCGAGAAGATCGCGTCCGTGCCGCTGTCGTGCACGCCGACGTGGTGCTTGGCGTGTCCGGGGGTGTACAGCAGTTCGAGCTCCCGGCCACCGCCGAGATCGAGCCGGTCGCCGTCGGCGACCCCGCGGAGACGCCCCGCCTCGATCGGCGTGCAGGCGCCGTACACCGTGTCGTACAACGCGCCGTACACCCGGCCCGCCGACGCGTTCAGCCGCGAGGGGTCGTGGAGGTGGCGCGCGCCCACCTCGCTGACCACGATGGTCGCGTTCGGGAAGGCGGCCGCCACGTCCCCCGCCCCACCGGCGTGGTCGAGGTGGATGTGGGTGAGCACCAGGTAGGCGAGGTCGTCCGGGTCCATCCCGAGCGACCGCAGACCGGCGATCACGTTGGCCACCGAGCGGGCCGGCCCGCACTCGATCAGGGTCGGGCGGGGGGCATCCAGCAGGTAGCCGGCCGTGACCGAGGTCATGCCGCCGGTCAGCGTGTCGATGGCGATCACGCCGTCGTCGTACCGCTCGATCGGTGGGGGGTCGGCCACCGGCTCGGACGGGTCCGTGTGCTCCTCGCCGTCGGTTTCGCTCACCCGCGCCCTCCTCATGCTCCCCGTGGCTCACCGAGCCGGCCGCTCGCCGTGCCCCCGACCCTACCGACCGCGACCCCGCCCGCCTCGCGACCACGATCCGTCGTCCACAGGCTGCACGGGAGTCGATCCGGGTGCCGCCCGACGTGACCGTACGGTCCGCACGGTCCGGCGAGAGCCGCCGGCGCAGCGGTGAGGAGCGAGGTGTGGCAGCGCAGGTGCGAGCCGACGAGGACGACGTCAACGCGGTGCGGCTACGGGGACGGCTGTCGTCGGTCCCCGAGCGTCGGGTCCTGCCGTCCGGGGACGAGGTCGTCAACCTCCGGGTGGTCGTCCGTCGTCCCGACGGCAGCACCGTGGATGCGCTCGACGTCAGCGTCGGTCCCGGGCCCGGTCCCGGCGGCCGCGCCCGCCCCGGCGAGGTCGGCCGTCGCCAGCTCGCCGACGCCGAGCGGCTCGCGGTCGATCAACGTGTCGAGGTCGTCGGTGAGCTGCGGCGTCGCTGGTGGGACGCCGGTGGGGCACGCCGGTCCCGGCTCGAGGTCCGTGCGGCCGCCGTCCTGCCCGTGGTCGGCGACCGCGAGGTGAACGTGAACGCCTGAGCCGCATCAGGCGGGCAGCGGGCCATCCTCGTCGTCCTCGTCGTCCTCCAGCTCCTCGGTGGGGTCGTCCTCGGACGGGACCCGGTCACCGGGTAGCGCCAGGTGCACGATGGCCTGGCCCGGCTGCACGAGCGGCAGGGTGGTCGCACCGATGACGTAGCCCTCCTCGGCGGCCTCGCGGACCGCGCGCTCCTCGCCGAGGGGGCTGACGGTGTCCCACAGCGGCTGGCCGGCCTCGACCCGCTCGCCCGGGCGCACGTGCAGCTCGAGGATCCCGCCGCGTTCCGCGCGCAGCCACCGGGATTCGTGCAGCACCATCGGGTGGCCGTGGGCCGGGGCCGGTGCCTGGTCGATCATCCCGAGCCGGTGCAGCACACGCAGGATGCCGCGCTCGGCGACGTCGATCGGATCGGGGTCGAACCGGGACGGGCCGCCCCCCTCGTAGATCAGGACGGGCACGCCGAGGTCGCCGGCGGCTGCCCGCAGCGACCCCGGCCGGAGCTTGGCGTCGAGGACGAACGGGGCCCCGAACGCCACCGCCGCGTCGAGCGCCACCGCATCGGTGGTGTCGAGGCGGACCTGCGGGTGGTTGGTGCGGTGGCTGGCCGCGGTGTGCAGATCGATGCCGATATCGCTGCCAGCGATGACCTCGTCGATCAGCAGCCGCGCGATGCGCGCCGCCATCGAGCCGCTCCGGGACCCCGGGAAGCTGCGGTTCAGGTCCCGTCGGTCGGGCAGGTAGCGCGAGTTGAGCTGCGCGCCGAGGACGTTGACGATCGGCACGACCACCAGCAGTCCGCGCAGGGTCGCGGGATCGACGTGGTCGAGCAGCCGGCGGCAGGTCGCGATGCCGTTGAGTTCGTCGCCATGGACCGCGGCGGTCACGAACACACGGGGGCCATCCGCCACGCCGTTGAGCACGGCCATCGGCAAGGTGGTCCGGTCCCCGGTGTAGGACTCGGAGGCCGGCGGTGCCAGATCCCGTCGGGCCCCGGGGTCGACCGTCACGCCGGCGACGGTGACGGGTCCCCCACCGCCGTTCACTCGCGGTCCTCCAGGTCGGGACGGAGGGGACGGCGTGGTGGATCGGTCACGCGGAAGCCGTGCGCCGGGTCGACCAGCGCGGCGCCCTCCAGCGCCAGACGGCCGAGCAGCAGGCGGAAGTTCATCCCGGTCCGGTCGGTGAGACTGATCTCGATCTCGCGGTCGAGCGGACCACAGATCACCCGGGCACGGACGATGGGGCGCTGCTCGGGACGGGCGCGCGTGTCGCGGATGACGGTGTGGCCGACGACGGGGGTGGTGACCTCCATACGCCGCGGCGCGGCTCGGGGTCCGGTGAGGACGTGGAAGCGGACGAGCGGGAGGCCGCCCTCCTCCTCGGACCCCCAGCCGGTCGCCCCGTCGGGCTCGATCTCCTCGAAGTCCTCCACGTGCAGCGCCGATGTCCGTGCGCCGGTGTCGAGCTTGGCGCGCAGACGTCGGATGCCCCACCCGGGGATGTCCACGTGTTCGCGCCAGCCGAACACGGCCGGGGCGTGACGCGTCGTGGACGCGGTCGTGGATGCCTGGGTCGGCTCGGGCGTCGGTGCGGTGGCCACGGGCCCTCCTCACGGGACGCGGCGGCTGAGGCTAGCGAGGTCGCGGTGGGTGGAAGGGGACCTGGCCGCGCGAGGAACGACGACGATCGAGCAGCAGCAGCAGGACGATGCCCGCGACGAAGCCGGCCACGTGGGCCTCGTAGGCCACCGCGCTCGACAACGCCGACCTCGCAGCGAACGCCTGCAACACGAACCAGCCGCCGAGGACCAGCCACGCCGGCAGGGTGACGATCGCGAAGATCAGGAAGAACGCCCGGATGCGCGCCGCCGGGATGACCAGGGCCAGCAGGTAGAGGGGGAAGGGCGCGTAGGTCAGCACGGTCGCCCGCGGGAACAGCAGCAGGTAGGCCCCGAGGATGGCCGCGATGGCCCCGGAGGCGCCCAGCAGCGGGGTGCTCTCGCCGGGGTTGAGCGCCGCGAACGCGACGGTCGCAGCCGCGCCGCCGACCAGGTAGAAGATCACGAACCGCACCCGGCCGAGGCGGTCCTCGACGTTGTTGCCGAAGACCCACAGGAACAGCATGTTGCCGAGCAGGTGGCCGAGGTTGCCGTGGAGGAACATGGCGGTCACCAGCGACAACGCCACCGACTTGCCCGTCGCGGCGCTCGCGCACGGTCCGAGGAGCGCCTCGAGCTCACCCGCCGACAGGGCGGACAGTCCCGTCAGTTCGCGCGGCACGACGCTGAAGCGGTAGACGAACGCGACCTCGTCGCACCCGTCCTGCGGCGCCTGGAGCAGGAGGAAGACGGCGAGGTTGGTCAGCAGGAGCAGCCACGTGACCACGGCGCGCCGCCGGGTGGGGTTGACGTCACCGACCGGGAGGACCACCGCGGTTCCTCGAGGATCCGGGCTCCGTGCGGGCCGGAGCGGGGCTCACAGGATGGCGCGCAGCCGGAGCAGGTCGGTCATCGAGGCGTCCAACCGGACACGGTTCGAGGAGTAGGCCCGCGCGAAGGTCAGCTCGCCACGGTGGAGGGCGAGCAGGTCGTCGGACATCACCGAGATCCGGATGTCGGCCCGGCGCGGAGGTGGTTCGTCGAGGACCTTCAGCTGCCCGTTCCGCCAGCTCGCGTACCGGACCAGCTCGAGGTCGGGGCAGCGGGCCTCGACGGTGCGGTTCGACGGCATGAGCGACCGGGTGCTCGGGTCGAGGTCGCCGAGACGCTTCAGCAGCTCGCCGAGGATCTCGTCCACCTCCTCGACCGTCGCCACGCTCGCTCCTCGTCCACCGTTCGGGTCCGGCCGCCGCCCAGCCGGCCCGCGACGCTAGCAGCGCGCCGGAGGGTGGAGGTGGCACGCTCTCGGCCCTCCGACCCCCAGGAGTGCCGATGCGGCGCCTCGTGCCCGGCCCCCTCGATCTCGACCTCGACGCGGTGTACCAGGGCCTCGTGCTCGCGAGCCCCCCGCCCGCCGCGGACCGCGCGAGCGTCGCCCTCGGCATGGTGGCCTCGGTCGACGGCGCCGTCGCCCTCGACGGCACCTCCGGCGGGCTCGGCGGCGAGGGCGACCGTCGTGCCTTCCTGCGGCTGCGGGACGCGTGCGACGCGATCCTGGTGGGGGCGGGCACGGTCCGCGCCGAGGACTACGGGCCACCCCGTGCGCCGGCGGCCCGCGCGGCTGCCCGCGAGGCGGCCGGCCTGGCGCCCGCACCGCAGCTGCTGGTGGTGACCGGTCGCGCGGCCCTCGACCCGTCGGCGCGGTTGTTCACCGCCGAACGCGACCCGGGGGTCCCGCCGCCGGTGGTCGTCACCTCGTCGACGGCACCCGGCGAGGCGGTCGCCAGCTTGGCCGAGGTGGCGCAGGTGGCGACCTTCGGTCGTGACGCGGTCGACCTGGCTGCGGTGCTGCGTTGGTGCCACGAGCGCGGGCTCCGGCGGGTGCTGTGCGAGGGCGGGCCGGCCCTGAACGGTGCGCTGCTCGCCGGTGGGTTGGTGGACGAGGTGTTCGTCACCCTGGCGCCGGTCCTGGTCGGCGGCGACGCCGCGCGCATCGTCCGCGGACCGCACCTGGCCCCCGTCGACCTCGAGCTGAGCGAGGTCCACGAGCACGACGGGGAGCTGCTGCTCCGCTACCGGACGAGCGACCCGTCGACCGACTGACGCTCGTGTCGGCGGTGGGCGTTGCTAGCGTGCGGGCGATGGCGACGAGGAGTGCTCGAGTGAACAAGGCCCTACAGCGGTACCTGGACGCAGCGTCCGGGATCACCAACCTGACCACCAACAAGGCGGAGCAGGTCGTCAAGGGTCTGGTCCGTTCCGGCGAGGCTGCCGGCGACCAGGCCGAGTCGATGGTCAAGGACCTCCTCGAGCGCCAGCAGCGCAACCGCGAGGCGGTCGTCGCCCTGGTCAAGTCCGAGACGACGCGGGCGGTCCGCGCGATGGGGCTGGCCACCGGCAACGAGGTGGAACGGCTGCAGAAGCAGGTCGCCGACCTCAAGCGGGAACTGACGCGCGTGGAGCGTGAGGCGGCGGCGGCCGAGCGGGCGGCGAAGCAGGCCACCGCGAAGAAGACCACGGGCAAGAAGTCGACGGCGAAGAAGGCCACGGCGAAGAAGGCCACGGCCAAGAAGGCCACGGCGAAGAAGGCCACGGCCAAGAAGGCCACGGCCAAGAAGGCCACGGCCAAGAAGGCCACGGCCAAGAAGTCGACGGCGAAGAAGGCCACGGCGAAGAAGACGTCCGGCTCGTGAGCGGTGCGGCTGAGCCGATCGATCCCCTCGATGCCCTGCGCACCGAGCTCGAGGAGACCGTGGACGACCGCCCGGTCGCCGACCGGGTGAGCCGGTTCGAACACGCCAACGACGTGCTCGCGCGTGAGCTCGCCCTGCTCGACGAGGTCTGACCTGCCTCCGCCGCGCCGGCGCCTCGACGCCGAACTCGTGCGCCGAGGGCTGGTCACGAGCCGGACCGAGGCGCAGGAGGCGATCCAGGCCGGCCTCGTGACCGTCGACGGCGCCCCCGCGTCGAAGGCGGCCAGCCAGGTCCACGCGGGACAGGCGGTCGTCGTGGCGGCACCGCCGCGTACCTACGTGTCACGCGGGGGAAGCAAGCTCGCGCACGGCCTCGACCGGTTCGGGGTCGACCCGTCGGGTCGCCGGTGCCTGGACGCCGGCGTGTCGACCGGGGGTTTCACCGACTGTCTGCGGCAGCGCGGCGCCGCCTCCGTGGTGGCCTACGACGTCGGGTACGGCCAGGTCCACGACAAGCTCCGACGCGATCCGGCCGTCGAGGTCCACGAGCGGACCAACGTGCGTGACCTCGAACCGCAGGACGTGCCGCCGCCAGCGCCGGACCTGCTCGTCGCGGACCTGTCCTTCATCGCCCTGCGGACGGTCCTGCCGACGCTGCGGCGCCTGGTCGCGGCCGACGCCGAGGCCCTGGTGCTGGTCAAGCCGCAGTTCGAAGCCGCGAGGGGGGAGGTCGGCAAGGGCGGGGTCGTGCGCGACCCGACGGTGTGGGCCCGGGTCCTGACCGAGGTCGCCACTGCCGCGGCGGAGGTCGGCTGGCTACGGTTCGCTGCGACCGCCTCACCACTGCTCGGCCCGGCGGGCAACGTCGAGTTCCTGGCGCACCTGGCCGGTGGTCCCGCGTCGAGCGCGGACGAGGTGGCCGGGGCGGTCGCCGCTGCCGTCGCGGAAGGCATCGCACACCGCGAGACGTCGCCGTGAGGCGCCCGCACCCGAGGGAGGCACCGTGAAGGTCGGTTTGATCGTCCACGCGGGCCGCGAGGGCACCTTGCACGCGGCCGCCGACGCCGCCCGGACCCTGAACGACCTCGGCATCGACGTGGTGGCCACGGCGGGTGCCGCCGAGGACGCTCCCGACGTCGAGGGCGTCGCTGCCGTGCCGGCGGAGGGGTTCGCCGATGGGCTCGACCTGGCCGTGTCCTTCGGTGGCGACGGCACCTTCCTGCGGGCGGCGCACCTGTGCCGTGAGGCCGAGGTCCCGGTCCTCGGGGTCAACCTCGGGCGCCTGGGCTTCCTCGCCGAGGTCGAGCTCGACGACATGGGCCCGGCGCTGCGCGCCGTCGCTGAGGGACGGTTCCGGGTCGAGCCCCGCCTCACGCTCGAGGTCGAGGTGGTCGGACCGGAGGGGGATGTGCTCGGCAGCGGTTGGGCGCTCAACGAGGTCGCCGTCGAGAAGACCGAACGCCACCGTCTGCTGCTGATGGACGTGCACGTGGACGGCACGCTGTTCGCCAAGGTCCCGGCGGACGCCCTGATCGTCGCGACGGCCACGGGATCGACCGCGTACGCGCTGTCGGCCGGCGGTCCGATCGTCTCGCCGCACCTCGACACGGTCCTGGTCGTCCCGGTCGCCCCGCACTCGCTGTTCGACCGGACCTACGTGGCGGCCCCGGACGAGACGATCCGGGTCGACCTGCTGCCCGATCAGGCCAGGGCCCTGGTCTCGTGCGATGGCCGTGAACCGATCCCGGCGCCACCGGGGTCCCACGTCACGGCCCGCGGTCACGGCCGGCCGGTGCTGATCGCTCGGGTCGGGGTCTCCGACTTCCCGACCCTCGTGCGCCGCAAGTTCGGTCTGCGCTGATCTCACGGCGGGCGCTCGCCCGGCGCGATCGCTGTCCACCGGCGCTGGGGCCGCCACCACGGTTCCCGGGTCGGCGGTCGGTAGCCTCACGCCGACGGAGGACCGTGGTCCGGCGAGGAGGTGCGGGGTGCTCGAGGAGCTGGCGATCACCGGCCTCGGTGTCATCGAGCAGGCCACGCTCGAGCTGTCGCCCGGTCTGACGGTGGTCACCGGGGAGACCGGGGCCGGCAAGACCCTCGTGGTCACCGCCCTCGAGCTGCTCCTCGGCGCTCGGGCGGACACCTCCCTGGTCCGCACGGGGGTGAGCACCGCGATCGCCAGCGCGGTGGTCCGTCCCGTGCCGGCCGGTGCGGAGGCCTGGGTCGACGCCGACGCGGACGAGCTGATCGTGTCCCGGGAGCTGCGCGCCGAGGGCCGCAGCCGGGCACGGGTGGCCGGCACGCTCGCCCCGGTGTCGGCGCTCGCCGAGGTCCTCGGCCGCCACGTGGAGGTGCACGCCCAGCACGAGCACGTCCGCCTCGCACGGCCCGAGGTGCAGCGGGCGCTGCTCGACCGCTCAGCCGGTGATCCGCACGCCCGCACCCTGGCCCGGTACCGCGGCGCGCACACCCGGTGGCGCGAGCTGTCGGACCGTCGTGACCGCCTCGCCGCCGACGCACGCGAGCGGGCGCGCGAGCTCGATCGTCTCCGTGCGGAGGTGGCCGAGATCGACGAGGCCGCGCTCGATGCCGATGCCGACGCGTCCATCGACCTCGATCTGGAACTGCTCGCCAACGCCGAGGATCTGCAGCTCGGCGCCGTCGAGGCGGCGGCCGCCCTCGGTGCCGAGGGCGCGGGCGAGCCGCTCGGTGTCGCCGTCGCGGCCCTGCGCCGCCTCGCGGTCGACGATCCGGCGCTCGTGGACCTGACCGCCCGGGCCGACGCCCTCGCCGCCGAGGCCACCGAGCTCGCGGTCGACGTGCGGACCTACGGCGAGGACGTCGACGCCGACCCCGAACGCCTCGCCGACCTCCAAGCCCGCAAAGCCGTCCTCCAGGCCCTGACGCGCAAGTACGGCTCGGACGTCGCGGCCGTCCTCGCCTACGCCGAGGAGGCCCGTGCACGCCTGGCGGTGCTGGAGGCCGCTGAGGCGGACGCGGGCGACCTCGACGACCGTGTCGCCGCCACCCACGCCGAGGTGGCCGCGCTCGCCGACGACGTGCGCCGTGGCCGACGTCACGCCGCCGACGCACTCGCCACGACGGTCGACGGGCACCTCGCCGACCTCGGGATGCCGCACGCCAGCTTCCAGGTCGAGGTCGAGCCGCTGGACGGCGGCGAGCTCACCGCCGACGGTGGCGACCGTGTCACCTTCCTGCTCGCCCCCAACCCGGGCGAGCCTCCCCGCCCGATCGCACAGGCCGCGTCGGGTGGCGAACGGTCGCGGGTCTCGTTGGCGGTCGAGGTGGCCCTGGCGGACGTCGACGAGGTCGAGGTGCTGGTGTTCGACGAGGTCGATGCGGGCATCGGCGGGGCCACCGCCATGGCCGTGGGCGAGAAGCTCGCACGGCTGACCACCGGCGCGGAGGGCCGGCCGCGTCAGGTCCTGTGCGTGACCCACCTGGCTCAGCTCGCCGCGTTCGCCGACGTGCATCACGTGGTCGAGAAGGGCCTCAGCGGTGGCCGAACGGTGACCACGACCCGTCGGGTGGCCGAGGACGACCGGGTCGCCGAGCTCGCTCGGATGCTCGGTGGCGAGGCCACCGCGGCGGCGGGGCTCGAGCACGCTCGCGAGCTGCTGTCCCGGGCGACGGAGCGGCGCGCCAGCTGATCTGGTCCGCACCGTTCGTCGGGTCAAGGTCAACGGGGTAGGGTCCCGCGCCGTCCCAGCCCCTGCTGCGCCCCGCCCGGCCGTCCGTCCCGGAGGACCCCCCTGCTTCGTCCCGTCCGACGCCGAGGTCGCGTGCGTCCCGGTACCCGAGGGGTGCCGTCGTTGGCGTTCTCCGGACGCCGACGCCGCCGGGTCCCGGTGACCGCGTTGGCGCTGGTGGTCGGTGCCGGCGCCGTCGTGGCCTGGAGCGGGGTCAGCGACGAGGTGGCGCCGGTCGCCGGGCAGCCAGCGGAGGGGGACGCGCCCGGTGGCGCGGACCGCGACGGGGTCGCGTCCACGGCCGCCGCGGACGGTGAGCCGGACCACGAGGCGCCGCCTGCCGAGCCGGCCGAGGACGCGACGCCGCCGGTCGCCCGGCTCGGTGATCTACCCATCCTGTTGCCCACGCCCGGGCCGGTGGTCGTGGGCTTCCACGAGGCCGCGACGGTGTCGGCCATCGGGGTCACGCCCGTCGGCGCGCTCACCGAGGACCGCAACACCACACGGACGCAGCTCGCCGAGGACGTGGCCGGCGGGACGCCCTACCTGGTACTGACCTCCCGCGGCCGGTCCGCCGGTCCGACGTCGGCCATCGACGTGGTGATGCGACCGGACGATCCGGTGCTCGCGCCGGTCACGGGGACCGTGGTCGACGTGCGCAGCTACCTGCTGTACGGCACCCACCAGGACCTGCGCATCGAGCTGGTCCCCGATGGCCGGCCGGACGTCCGGCTGGTGATCATCCACGTCGACGGGCCCGAGGTCGCGATCGGCGATCGGGTCGTCGGTGGGGTCACGCCGGTCGCCGCGACCGCCCGGCTGTTCCCCTTCGGCAGCCACATCGACCGCGAGACGGAGCCCGAACGGTTCCCGCACGTCCACATCGAGCTGCAGCCGGTCGACGGCCCGCGGCCCGGTGACGACGCCGAGGACGACGAGGACGTCGCCGAAACCGACACGTGAGCCGCCGGTGGCGGTCCCGGGGCCGGCCCGGCCGAACGCGCGGGGTGCACGGGGGCCGCCCGCCGGCGAGGCTCACCGCGTGGAGGTGCTGTCGTCGAACGGTGGTGAGGCGGCCCGCTGGCTCGTGCAGCGGGGCGTGGCGCTCACCTGTCTCATCGCGTTCGCCAACATCGTCCGCCAGTGGGTCCCCCTCCTCGGCACCGCCGGGTTGACGCCGGTCACCGAGGTGCTCCGGGAGCGTCCGAGCCTCGCCTCGCCGTCGTTGTTCCACCTGCGCTACAGCGACCGGCTGGCGGTCGCCGGCGGGTGGGTCGGGGTGGCGGTCGCCACGTCGCTGGTGGTCGGCCTGCCTCAGCGCGGCCCCGCCTGGCTGCCGCTGGTCGCCTTCCTGGTCCTGTGGGTGCTGTACCTGTCGTACGTCACCGTGGGGCGCATCTGGTACGCGTTCGGCTGGGAGTCGCTGCTGCTCGAGGCCACCTTCCTCGCCGCGTTCCTCGGCAGCGACACCACGGCACCCCCGCTGCTGACCCTCTGGCTGTTGCGCTGGCTGGTGATCCGGGTCGAGGTCGGTGCGGGCCTGATCAAGTGGCGAGGTGACCCGTGCTGGCGGGCGCTCACCTGCCTGGAGCACCACCACCAGACCCAACCGCTGCCCGCACCGGCGAGCTGGTGGTTCCACCACCTGCCGTTGCCGCTGCACCGCGTCGAGGCGTTGGCCAACCACGTCGTGCAGCTGGTGGTGCCGGCCGCGCTCCTGCTGCCCCAACCGGTCGCGGGGGCCGCCGCGGTGCTCATCGTGGTGACCCAGCTCTGGCTGATGGCCAGCGGCAACTTCTCCTGGTTGAACCTGCTCACGATCGTGCTGGCGTGCTCGGCCCTGCCCGACGCGTGGTTCGCGGGCACGCCGCTGGTCACGGGGGAGGTGGCGCCGACGCCGTCGTGGCTCGCGGTCGTCAGCGTGGTCCTGGCCGTCGTGGTGGCGGGCCTCAGCCTTCGTGGCCCCGTGCCGAACCTCCTCTCGCCCCGGCAACGGATGAACGCCAGCCACGACCCGTTGCGGTTGGTGAACTCCTACGGGGCGTTCGGCTCCGTCACCAAGGTCCGCTACGAGCTCGAGATCGAGGCGACGGCTGACGACCCGGACGACCGCCATGCGGCCTGGCGGCGCTACCGCTTCGCCGCGAAGCCGGGGCCGGTGGAGCGCCGCCCGCCGCAGGTGGCGCCGCGCCACCTGCGGCTGGACTGGCTGCTGTGGTTCGCGGCGATGGATCCCTCGCCCCTGCGTCACCGCTGGTTCGAGGCGTTGCTGCGCCACCTGCTGGCGGCTGACCCTGCGGTGCTGCGGCTGCTGGCCCACGATCCGAACGGCGGCCAGCGTCCCGCGGCGGTGCGGGTGGTGCGGGAGCGGACGCGGTTCACCACGCCCGCCGAACGGCGCCGGAGCGGTCACTGGTGGGTCCGGGAGGACGGCGAGCAGGTCGTGCCGCCCCTCCGCCTCGCCGACGGCCGGCTCACCCGCGGTTGACCCGTGCTCGGGACACGCTCGGTGTGCCCCGTGCTCGGGACACGCTCGGTGTGACCCGTGCTCGGGACACGCTCGGTGTGACCCGTGCTCGGGACACGCTCGAGCTGACCGTTGGTGCGGCCCGTGCTCGGGACACGCTCGAGCTGACCGTTGGTGCGGCCCGTGCTCGGGGTGCGCTCCGGTCACCCATCCTTGGTGGCGTCCGGGCTCGGCCGCTACCGTCGCACGGGCCGCCTCGGCTTCGGCGGCCCGGGGGTGTGGCCCGTCGCCTGGTGGCTGGTCGCCCTCGCCGAGCCGAGCCGGAGGTCGTCCGTGTCGCAGCCCGTCACCCAGCCCGACTCGTCGCGCGTGCCGAGCTTCGTCTTCGTCACCGGCGGGGTGTCGTCGGCACTGGGCAAGGGGATCACGGCGGCGTCGCTCGGACGGCTGCTGACCGCACGGGGCCTGCGGGTCACGATGCAGAAGCTCGACCCCTACCTCAACGTCGACCCGGGCACGATGAACCCGTTCGAACACGGTGAGGTGTTCGTCACCGACGACGGTGGCGAGACCGACCTGGATCTCGGCCACTACGAACGGTTCGTGGACCGCAGCCTGCACCGCGGGTCGTCGATCTCCTCGGGACAGATCTGGTGGTCGGTGATCACCAAGGAACGTCGGGGGGACTACCTCGGCAAGACGGTGCAGGTCATCCCGCACGTCACCGACGAGATCAAGAGCCGGATCCACGCCGTCGCCGAGGACACCGACGTGGTCATCGTCGAGGTCGGCGGGACCGTCGGTGACATCGAGGGCCTGCCGTTCCTGGAGGCGATCCGGCAGTTCCGCCACGACGTCGGTCGGGACAACATCTGTTACATCCACTGCGCCCTCGTGCCCTTCATCGCCGCGGCGGGGGAGCTGAAGACCAAGCCGGCCCAGCACTCGGTCCGCGAGCTGCGGGCGGTGGGTATCCAGCCGGACGTGCTGGTCCTGCGGGCCGACCGCGAGCTCGACGGGGGCCTGAAGCGCAAGATCGCGTTGCAGTGCGACGTCGACCTCGACGCGGTGGTCGCGGCGGTCGACCGTTCGTCGCTGTACGAGGTGCCGCTCGCGATGCGTGCCGAGGGGCTCGACACGGTGGTGATGAAGCGGCTCGGCCTGCCGGCCTCCGAGCCGGACCTCACCGAGTGGCAGGCGCTGGTGGACCGGGTCCACGGTGCGCGCGACACCGCGACGGTCGCGATCGTCGGCAAGTACGTCGAACTCCCGGACGCCTACCTGTCGGTCGTCGAGGCGCTCCGGCACGGTGGGATCGCCAACGGGGTCAACGTCGAGCTGCGCTGGATCGCCTCGGACGACCTGACGCCGACGGATGCGCACGGGGAGGGGGCCGACGCGTCCCGCGCCGAGCACCGGCTTGCAGGTGTCGACGGCGTGCTGATCCCGGGGGGCTTCGGCATCCGCGGTGTCGAGGGCAAGATCGCCGCGATCCGGTGGGCGCGTGAGCACCAGGTCCCGTTCCTGGGCCTCTGCCTCGGTCTGCAGTCGGCGGTCATCGAGTTCGCTCGCCACGTGGTGGGCCTCACCGACGCGCACTCGGCCGAGTTCGAGCCGGGGACGCCGCACCCGGTGATCGATCTGATGGCCGACCAGCGTGACGTGGCCGACAAGGGCGGCACCATGCGCCTCGGCGCGTACCCCGCCAAGCTGGCGGCGGGGACGCGGACCCGGGCCGCCTACGGGGACGAACCGGTCGTCTACGAGCGCCACCGGCACCGCTACGAGGTCAACAACCGCTACCGGGCCGAGCTCGAGGCCGGCGGGATGGTCTTCTCGGGGGTGTCACCGGACGACCGGTTGGTGGAGTTCATCGAGCTGCCGGACCACCCGTGGTTCGTGGCGACCCAGGCCCACCCCGAGCTGAAGTCGCGGCCGATCCGTCCCCACCCGCTGTTCGACGGCTTCGTCCGGGCGGCCCGCCAGCACGGGCGTGAGGCCGAGGGCCGCCTGCCGGTCGAGCTGGACGAGCCGACGGCCGGGGAGCTGGTCGACGCCCTCGGCGCCGACCAGGACGTCATCGCACTGGATCGCCCGTGACGGCGGCGGGCGAGGCGAGCTGGTTCGAGACCACCGGGCGGGAGGTGGTCTACGAGGGCTTCTCCGACGTGATCCGTGAGACGGTGCGGACCCCGGACGGCGAGGAGATGGTCCGCGAGATCGTCCGCCACGACGATGCGGTCGCGGTGGTACCCGTGCTCGACGACGGCCGCATCGTGCTCCTGCGTCAGTACCGCCAGCCGCTGCGGCGCTACGTGCTCGAACTGCCGGCGGGCAAGATGGACGTCGACGGCGAGTCCCCCGAGGAGGTCGCCCACCGCGAGCTCGCCGAGGAGATCGGCCACGACGCGCGCGAGCTCATCCACCTGGTGACCTTCCAGAACTCGTCGGGGTGGACCACCGAGGAGACCCACGTCTACCTCGGACGTGGGGTGCACCCGGTGGACCCACCTGAGGGCTTCACGCCGAAGGAGGAGGAGGCGGACATGGAGATCGTGCCCTTCGCCGCCGAGGACGTGGTCGAGCTCGCCCGGCGCGGCGAGCTGACCGACGCCAAGACTCTGGTGGGCCTCTTGCTCGCCGGTCCGCACCTCGGTCTGTGACCCGGTGACCGTCGACGTACCGCCGGCCGTGCCGCAGGGCGGCGGCCTGCCGCTCCTCGGCCGCTACCTCGACCACCTGCGGGCCGAGCGGGGCCTCGCGCGCAACACGCTCGACGCCTACCGCCGCGACCTCGCCCGCTACGCCGACTACCTCGCGGAGGTCGGCATCGGCGATCCCCGGGCCGTGGCGACCGAGGACCTCCAGGCGTTCGTGGCCTGGCTGCGGGCCCGCCGGACAGCGGCAGGCCGTCCCTACGCGACGTCGTCGGTCGCCAGGATCGTGGTGGCCGTGCGTGGCTTCCACCGCTTCCTCGCCCGCGAGGGCCTGACCGCCGACGACGTGGCGGCACCGGTGTCCACCCCGCGGTCGGCCCGGTCGCTGCCGAAGGCCCTGTCGGTGGATGACGTGGCACGGCTGCTCGACGCCCCCGTCGGCGGTGGCCCGTTGCCGCGGCGGGACCGGGCGCTGCTCGAGGTGCTCTACGGCGCGGGCCTGCGCATCTCCGAGGCGACGGCACTGGACCTCGACGATGCCGACCCGGTCGAGCGCCTCCTGCGGGTCCGCGGCAAGGGTGACAAGGAACGCCTCGTGCCCTACGGGGACCTGGCGGCCGAGGCGCTGGACGCGTGGCTGGTCGGGGGACGGCCCGCGCTGTCGCCCCGGGTCCCGGCGGTGTTCGTCAACGCGCGGGGCGGGCGCCTGACCCGCCAGGGCGCCTGGAAGGTGGTGGGCGGTCACGCCGACCGTGTCGGGCTGGCGGCGGAGGTCTCGCCGCACACCCTGCGGCACTCGTTCGCCACCCACCTGCTCGACGGTGGTGCCGACGTGCGGGCGGTGCAGGAGCTGCTCGGCCACGCGAGCGTGACCACGACCCAGATCTACACCCTGGTGAGCCGTACGGCCCTCCGCGAGGTGTACGAGCGCGCGCACCCGCGGGCGCAGCACGCTCGGTAGGCTGCGGAGACGGACCCGGGGACCGGATCCGCCCGCGCGATGACCGCGTCCCGACCGCGTCCTGAACGTGCCGTGATCGTGCCATGACCCGAGGGATCTGCCGTGGACCAGGCGACGCTCGACCGGCTCCGTGCCGAGCTCCAGGCGGACCGTGCCACGCAGGTCCACCTGCTCGAGGAGCACGGCGCCGACCCCTACTCGGACCTGGTGACCGACATCGGTATCGAGGACCAGAGCGGCGCCGACGCCGGTCAGGCCACCGAGGAGCGCGCCGAGCTGCTCGGCCAACTCGAGCTGGCACGCCAGCGGGTGCAGGCCATCGACCACGCGCTCGGACGCATGGAGGAGGGCACCTACGGCACCTGCGCGGTGTGCGGCGAGGTCATCCCGCACGAACGGCTCGAGGTGCGCCCGCTGTCGGTGCGCTGCGTGCGTTGCGCCGAGGCAGCCTGAGTGACCACACTCGAGATCCCGGTCCTCATCGCCCGCAAGCGTGACGGAGGAGAGCTGACCGGCGACGAGCTGCGCGCCTTCCTCGGCGCCTACCTGCGTGGCGAGGTCGAGGAGGCCCAGGTCGCAGCGCTGCTGATGGCGGGGGTGATCCGCGGGTTCACCGATGCCGAGGCGGTCGCCCTGACCGAGGTGCTGGTGGCCTCCGGAGACACCGTCGACCTGTCCGCCCTCCGGGGCCCGACCGTCGACAAGCACTCGACCGGCGGGGTCGGGGACACCACCACGTTGGTGGTGGCGCCGCTCCTGGCTGCCGCCGGCGCCCAGGTCGCCAAGTTGTCCGGCCGCGGCCTGGGGCACACCGGTGGGACACTCGACAAGCTGGAGGCGATCCCGGGCTTCCGCGTCGACCTGAGCGCGGACGAGGTGGCGTCCCAGGCCGACCGCATCGGGCTGGCGGTCGCCGCGGCCACCCAGGACCTCGTGCCGCTCGACAAGAAGCTCTACGCGCTGCGGGACGTGACGGCGACGGTGAAGTCGCCCGGGCTGATCGCCTCGTCGGTGATGAGCAAGAAGCTCGCCGGCGGGGCCCAGCACGTCCTGCTCGACGTCAAGAGCGGTGACGGCGCCTTCATGGAGGATCCGGCCGAGGCCGAGGCGCTGGCCGAACTGTGCGTGCGCATCGGTGAGGCCCACGGCCGCCGAACCGGTGCGCTGGTGACGGACATGTCCCAACCGCTCGGCGACGGCATCGGCAACGCCATCGAGATCGCCGTCGCCATCGAGGTGCTGCGTGGGGAGCGCCGGGGCGACCGGCTGACCCGCGCCTCGCTGGCGTTGGCCGCGGCCGCGCTGCAGCTGACCGGCGTCCCTGAGGGTCAGGCGGCCGAGACCGTGGCCCGGCTGCTCGACGACGGCAGCGCGCTGGAGCGGTTCGGTGCCTTCGTCGCGGCACAAGGTGGCGACCCGTCGGTCGTCGACGACCCCCGGGCGGTCCTCCCGGTCGCCCCCGTCACCCTCCCGTGGATCCCCGCGGCCGGGACGGTGCACGGCTTCTCGTGCCGCCGCCTCGGTGAGCTGGCGGCGCGCCTCGGTGCCGGTCGCCAGCGGCAGGGCGATCAGCTGGACCTCTCCGTGGGCCTGGAGGTCGGTGTCCGCACCGGCGACGAGCTCGACGGCGACACCCCGGCCGTCGTCGTCCACGCCCGGACCGAGGACGACGCCCAGGGGGTGATCGCCGAGCTGGCCGACGTGATCCACCTCGCCCCGGAGCCCGCCGATCCGGTCGAACTGGTGCAGGCCCGCGTCGGCCTCGACTGAACGGTGTGGTCAGGTGCGCTTGACGAGGCCTTGCCGGTAGGCCTCGGCGACAGCCTGGGCGCCGGTCTCCACGCCGAGCTTGCTGTAGATGCTGGTCAGGTGGTTCTTGACGGTCTTGACCGACAGGAACAAGGTCGTGCCGATCTCGGTCGGGCGGTTCCCCGCGGTGAGCAGCTCGAGGATCTCCCGCTCGCGGGGGGTGAGCCCGAGGGCCGTCGCGGGGGTGCGGCCGGCGGCGAGGTCCATCACGCGCGAGGCCACGTTCGAGGACAGGTAGGACCCACCGTCGCGGACGGCGCGGATGGCCTCCTGCAGCTCCTCGATGGACGCCGACTTGGACACGAACCCGGCTGCGCCGAGCGCGACCGCACGCTGCAGCGAGCCGTCGTCGTCGTGCATCGACAGGAACACCACCCGTAGCTTCGGCTTCTCGCGGCGCAGCTGCTCGGCGACGGCCAGCCCGTCCATCCCCGGCATCGCGATGTCGACCACGAGCAGGTCGGGATCGTGCTCCTCGACGGCGGCCAGGGCGCCGGGGCCGTCTCCGGCCTCTCCGACCACCTCGACGCCGTCCTCGTGGCGTACGGCTTTCAGCACCGATTGGCGGACGAGGGTGTGATCGTCGGCGATGACGACGCGGAACGTCACGGAATCTCCGATGTGGCGGGTGAGTGGGGACGCGGACGGCGGGGGAGTGGCGAGCTCGGGGCCGAGCTCGGGCGGGTCGGGAAGCGCAGGGTCACCACGGTGCCACCGCCGAGCCGGTCACGGACGGTGAGCGTGCCCTGCAGGCGGTCGGCCCGTTCACGCATGGACCGTAGACCGACGCCGCCGCCAGCACGACCGGATGTCCCCGCCCGGCCGACGCCGTTGTCCTCGATGACGACCTCGGTCAGGGCGTGGTCACGTTCGAGCGCGATGGTGATGACGCCCGCGTCGGCGTGACGCAACGCGTTGGACAGCGCCTCCTGGACCACACGCAGCGCGTCGTTGATCCGGTCCGGGGGCAGCTCGGCCGTCCCCGCGACCTCCAGCTCGATCGATGGGCCAGCGGCGGGGGTGACCTGCGCCACGTGCTGCTGGAGCAGGCTGGCGAGGTCCCCGGTCGGATCGCTGCGCAGGCCCGCGATCGTCGAGCGCAGGTCGGACAGGGCCGTGTCCGCGACGCGTGCGAGCCGGGCCAGCTCGGAGTCCGCGCTACGCCGTCCGCCGGTGACCGTCTGCAGCTCGAGCTCCATCTTGAGGTGGGCGAGGGACTGCGCCACCCCGTCGTGCAGGTCCGCGGCGAGCCGACGCCGGGCGGCGTCCGCCGCGCGGGCGAGCGTGCCGTCGAACAGGCGAGCGTTCTGGAGGGCGATGGCGGCGTCGACGGTCAGGCTCACGAGGGTCGGCCGGACGCGGGCACCGATCTCCGCGCTCTCGACGGCCACGAGCAGGAGGCCGACCGGCTCGTCCTGGGCTCCGAGGCTGGTGCACATCCAGAACGGCTGCTCCTCGCAGGCGCGGCGCAGCTCCGGCGGCAGCTGCCGCGGCGTGCGCAGCTGGAGGTCACCGAGCCGGCGTGCCACGTCGATGCGCAGCGCCGGGAGCCGGCCGGGGTGCAGCTCGTGGGACGCGGCGACGTGCAGCACGCCGAGGTCCTCGACCATGACCGCCACGGCCGGCACGCCTGGCATGGCGCGGATCTCCGAACAGACGGCGGCGGCGACCGTGGTGGCATCCAGCCCGCCGGGCAGGTCGTCGGCGATGTCGAGCAGGGCCGACAGCAGGCGGTTGGCCTCCTGGAGCTTGACCCGTCCGGCCACGATCCGGCCGTCGAGGACCTGAGCCGCGGAGGCCGTCGTGATCCCCGCCAGCGGCAGGAGCAGCGCCACGGGGATGACACCCCAGGTCCCGAGGTCGGCGAGCTGACCGTCGAGGCCGAGCACCGTCAGCAGGACCAGCGACAGCGTCGCGCCGGCGGCTGCACCCGCTCGGATGCCCCCGGCGGAGGCGGGGCCGGCCACCGCCACGGCGAGGAACAGCAGGAAGGGGGCGACCTGGCCACCGGTCGCCACGATGATCGCGGCCGCCACGACCAGATCGCCGCCGCGGACGAACCGGTCGCGCCGTGCCAGCGCCGTGAGCAGGACGTAGGCGGTCAGCGCCCCGTACACGGGTGCGATCCCCGTCCCGGTGTCGGGCAGGAACAGCGGCACGATCGCCACCGAACCGAGGCGCGCCCAGCGTTCGAGGCCGAGGGACGACGCGCCGTACGCCAGCCGGTCGACGACCTTGGACCACCACGGGGCGCTGGCGGAGGAGGGTGCGTCGCGCACGTGTTCTCCCCTCGTCAGTCCGGCTCGTGGCGCCGCGTCCCCTACTCGCGCCGTGAGCGAGGGTACTCGGCGGTGGTTGCCGACCGCGGGGAACCGCGGCACGCGTGTACGCTCGTGCGCTCCGCCTGCGCCGCCGTCCCGCGCGGTCCGTGACCACCCGCCCGCGACCCCGAGACGTCCCCCCGATGAGCTACCAGGTCCACCTCGAGGTCTTCGAGGGCCCGTTCGACCTGCTGCTGCAGCTCATCGCCCGGCGCAAGCTCGACGTCACGGAGGTCGACCTCGCCGAGATCACCGGCGACTTCCTCGCCCACCTCGGCGAGCTCGACGACCTCGACCTCGAGACGGCCACCCGCTTCCTGGTCATCGCGGCCACGCTCATCGAGCTGAAGGCCGCGCGGCTGTTGCCGGACGAGGATCGCCAGGAGCTCGAGGACCTGCTCGGCGAGGCCCGTGACCTGCTGTACGCCCGGTTGCTGGAGTACCGCGCCTTCCGCGACGTCGCCCGGATCGTGTCGCACCGCCTGACCCAGCACGAGGCGCACCTGCCGCGCGAGGTCTCGCCGGAACCGTGGCTGGCCCGGCTGGTGCCCGAGACGCCGCTGCCGATCGACGCGCGGGGCCTCGGCGCGCTCGCCGCTGCGGCGTTCGCGCCGACGCCCGAGGCGACCGTCGACCTGTCGCACATCCGACGCAGCTACGTGTCGGTCCGCGAGGCGGCGTTGACCCTGCTGACCTCGCTCCCCGACGAGGGGGGCCACCGTGCCTTCCCGGAGCTGGTCGAGGGACGGACCCGCGGGGACCGGGTGGTCTTCTTCCTGGCGCTGCTCGAGCTGTTCAAGCTCGGTCACGTCGACCTCGCGCAGCCGGACCTGCGCAGCACGCTGCAGGTGGCTCGATCCGGTGGCGGGCGCGATCTTGCCTCGCTGCTCGACGAGCTGACCGACGACGAACCCGCCGAGGCGCCCTCCCCGTCGGACGACGACGCCCCCGTGGCGACCGGAGCCCCCGCGTGACCGATGCCCTCCCCACCGACCAGCCCGAGCCCGGGGCCGACCCCGAGCCGGAGCTCGAGGCGCAGCCCGAGCCCGAGGCGCAGCCCGAGCCGGAGCTCGAGCTCGAGGCGCCGCCGGCGTTCGAACCGGTCGAGCTGGACGACGCCCAGGCCATCGCGGCGCTGGCGTCGCTCGACGCGGTGACCGCCGCCGGCCTCGAGGCCCTGCTGTTCCTCGCCGAGGAACCGCTCGACGTGCTGACCCTCGCCGAACACCTCGAGCTCGAACCCGCCGACGTCGATGCCGCGTGCCAGGGGTTGTCGCTGCGCCACCGCACCGAACGGCGCGGGACCGAGGTCCGACGGGCGGCCGGTGGCTGGCGGATGTACTCGGCGGCCCTGGCCCGGCCGATCCTGGAACGGTGGGCGCTGTCGGGGCGCACGGGTCGTCTGACGCAGGCGGCCCTCGAGACCCTGGCGGTCATCGCCTACAAGCAGCCGATCGGTCGCCAGGAGATCGGTGAGATCCGTGGGGTCAACGCCGACGGGGCCGTGCGCAGCCTGGTCTCGCGCGGGTTCGTCGCCGAGGTCGGCCGCGCGGAGACCCCCGGGCAGGCGGTCCTGTACGGGACCACCACGACGTTGCTCGAGCGTCTCGGTCTCGACTCCCTGGACGACCTGCCGCCGCTGACCGACTTCCTGCCGGAGCACAACGCGCCGGACGAACCGGAGCTCGGGCGGCTCAAGGAGGTGCGCCAGCGGTTGGCGGCCGGCGGTGAGCTGCCCGCCGCCGAGGGTGCCCGCGAGGCCGCGACCCGACGTTTCGGGGACGTGCGTGCGCGCCTGGCCGTCGCCGGGGCCGAGGCGCCACCGGCCGCGCAGGGCGGTCACGAGGACCCCGAGGACCACGACGTGCTCCCGCCGCCCCAGGCCAGCCGCGCGGACCGCCGCGCCGACGAGGCGGCGATGGACGATCTGTCGGACCGCCTCGAGTCGGCGGCACGATCGGCGGTGGACCGGTTGCGGCAGGCGGTCTCGGCCAGCGAAGCCCGCGAGGCCGCGGACGCCGGACCGGAGGTCGCCCCGCGACCGGAGGACGACACAGATGTCGCCGGTGGCGCGGACCGAGGCCCCCAGGGGGCCGAGGGAGCACGCACGGCGGGGAGACCGGAGGTCGCCCCGCGACCGGAGGACGACGCAGATGTCGCCGGTGGCGCGGACCGAGGCCCCCAGGGGGCCGAGGGAGCACGCACGGCGGGGAGACCGGAGGTCGCCCCGCGACCGGAGGACGACCGAGATCATGCCTGAGGAGCGGTTGCAGAAGGTGCTGGCTGCGGCCGGTGTCGCGTCCCGTCGGGCGTGCGAGGGCTTCATCATCGAGGGGCGGGTGACCGTCAACGGTGAGGTCGCCGAGCTCGGCTCGAAGGTGGACCGCACGCGCGACGTGGTCGCCATCGACGGTGAGCGGGTCAACGTCGATCCCGACCGGGTGTACGTGATGCTGAACAAGCCGCAGGGGGTGGTGACGACGGCCGACGATCCCGAGGGGCGTCCCACGGTCGTCGATCTGATCAACCTCCCGCAGCGGCTGTTCCCGATCGGGCGGCTGGACATGGACACCGAGGGGCTGCTGCTGCTGTCCAACGACGGTGAGCTCACCAACGCGCTGTTGCACCCCTCCCGTGAGGTCGAGCGCTGGTACGTGGCGCTGCTCACCGGACCGGTGAAGCCGCGGGCGCTCACGGCCCTCCGCGAGGGCGTCGAGCTCGAGGACGGTCTGGCCAAGCCGAAGCGCTTCAAGGTCCTCGAGGAGGGCAAGGGCAAGGCGCTCCTCGAGATCGTCATGACCGAGGGCCGCAAGCGGGAGGTACGCCGGATGCTGGCCGAGATCGGTCTGCCGGTCGAGCGGCTCGCCCGGGTGCGGTTCGGTGACGTCGAACTCGGCGAGCTGCGCCAGGGCAAGTGGCGGTTCCTCACGCAGGCCGAGATCGGCGCCCTGCACGACGCGGCCCGTGCCGGGCAGACCCGCGCCGCGCGCACCTCGAGCGAGCGCGAGGCACGGCGCACGACCCGCGAGGAGCGGGGCAACCGCCGGCGGGCCGGTGAGGCGCAGCCGAAGGGGCGCCGTGCCGGGGGCGGGGGAGGTCGGCGGTGAGCGAGCTGCGGGTCCGGGCGCTGCGTGGTGCCACGACGCTGGAGGTCGACGAGCGCGAGCACCTGCTCGAGCGCACCGAGGAGGTGATGTCGGCCATCTTCGCGCGCAACGGCCTGACCGAGGACGACCTCATCTCGATCGTCTTCACGGCGACGGCTGACATCCACTCGGCGTTCCCGGCGGAGGCGGCCCGGGTCGCTGGTTTCACGCACGTGCCGTTGATGTGCGCCCGCGAGCTGGAGATCGACGGTGGTGTGAAGCGGTGCATCCGCCTCTTGATCCACGCCTACACCGACCGGCCGGCTGCCGACCTGCGCCACGTCTACCTCCACGAGGCGAGGCAGCTGCGCACCGACCTGCCCGAATGAGGTGCCCTCGCAGCGGCGTCGGCGGTCGGTCGTGATCGGGCCGGGCGGGGTGTCGCGCATCGCCGTGATCGGGGCCGGCCTCGTCGGTGGGTCGGTGGCCTCGGCTGCGCGAGCTGCCGGCGCACACGTGACCCTGACCGACCGGGACGCCGACGTCCGCGTGCGGGCGGCCGCCGCTGGCCTGGCTGACGTCGTGGTGGACGACATCGTGACGGCGGTCACGGACGCCGAGCTGGTCGTCGCTGCCGTCCCGGCCGCCGTGGCACCGGCGGTGCTCGCCGAGGTGGCCCGGCACGCGCCCCGGTCCGCGCTGCTGACCGACGTGGCGAGCCTCAAGGGCCGGCTCGTGCCCGAGGTCGAGGCGCTCCTGGCGGCTGCCGACCTCGGACCCGAGCGCTTCGTGGGTGGTCACCCGATGGCCGGCAGCGAACGCAGCGGTCCGGAGGCCGCCGACGCGACCCTGTTCCAGGGGGCCACCTGGGTACTGACGCCGACGGAGCGGACCGACCCGGCCGCCCTCACCCGCACCTCCGCGGTCCTTCGCGACCTCGGCGCCCGGGTGCTCGCCCTCGAGCCGGCCCTGCACGACCAGCTGGTGGCGGTCACCTCGCACCTGCCGCAGGTCGCTGCGTCGGCGCTGGCCGACGTCGCGGCGGAGACCACCTCGCGTCTCGGCGAGGCGGTGCTGGCGGTGGCCGGCGGGGGGTTCCGCGACACCACCCGGATCGCCGCCTCGGACCCGGACCTGTGGGTCGGGATCCTCGGCGGCAACCGTGCGGCGGTGCTGACGGCCCTGGACGCCCTCAGGGAGCGGCTGGACGTGGTGCGTGGGGCGCTGGCCACCGGGGAGGACGCCGAGGTGCACGCGCTGCTCCAGCGGGCGTCCACGGCCCGTCGAGGCCTCGTGCGGGTCGACGGGGCGACCGAACCCATCGACCTCGTGGTGGCGCTCGACGACCGGCCCGGAGCCCTCGCGGCGGCGATCACCGCCCTCGGCGAGGCGGGGATCAACGTCGCCGATCTCGCCATGCGCCACGCGACCGCGGGGGACCGGGGTGCGTTGCTGCTGCGCATCGATGCGGTCGCCCACGACCGTGCACTGGCGGCGCTGGCCGCCGTCGGGCTGGCCGCCCACGTCGAGCCCGGGGGGACCGTGTGACCACCACCGCACCCGACCGTGTCCGCATCCACCCCGGGCAGCTGCACGGCGAGGTCGCCGTGCCCGGGGACAAGTCGCTCAGCCACCGGGCGCTGCTGCTCAGCGCCTTCGCCGACCGGCCGGTCCGGGTGGGCGGCCTCGCCCCGTCGGGCGACGTCGCTGCCACCGCGGCGGCGCTCACGACCATGGGCGCCCAGGTCGACCTCGCGCCGCAGGCCGACGGGAGCCTGGCGGGCAGCGTCCGAGGGCCGCTCGGTGAGGCTCGCGACGTGCTGGACTGCGGCAACTCGGGCACGAGCCTGCGGCTGCTGGCCGGTGTGGTCGCCGGTATCGACGGCCTCACGGTCCTGACCGGTGACGCGTCGCTGCGCAGCCGCCCGGTCGACCGGATCGCCGTCCCGCTCCGAGCCATGGGCGCCCGGCTCGACGCCGCCGCCGGCGGGCACCGCCCACCGCTCGTGGTGCGTGGCGGCCACCTCACCGGCACCAGCTACCTCAGCCCGGTGGCGTCCGCGCAGATCAAGTCCGCCATCCTGCTGGCGGGGCTGCGGGCCGACGGCCCGACGACGGTGACCTCGCCGCTGCCGTCCCGCGACCACACCGAGCGGATGCTGGCGCACTTCGGTCACCCGGTGCAGCGCGAGGTCTACCGCGACGGGACCGAGGTCGTGACCGTGGACCCGCTCGGGGACCGGACGCTCGCTGCCGACGAGGTCGTCGTGGCGCGCGACCCGTCCTCGGCCGCGTTCTGGCTGGTCGCCGCCGCCTGCGGGGCGGGGACCATCACCGCCACGGGGGTGTGCGCCAACCCGCTGCGCCTCGGGGTCGTGGCCGCACTGCGCCGGCTCGGGGTCGAGGTCGCGGTGACCGACCAGGGCGAGACGGCGGGGGAGCCGCTGGCCGACCTCACGGTCGCCCCGACGGCACTGACCGGCGCGAGCCTGCAGGGACAGCTCGTGGTCGACGCCCTCGACGAGTTGCCCGTGCTCGCCCTGGCAGGGGCGTGCAGCGCCGACGGCCTCGAGGTCCACGACGCCGCCGAGCTGCGGGTCAAGGAGTCCGACCGCATCGCCGTGCTGGCGGCTGCGCTCCGCGCCGTGGGGCTCGAGGTCGAGGAGCGGCCCGACGGGTACCGTGTGCCGGGTGGCCAACGCCCCGGTCCCGGCACCGTCGAGGCGCACGGCGACCACCGCATCGCGATGACGGCGGCCATCGCCGCCGTCCTCGGCACCGGCCCGGTCGAGATCGGCGGGTTCGGCGCCGTCGCGACCTCCTACCCCAGCTTCCTCGACGACCTCGCACGCCTCGGTGGACGTGCGGAGGTCCTCGCCTGACGAGAGTCCTCGACCGTGAACGACACGCCCGTCCCGTCCGACGCACCTGAGGACGACGTCGTCTGGTTCGACGACGTCCCGCGCCCGGTCGTCGCGATCGACGGGCCCGCCGGTTCGGGCAAGTCGACGGTCGCCGCACGCGTCGCCGCGGCGTTGGACGTCCCCCACGTGGACACCGGTGCCCTGTACCGGGCGGCCGCCCTTGCGTGCCTGCGTGCGGGCGTCGACCTGACGGACGGGGCTGCCTGCACCTCGGTGGTGGTCAACGCCCGGATCGATCGCGACGACGTCGCTGGGCGGACCTACCTCGACGGTGAGGACGTCGAGGACGAGATCCGCGGTCCCGAGGCCACCGCCGCGGTGTCGGCCGTCAGCGCCCACCACGGGGTCCGCAGCGCCCTGACGCCGGCGCAACGACGTGCGGTCGCCGACGGGGGCGTGGTCGAGGGTCGCGACATCGGCACGGTGGTGCTGCCCGACGCCGACGTGAAGGTGTTCCTCACCGCGTCGGTCGAGGAGCGCGCCCGCCGCCGTGGCGGCCAGGTGGGGCGAGACGACCTCGAGACGATCACCGCCGAGCTGATCGCCCGCGACGACGCCGACGGGTCCCGCGAGGTGGCACCCCTGGTCCGGGCCGACGACGCCTGGGAGCTGGTGACCGACGGCCTCGAGGTCGACGAGGTGGTCGACCTCGTGGTCGCCCGGGTCGCCGAGGTCACGGCCGGCGTCGATCCCGACGAGGACGTGCAGCGGCCGACGGTCGACCCCCTGACGGCCCGGCGCGCGCTGCCGCGGGTCGCGGTCGTCGGACGCCCGAACGTCGGCAAGTCCACCCTCGTCAACCGCATCCTCGGCCGGCGCGTGACCATCGTCGAGGAGAAGCCCGGCGTCACCCGCGACCGCACCGAGCACCGTGCCGAGTGGCTCGGACGGCCGTTCCTGGTGGTCGACACCGGCGGCTGGGAGCACGCCGCCTCGAGCGCGGGGCGCGATCATCCCGTGGAGGGGATGTCGGCGCGCATCGTCGAGCAGGCCGAGGCGGCCATCGCCAGCGCCGACGTCGTGCTGTTCATCGTCGACGTGACCGTGGGCGCCCTCGAGGACGACGAGCGCTACGCCAAGCTGCTGCGGCGCAGCGGCACCCCGACGGTGCTGGCGGCCAACAAGGTCGACGCCGAACGGCAGGAGGCGCTGGTCCACGAGCTGTGGAACCTCGGCCTCGACGAGCCCCACCCGGTCTCGGCCCGCCACGGCCGCGGCGTCGGCGACCTGCTCGACGTGGTCGTGGCCGCGATGCCGGCGCCGCCCGAGGACCTCGCCGGCGCCATCAGCGACGAGGACGCCGTCCCGCGCGTGGCGTTGGTCGGCAAGCCCAACGTCGGCAAGTCGTCGCTGTTCAACCGGCTGCTCGGCGAGGAGCGCTCGATCGTCGACGCGGTCCCGCACACCACCCGCGACGCGGTCGACACCATGGTCGAGGTCGACGGTGAACCGTGGATCTTCGTCGACACCGCGGGGATGCGACGCCGCTACCGCACCGGTGAGGACACCGAGCTGTTCTCGGTCGACCGGACCCGAGCCGCGATCGAGCAGGCCGACCTCGTCCTGTTCCTCCTCGATGCCTCGGAGGGGATCGGCGAGCAGGACCAGCGCCTCGCCGCCCTCCTGCGCGACGCCGGTCGCGCGTTCGTGCTGGTGTGCAACAAGTGGGACCTGGTCGACGACGAGCGTCGCGAGGACCTCGAGAAGGAGCTCGACCGGCTGCTGTCGTTCGCCAAGTGGGCACCCCGCATCAACGTGTCGGCGCTGTCGGGACGGGGCCTGCGACGGGTGATGCCGCAGCTGCGGTCGGTGTGGACCAACTACCGCCGACGCGTGCCGACCCGTGAGCTCAACCGCCTGCTGGCCGACGCGGTCGCCCACCAGGCGCCGCCCCGGCGCGGTCAGAAGCAGCTGAAGCTGCGCTACGCGACGCAGGCCGAGACCCGTCCGCCGCGCTTCGTGCTGTTCACCAACGGCACGTTGCCGCCGGGCTACAAGCGCTACCTGGAGCGTGAGCTGCGCGAACACCACGACTTCACCGGGGTCCCGCTGCTGCTCGACGACCGGCCGCCGGCGCAGCGCGAGAACAAGCGCGAGCGTCGCCAGAGCGGCCGGTGAGAGCGCGCTGGTTGGCCGCCCCCCGCCGGGCCGGGTAGCGTCCCCCGCCGCGGACGGCCCCCAGCCGTCCACGTCGCACCACCGAGCATCACCTGCACCAGGCAACGGGCTGTGGCGCAGTCAGGTAGCGCACTCGTCTGGGGGGCGAGGGGTCGCCGGTTCAAGTCCGGCCAGCCCGACCACCCGGTTCCGCACGCGGGACCGCGCCGACACGACGTCGGCGGATCACCACCGCAGCGACAGCGGGGCCCGGCACCAAGGTGCCGGGCCCCGCTCGTGTCCAGGGCAGGTCGTGCCGGTCGTGCCGGTCGTGCCGTGCGACGTCAGCGGCTCACTGCGACGCCACGTGCGCAGGGTTGAGCCGCAGACGTCGCAGTGGGTCGCTCGCGTCACATGGGTGATCGCCTGCGGTGGCGCGGGCTAGGGTGCCGCGCTTTCGTCCACCACCGGGGGGAACCGTGTCCATCCGTCGTGCCGTCCTGACCGCCACCGCTGCCGCCTCGCTGCTGCTCGCCGGGTGCACCACGAGCGACGACGACGGCGGGCCGCCCGAGGAACCGGTCGCCGCCGACCAGGTCCCCGCCTCGGAGGACACCGGACCTGACGAGGACGACTCGAACAACGACGGCTCGGGCGAGGATGGCTCGGGCGAGGCCGGCTCGGGCGAGGCCGGCTCCGGCGAGGCCGGCACCGGCGAGGACGGTGAGGCAGCGGACGAGCCGCGCACCTTCGCGGCGGGCGAGGAGATCGCGGTCCAGGTGTCGTGGCTCGCCAGCGACGACGGCGGCCGGAGGACGGGCGTCTTCGGGGGCTACCGCGGGACGCTGACCTTCCCCGCCCACGATCCGATGACCTGCACCGTCGGGGCGCCTGCCGAGGGCGGCAGTATGGACCCCGGCACGACCCACGAGGTCGCGCTCACCTGCCCCGAGGACGTGACCGTCGCACCGGGCGAGGAGACCTTCACCGTCGAGGAGGGCGGCCGCCTCGTCGGCGACGGCCTCGTCCTCCCCTGACGCGGGGGCGAACCTGCCGTGGGTCGTTCGGTGCGCTGCCCGAGTGAACCCGCGCATCCGCGCGTTCACGCGCCCTGCGGTGGCCGGAGGTGGGTGCGGCGGCAGCTACCGTGCCGCTGCGCCGGTCCCTGGCCGGCCCGACCCCGGCAGGAGCCCGTCCCGTGCGCGTCTACGACATCGGAGGACGCGACGACGAGCCCCGTGAGGTCACCGACCGCATCTGGACCTGGGCCAACGGGCTGTCGTTCGTCCGCCTGCTGGCGCTGCCGCTGATCTACCTGGACCTCGTCGGCGAGCGGTGGCTGCGAGCCTTCGTCCTGCTGGCGATCTTCAGCGCCACCGACTGGCTCGACGGCTACATCGCCCGGCGCTTCGACCAGATGACCCGCCTCGGGGCGCTGCTCGACCCCGTCAGCGACCGTGTGCTGTTCGTGGTCGTCGGGGTCGCGTTCGTGGTGGCCGGCCTGCTGCCGCTGTGGGCCGTTCTGGTCATCCTGGTCCGCGACGTCCTGGTGGTCGGGGTCGGCCTCGTCGTGATGCTGCGGGGCCACCGTCCACCGACGGTCTCGCGCCTCGGCAAGACCGCGACCTTCGGTCTGATGTTCGCGCTACCGGTCTTCATCCTGGCCCGCATCCTCGAGTCACCCACGGGTGAACCGCACCAGGTCTGGCTCGCCGTCGCGTGGATCGGGTTCGGGGTGAACGCCGTCCTCTACTGGCTCGTGGCGGTCGGCTACCTCCGCGATCTGCGTGGCGGGCCACCGCCCCCGAAGTCGAGCTAAGGTGCCCGGCCCGACCGCGCGCGTGCGCCGCGGTCCCACCTGCTCGAGAGGGAGACGTCGTGTCCAGCGACACGCCCAACCATCTCCGTTACACCGACCGGCACGAGTGGACCCGGGACGACGGCGAGGTCGTGGTCATCGGTATCACCCACTTCGCGCAGGACCAGCTCGGGGACGTGGTCTACGTCGACCTGCCGGCGCCCGGCGCGGAGGTCAGCGCCGGTCAGCCGTTCGGTGAGGTCGAGTCGACCAAGTCGGTCTCCGACCTGTACGCGCCCATCTCGGGGACCGTGGCCGAGCGCAACGAGGAGCTCGACGAGCGCCCGGAGCTGGTCAACGCCGACCCGTACGGTGACGGCTGGATGGTCGCCATCCGCCCGACCGACCGGGCCGAGCTCGACGGTCTGATCGACGCCGAGGGCTACCGGTCCCTGACGGGCAGCTGAGCCGGCCGGCTCGGCGCTCGTCCCGCGTCGCCGCGATGAGGCACGGAGGTCGTCCAGGTGGCCGACCCGCGCGCGTGGCGGTGAGGGTCTACGCTGCCGCGAACGGCCGTCGGTGGCCACGTACGCGTTCGACCTCCACCCGAGCTTGACCCGGAGGTCGAGGGTGGCGTCCACCGGGCCGCACGAGGCGTCGCTCGGCGCCCCGGACGACGGACGGGAGGTCCCGCGTGTTCTGCAGCCACTGCGGTCAGCCCATGGCCGAGGACGCGCGCTTCTGCGCCGCCTGCGGCGCCCCCGTCTCCGATGCCGCGGCATCGGCCAACGACACCACCGCGTCCATCGAGCTCGGCGCCCTCGACCCGTCGCACGAACCGCAGGACCTGCCCCTGCTCGAGGCGGGCACCGGCATGCTCGTGGTGGTCCGCGGCCCGAACGCCGGCAGCCGGTTCCTGCTCGACCGCGACATCACCACCGTGGGGCGCCACCCCGACGCGGACATCTTCCTCGACGACGTGACGGTCTCGCGGCGCCACGCCGAGCTGCATCGCACCGACGAGGGCGTGCTGGTGCGCGACCTCGGTAGCCTCAACGGCTCGTACGTCAACGGCGAGCGGGTGGAGGAGCGGCTGCTGGTGACCAGCGAGGAGCTGCAGATCGGACGCTTCAAGCTGCTCTTCGTGGGCGCGGACGGTGCGACGCGGTGACGACCCACACCATCGGTGAGGTCCTGAACCGCCTCAAGGACGAGTTCGACGACATCACCATCTCCAAGATCCGCTTCCTCGAGGCCGAGGGGCTCATCAACCCGGATCGGACCGAGTCCGGGTACCGCAAGTTCACCGGCCCGGACATCGAGCGCCTGCGGTACGTGCTGCGGGCGCAGCGCGACCGCTACCTGCCGTTGAAGGTGATCAAGGACGAGCTCGCCCGCGTCGACGCCGGCCTGCCGCCGGCGGTCCCCGCCGAACCGGATCCGGCGGTCGAGGCGCCGCCGGCCGCGGATGCGACGGAGGCGGGCGGCAGCGAGGGCACGGTCCCCGCTGCGGCGCCCACCCTGTTCGGGGCGGCGGCGACCGACGTGCAGCTGACCCTCCGGGAGCTGGCCGAGTCGACGGGGCTGTCGGAACGCCAGGTCCGCGACCTGCGCGACCACGGCCTGCTGCCCGACCGGGCGACCTACGACGGCGACGACCTCGTGGTCGGCAAGCTCGCTGCCCACCTCATCGAGGCCGGCCTCGAGGTGCGTCACCTGCGCATGTACCGCCAGTTCGCCGACCGCGAGGCCGCGCTCGTCGAGCAGCTGACGGCACCGCTGCTGCGTCAGCGGAACCCCGACTCGCGGCGTCAGGCGACCACGCAGGCCGAACACCTGGCCGACGTCGGTGGTCGCCTCCACAAGGCGCTGCTGGCCGCGCAGCTGCGCGCTCTGCTGCGCCCGTGACCCTGCGCCACCCCCGGCGCGCCGTCGCGCTCCTGCTGGCCACGCTCGCCCTGTGCGCGCCCCTGCCGGCCGCGGCCGAGCTGACGCCGCCACCGCAGCCGCTGATCGGCGAGCGACCGATGGTGGCGGGGTGGCCCGACGAGCCGTCGGTCGGCGCACCGGTGGTCCTGCTCGTCGAGGCCGCCACCGGTCAGGTGCTGGTCGCCCGACAGGCCGACCATCGCCGTCCCGTCGCGTCCACCATCAAGATCCTGACGGCGCTGACCGTCGCCGACCGGACCGACCCCGACGACATCATCGAGGTCGGCGCCGAGGTCCAGGGGCTCGAGGGCGCCTCGGTGCAGCTCGAGCCGGGGGAGCGCTGGACCGTGGACCAGATGCTCACCGCCATCCTCGTCCGGTCGGGCAACGACGCCGCGGAAGCCCTCGCCGTGGCCGTCGGCGACGACCGTGCGGGGTTCCTCGAGCTGATGCGCGAGGACGCGGCATCGATGGGGTTGCCCGTCGGTGAGGCGGGCGGCGTGGTGGTGACCTCGCCGAGCGGTCTCGGCGACGGTGAGCTGCTGTCCGCGCAGGACCTGGCGACCCTGGCCCGGGTGCTGCTGGCCGACGACGACCTGCGCGCCATCGTGGGGGCTCGCGAGGCGACGCTGCCCGGCGTGGGCACCGACGTGAACCGCAACCTGCTGGTCGGCAGCTACCCGGGTGCCACCGGCATCAAGACCGGCTTCACCGAGGCGGCGGGCAACAGCGTGGTGGCGAGCGCAGCGCGGGGCGGCCGCGAGCTGATCGCCGTCGTGCTGGGCGCGGGGCCCGATCCGCAACGGTTCGAGGACGCGGCGGCGTTGCTCGACCACGGCTTCGAGGCGTTCGAGGCGACCGAGGTCGCCGCCGAACTGATCCTCCTGGTCGCGGGCGGGCAGCGGCAGGTGGTGCTCGAGCCGACGCCCGTGACCGTCCCGGTGGGCGTCCCGGTCGCCGCGGAGCTGCCCGTCCCGGTCCGGACCCCCGAGGCCGGACACCTGCCCGTGCCGGTGCGCTTCGACGGCACCGAGGTCGCGACGGCGACCGCGACCGTCAGCGGCGAGCAGCCCCCGGCGGTGGCCGGGGGCGCCCAGCTCGGCCGGGCCGCGGTGGACGGGGTGTACGCGGCGCTGCGGGCCGCGCACGCCCAGGCTGCGTCGCCGTGACGCGCTCACGGAGCGCGCAGGCGGACAGACGCTAGCCTCGGATGTGAACCTCGCAGCGAGGCGTTCGGGGCGCCGAACGGGCGCGGACCGGCACACACCGGCAGCATCGGCAGCATCGGAGCAGGCGTGATCGAGATGGAGCTCATCGGGGTACGCGTCGAGCTACCCGCGAACCAGCCCATCGTGCTGCTCAAGGAGACGGGCGGGACCCGCTACCTGCCCATCTGGATCGGTGCGGTCGAGGCGACCGCGATCGCGTTCGCCCTCCAGGGGGTCGAGACGCCGCGGCCGCTGACCCACGACCTGTTCGTGTCGGTGCTCGGGGAGACGGGCGTCGAACTGACCGCCGTGCACGTCACCGACCTGCGTGACGGGACCTTCTACGCCGAGCTCCACCTGCGCCAGCAGGACCGGACCTGGACGGTGACCGCGCGACCGTCGGACGCCATCGCGCTGGCCGCACGCCTCGAGGACGTGCCGGTCCTGGCCGCCGAGCCGGTGCTGGCCGAGGCCGGCCTCGAGATCGACTCGACCGACGAGGACGGCGAGACCGGTGTCGACGCCGAGGAGGAGGTCAAGCAGTTCCGCGAGTTCCTGGACCAGGTGACCCCGTCCGACTTCGAGGGCCAGGGCTGAGCTCCCACCACCGTCGGGGGCCCGAGCGCACGCCCGGTGGAGGTTCCCGCTGGGGGAGCGCTCCACCCTCGTCGAGGGTCACCCTTGACCTCAAGTGGAGGGTGAGGGCACCGATCGCCCCACCACCCTCCACCCGTCGTTGACACCCCCGCCCGGGGACGCGTATCGTCAGGTCGGGAGTTCCACGCGTGGAACTCGTGATGGGGAGGGCAAGCCCCGTCCGGGTTCACGACACGTGACCGGCGCTCCCAGGGGAGGGCCACCGGCCCTCGGCGAAGGACCCGCGCACGACCCGTTCCGTGGCCCTCCGGTGCCCACGGGACACGACCCGTGGAGCCACAGCGATGGGTGGACAGCTCAGCCTCGACGTCGGCGACGCCGCACCACGCGAGGGCTACCGCGGCCCCACCGTGTGCCGCATCGTCTCGATCACCTACCGCCAGCTGGACTACTGGGCGCGCACGGGCCTCGTCGAACCGTCCCTGCGTCGCGCCGAGGGGTCCGGCACCCAGCGCCTGTACTCGTTCGACGACGTGGTGCGTCTGCGCGTGGTCAAGCGCCTGCTGGACACCGGGGTCTCGCTCCAGAAGGTCCGCCTCGCCGTCGACGAGCTGCGCGCCCTCGGTCACTCGCTGGCCGACGCGACCCTCGTCTCCGACGGCGAGACCGTGTTCGCCATGACCGACGACGCCGAGGTGCTCGACCTGCTCCGTCGCGGCCAGGGGGTGTTCGCCATCGCGCTCGATCCCGTTGTCGACCAGCTGCGCGGCGAGGTCGCCGACTTCCCCTCCGAACGGCTCGATGACGCTGCCCACCAGCTCGCCGAGCTCGAGGCGGCCGAGCGGGCGACCGGCACCGACGACGCCTGAGGCCGAGCTACTCCTCCAGGCCCCGTTCGCGCGGCTGGCGCTGCCGGCCGCTGAGCCGTTCCTTCATGTAGCGGATGACCCCGCCCGAGCGGATGCGTTCCACCTGCCGGGGCGAGAGGTCGTGGACGGCCGTGATCGTGGTGCCCTGGGTGAGGTTCTCCACGGTGACCTCGCCGCTGCCGCTGTCGAGGGCGGCGTGCAGGCCGGTCAGGCGCAGCCGGTCGCCCTGGGCGAGCGCGTCCCGGTCGCGCTCGTCGGCGAAGCGCAGCGGTAGCACGCCGAAGTTGGCCAGGTTCTGCCAGTGGATCCGGGCGTAGCTGACCACCAGGGTGGCGCGGAGGCCGACGTGCCGCGGGGCCAGAGCCGCGTGCTCACGTGAGCTGCCCTGGCCGTAGTTGCGGCCACCAACCACCACGTGACCCGCACCCCCGGCCTCCTGGATCGCCACGGCGCGGTCGTGGTAGGTCGGGTCGATCACGTCGAACGCGAACCGGGCGATCTCGGGGATGTTGGACCGGTAGGGCAGCACGGCGGCGCCGGCGCGCAGGATCTCGTCGGTCGACACGTCGTCGCCGGTCTCGAGCAGCACCTCGAGCTCGAGCTCGTCGGGCAGCGGCTCGAAGTCCGGCAGCGACGCGATGTTCGGGCCTTTGATGATCTCGACCTTCGCGGCCTCCTCCTCGGGCAGCGGCGCGATCAGCAGCTCGGTGTCGATCAGCGCGTCATCGGTCTCCACGATCCGCGGGAAGTCGATGCCGTGCTCGGTGCCGAGGTCCCGCGGGTCGGTGATGACGCCGGTGATGGCCGAGGCGACCGCCGTCTCGGGTGAGCACAGGTGGACGCGGTCGTCGACGGTGCCGGAGCGGCCCGGGAAGTTGCGTGGGGTGGTCCGCAGGCTGATGGCATCGGTCGGGGGCGCCTGTCCCATGCCGATGCAGCCGTTGCAGCCCGCCTGGTGCAGGCGGGCGCCGGCCCGCACGAGGGGCAGCAGGTAGCCGTCGCGGATGAGCTCGCCGAGGATCTGGCGGCTCGTCGGGTTGACGTCGAGGGAGACGTCGTCGCTGACGGTGGCTCCGGTCGCCTCCAGGACGGCGGCCACGACCGCGAAGTCGCGGTAGCCGGGGTTGGCGGACGAGCCGATGTAGGCCTGCGCGATCGGCTGGCCGGCCACCTCACGGACCGGGACGACGTTGCCGGGGGAGGTCGGCAGGGCGATCAGCGGTTCGACGCTCGACAGGTCGATCCGTTCGGTGACGTCGTAGGTGGCGCCGTCCTCGGCGACCAGCTCGCGGAAGTCGTCCGCGCGTCCCTGACGGGTCAGGAAGCGGCGCACCTCCTCGTCGGCGGGGAAGACCGACGTGGTCGCGCCGAGCTCGGCCCCCATGTTGCAGATCACGTGCCGGTCCATCGCCGACAGGTTCGCCACGCCGGGACCGTGGTACTCGATGATGCGACCGACGCCGCCGTCGACGTCGTGGCGGCGCAGCAGCTCGAGGATGACGTCCTTGGCGCTGACCCAGTCGTGCAGCTCGCCCACGAGCTCGACCCCCCAGACCTGCGGACAGCGGATGCGCAGCGGCTCGCCCGCCATCGCCATGGCCACGTCGAGGCCACCCGAGCCGATGGCCAGCATCCCGACGGCGCCGGCGGCGGGCGTGTGCGAGTCCGAGCCGGCCATCGTGGCCCCGGGCCGTCCGAACCGTTCCTGGTGCACCGGGTGGGAGATGCCGTTGCCGGGCCGGGAGAACCACACCCCGAAGCGTTCGCAGGCCGATCGCAGGAACCGGTGGTCGTCGGGGTTCTTGTGGTCCTCCTGGACCAGGTTGTGGTCGACGTACTGGGCCGAGACCTCGGTGCGGACGCGGTCGAGCCCCATCGCCTCGAGTTCGAGCATCACCAGCGTCCCGGTGGCGTCCTGGGTGAGCGTCTGGTCGATGCGGATGCCGATGGGCGATCCGGGGGTCAGCTCACCTTCGACGAGGTGATCGGCGAGGATCTGGCGCGTCACGTTGGCGGGCACGGGTTCCCCGAAGGTCGGTGCGCCCTCGACGCTACGACCCGTCGGGCGAGGGTTCACGGCCGACCGGCCGGGGCTCAGAGGCGCTCGCGGATCCAGGCGATGTCGGCCGCCTGCCTGCCACCATCGCCATCGGGCGTCTCGACCACCACGTCGGCGCCCGCGGCCCGCACGACGTCGACGAGCAGATCGGGGTCGACCTGGCCGGCGCCGAGGTTCTGGTGGCGGTCGCGGCCCGACCCGGGCGCGTCCTTGCTGTCGTTGAGGTGGACGAGGTCGATGCGCCCCGCGAAGGCCAGGACCCGCTCGACCGCGTCGCCGAGGGCGTCCCCCGACGCGTGGCTGTGGCAGGTGTCGAGGCAGAACCCGAACGGGGTGACGGTCCCGTCGAGGACGTCCCACAGCCGGGCGATCCGGTCGAGGTGGCGTGAGACGGCGTTCTGGCCCCCGGCGGTGTTCTCGATCAGGATCGGGATCGAGGTCTCGAGCCGGTCCAACGTCGAACGCCAGTTGGCGAACCCCTGCTCGATGTCCTCGTCCTCGGGCAGGTGGCCACCGTGCACGATGACGCCGAGGGCCCCGATGTCCTCGGCCGCCCGCACGGTCTTCTCCAGCAGCTGGCGGCTCGGGTGCCGCACGCGGTTGTTGGTCGTGGCCACGTTGACCAGGTAGGGCGCGTGGACGTAGATGTCGACGTCGGACGCCCGCAGCTGCGCCGCGTCCTGCCGGGGTGTGGGTCCCTTGAACTGCTGCGGCGCGGACAGGAACAGCTGGACGATCTCGGCGTCGCGGTCGGCAGCGGCGGCGAGGGGGTCGGTACCACGGACGTGGGCGCCGATGCGCATCGGGTGCACTCCTGGCGGCTCGAGGGCGGGGCCGGTGGGGCCCGGGGGCGGCGCACCGTACGCTCTCGCCACGCGACCCGGAGACGCACGTGGCAGGCCCCGAGGGCAGCTTCCAGGACCTCGCCGACGCCGGCGCCTTCGAGCGGCGCCACGTCGGGCCGAGCGGCGACGAGCAGGTCCGGATGCTGACCGCGCTCGGACTGTCGTCCACCACCGAGCTGTTGGACGTCGCGGTGCCGGCGTCGATCCGCCAGGAGGCCCCGCTCGACCTGCCGGCGGCCGTCGACGAGGCCGAGGTGCTGCGCCGGCTGCGCGCCCTGGCGGACCGAAACGTGGTCCGCCGCAGCCTCATCGGGACCGGCTACCACGGCACGGTCACGCCCGCGGTCCTGCGCCGCGGCGTGCTCGAGGACCCGGGCTGGTACACCGCCTACACCCCCTACCAGCCCGAGATCTCGCAGGGACGCCTGGAGGCGCTGCTGGTCTTCCAGACGATGGTGGCGGACCTGACCGGGTGCGAGCTCGCCGGCGCGTCCCTGCTGGACGAGGGCACCGCAGCGGCCGAGGGCATCCAGCTGTGCCGCCGCGCGACCCGGCGGCAGGGCGACGTGGTCGTGGTCGACCCCGCGTGCCACCCCCAGACCATCGCGGTGGTCGCCACCCGGGCCGAGCCGCTCGGGTGGGAGCTGGTGGTCGCCGATCCGCGGGACGAGGAGGCGTTCGCCACCCACGTCGCGGGCGATCCGGACCGCGTCGCCGCCGTCCTGCTCCAGCAGCCGACCACCGACGGGTCGCTGCCCGACGACACCGACCTCATCGCCCGCTGCCACGGACTCGACGTCCCGGTCGTGGTGGCCACCGACCTGCTCGCCTGCACGCTGGCCACCCCGCCGGGGGAGCAGGGGGCGGATGTCGTGGTCGGTTCGAGCCAGCGCTTCGGTGTCCCGCCGATGTCGGGAGGGCCGCACGCGGCCTTCCTCGCCACCCGCCACACGTGGGCCCGGCAGCTGCCCGGCCGCCTCGTCGGGGTGTCGAAGGACGCGGCGGGGCGGCCGGCCTACCGGCTCGCGCTCCAGACCCGCGAGCAGCACATCCGACGCGAACGAGCGACGTCGAACATCTGCACCTCGCAGGTGCTGCTCGCCGTGGTCGCCGGGCTGTACGCGGTCCACCACGGACCGGAGGGGCTGACCCGGATCGCCCGCCGCGTCCACCTGCTGACGGTCGTCCTGCGTGACCTGCTGGCGGCAGCCGACCTCGACGTCGGCCCACGCTCGTTCTTCGACACGCTGCGCGTGCGGACCTCGGCCGGTGCCGACGCCCTGCTCGAACGGGCCGTCGACGCCGGCTTCGAGCTGCGTCGGGTCGACGACCACGAGGTCGGGATCAGCCTCGACGAGACCGTCACCGCCAGCGACGTGGCCACCTTGGCGTCCGCGCTGACCGGCGCGTCGGTGACCGCGGACGAGGTGGCGGCGGCGGTCGACGCCCTGCTGGCGGGCGACGGGGACCGGTTGCCCGGCATCCCACCGGCGCAGCGGCGGACCACCTCGTTCCTGACCGACCCGCGTTTCAGCCGCTACCGGTCCGAGACCGACCTGATGCGCTGGCTGCGGTCCCTGAAGGCACGCGACGTCGCCCTCGACCGGTCGATGATCCCGCTCGGCTCGTGCACGATGAAGCTCAACGCGGCCGCCGAGATGGAGCCGATCACCTGGCCGGCCTTCGCCGACCCGCACCCGTTCCTGCCGCTGGACCGGGTCGAGGGCACCCGGCAGGTGGTCGCCGACCTGGAACGCTGGCTGGCCGAGATCACCGGCTACGACGCGGTGTCGTTGCAGCCGAACGCGGGCTCGCAGGGTGAACTGGCGGGCCTCCTGGCCATCCGCGGCTACCACCGGGGCCGCGGGGACCACGACCGGGACGTGTGCCTGATCCCGTCGTCCGCGCACGGCACCAACGCCGCCTCGGCGGTGATGGCCGGCATGCGGGTCGTGGTCGTGGCCTGCGACGACGACGGCAACGTCGACGTCGACGACCTCAAGGGCAAGGTCACCGAGCACGGGCCGCGGCTCGCGGCGCTGATGGTGACCTACCCGTCGACGCACGGGGTCTTCGAGGCCCGGATCGGTGAGGTCTGCGACCTCGTCCACGAGCACGGCGGGCAGGTCTACCTCGACGGGGCCAACCTCAACGCCCTGGTGGGGGTCGCGCGACCGGGCCGCTTCGGTGCCGACGTCAGCCACCTCAACCTCCACAAGACCTTCTGCATCCCCCACGGCGGCGGCGGGCCGGGGGTCGGTCCGGTGGCCTGCCGCGCCCACCTCGCGCCGTACCTGCCGACCCACCCGCTGGTCGAGGTCACCCGTCACGGCGAGGTTCCCGACGAGGACCGCACCGGTCCGGTCGCCTCGGCGCCGTGGGGCTCGGCGGGCATCCTGCCCATCTCCTGGGCGTACGTGGCGATGATGGGGCCGACAGGGCTCCGTCGCGCCACCGAGGTCGCGATCCTGAACGCCAACTACGTCGCCCACCGCCTGCGCGAGCACTTCCCGGTGCTCTACACCGGTGAGGGCGGGTTCGTGGCCCACGAGGTGATCGTGGACCTCCGCCCGTTGCAGGCCGCGACGGGCATCACCAACGAGGACGTCGCCAAGCGGCTGATCGACCTCGGGTTCCACGCCCCGACGATGTCGTTCCCCGTGGCCGGCACGCTGATGATCGAACCCACCGAGTCCGAGTCCCTGGCCGAGCTCGATCGGTTCTGCGACGCGATGGCGACCATCCGCGAGGAGATCGACGCGGTCGCCGCCGGGACCTGGCCGGCCGACGACAACCCGCTGGTGCGGGCGCCACACCCGGCCGAGGAGGTCCTGGCCGACGGGTGGGACCGGGCCTACCCGCGCGAGGTCGCGGCGTACCCGGGCCGGTGGGACCTGCCGGACGGGACCCGCCCGCGGGCCGACAAGTACTGGCCGCCGGTGGCCCGCATCGACAACGCGCACGGTGACCGCAACCTGGTGTGCGCCTGTCCGCCACCGGACGCCTTCGCCGACCCGGACCCGGGGGAGGGCGAGGGGACGCGAACCGACAGGAAGGGCTGACGGCCGGGGCCGGACCGGACGGTGGCCAGGTCAACGACCGAACGACCCCGTACATCGGGACCATGGTCACCTGCGGACCGGCGATCGCCGTGCGACCATGGCGGTCGGAGCGCGGGTGACGTGCTCCAGGCCCTTCCCATCGTCGGTGTCCCCCCGTCGTCGACGATGAACGCCTGGAGCGGCCCGCGCTCCGCGTCGTTCTGAGGCCGGTTCCCGGGCGGGCCGGGCTCAAGGTCGGGCCACGGACACGCCGATGAGGGGACGTGAACCCACCCACCGTGCTGGAACCTCCGTCGCTGTCCGCGACGGTGGCCCGTGGCGTCGAGCAGCTGGCTGCGGCGCTGGCGGGCGTGGTGGCCGACCCGTGGGCGGTGGCGCTCGTCGAGGTCGAGCAGCTGGTGGCCGCGTTCATCGACGCCGACCTGGTCCACGGCGATGCCGAGCTGCGTGGGTACCTCGCCGCGTTCGCGCCGCACCGGCCCGCGCTCGGACGCTTGACCCCCGAGGACCTGCGCCGCTCGGGCCTGCTGATTGGCCGCCGGGCCGCGCTGGCCGAGCCGTCCGAGACGTTCGTCGCGCTGTGCCGGGCCGATGCGGCCGACGGTGGTGACCGCGCCTGGCGGGCGCTGGTGACCGCCATGGACGTCGCGCACGACGTGGCGGCGCTCGACCTCGCCACATCGGAGGTGGAGCTCGACGCGGTCGCGCGGGCTCGTCACGTGCTGCTCGCGGCGATGGCCCGTCACGGTGCGAAACGTCCCGACGAACGGCGTGCCGACGGGGGCTTCTTCGGCGGGCCGCTGCACGAGGTCGTGGCCGCCGACGCCGCCACCCGGACCGTCGCACCACCGCGCCCGCCACCACCACCGCCGCCGGCGTCCCGCCCGTCCCCGCCGTCCCGCCCGTCCCGCCCGTCCAAGCCGTCGCCGTCGTCGTCCGCGTCCGCCGCACCGTTCGCGCACGTGCCGGCCGCGCAGGCGGACGACGAGGCAGCCACCGCACCGCCGGCGCACCGCCCGGTCGAGGAGGTGCTGGCCGACCTCGACCAGCTCATCGGCCTGGCCCCCGTGAAGGCCGAGGTGCAGCTGGTCACCGACCTGCTGCAGGTCCAGCGCCTGCGCGAGTCCCGCGGCCTGCCCGTCGTCGGCGGGTCGCGGCACCTGGTCTTCACCGGCAACCCGGGCACCGGCAAGACCACCGTGGCACGCCTCCTGGCCGAGATCTACGCCGCGCTCGGCGTCGTCAGCCGCGGCCACCTGGTCGAGACCGATCGCAGCGGCCTGGTCGCCGGGTACGTGGGGCAGACGGCCGAACGCACCCGCGAGGTCGTCGAGGAAGCCCTCGACGGTGTGCTGCTGGTCGACGAGGCCTACACCCTGGCCCGCGGCAGCGACGACCGCGACTTCGGACGTGAGGCGATCGACACGCTGGTCAAGCTGATGGAGGACCACCGGGACCGTCTCGTCGTGGTGGTCACCGGCTACCCCGAGGAGATGGCCGACCTGCTGGCCGCCAACCCCGGCCTGACCTCCCGGTTCCCCCGGACGATCCACTTCCCCGACCACACCGACGGCGAGCTGCTCGAGGTTGCCCGGCACGTGGCGCGGGCTGGTTCCTACCGCCTCGATGCGGACGCCGAGGTGGCCCTCGCCGACCACCTCGCGTCGGTGCCGCGTGACCGCGGGTTCGGCAATGCCCGGCTCGTGCGCAACGTCTTCGAGGCGGCGGTGGCCCAGCAGGCCTCACGCCTGGTCCGGGTGCCGGCGCCGACCGACGAGCAGCTCATCACCCTGACCGCCGCGGACATCGTGGCCGCGACCCGCGGCTGACGTCGACCTGAGTTCAGCGGGTGTGCATCGCCAACAGCTTGGTGGTGGACTCGGGTCGATAGCGTGCGGTCATGCGTGGTGGTGGATGGCTCCGGGCGATCGGGCTCGACCTCGACAAGGTCGTTGACCGGGACGTCTACCCGTACACGCTCCGGGCCGTCCAGGCGTTGGAGGACGAGGTCACGCTCGATCCGGCGGTCACGTTCCTGGTCGGTGAGAACGGCAGCGGCAAGTCCACCCTCATCGAGGCGCTCGCCGTCGCCGCCGGTTTCAACGCCGAGGGTGGTAGCCGCAACTTCAACTTCGAGACCCGGAGCTCGACGTCACCGCTGCACGAGTCTCTGCGGGTCATCCGCGACGTGCGGCGGCCCTCCACCGGCTTCTTCTTGCGTGCCGAGAGCTTCTTCAACGTCGCGACCCAGGTGGAGGAACTCGGGCCCGAGGTCGCCCAGGCGTACGGAGATCGCGGCCTGCACGAGCAGTCTCACGGGGAGTCGTTCCTCTCCCTGGCGCTTCACCGGTTCGGGCCGAACGGGCTGTACCTGTTGGACGAACCTGAGGCCGCGCTGTCCCCACAGGGATGTCTGGCACTGCTTCGCCGCATCCACGATCTGGTCGACGAGGGTGGCCAGTTCATCATCGCGACCCATTCACCGCTGCTCATGGCCTACCCGTACGCGACGATCTACGAGCTCGACGACCGAGGGCTCGAGGCGGCCAGCTACGACGGAACCCGACACGTCTCCCTCTACCGCGCGTTCCTCGCCTCGCCAGAAGCCTTCCTCCGCCACCTCCTGGAGTAACGACGCCCACGAGGGTGCGGTGGTCACAACGCCTGCAGGCACCCGAGGGGAGCGGTCAGCTGCCGACGCCCTCGAGCCAGCGCAGCAGCGTGCGGACCGGCACACCCGTGCCGTGCTTCGGCTGGTGGTAGCGGTCCTCCTCCTGCCACGACGGGCCGGCGATGTCGAGGTGGACCCACGGGGTGCCGTCGACGAACTCGCGCAGGAACAGACCGGCCATCGTGGCCCCGGCCTCGTCGCCACGACCGAGGTTCTCGAGGTCGGCGACGTCGGAGTCGAGGTTGTCGCGCAGGTCCTCCCACAGCGGCAGGTGCCACATGGCTTCGCCGGCGGACTCGCCGGCGGCCAGCAGTTGGCGCAGCAGATCGTCGTCGTTGGCGAAGACCGCGGTGGCCCGGGGTCCGAGGGCGCGGATGGCCGCGCCGGTCAGCGTCGCGACGTCCACGATCGCGTCGACGTCGTCCTCGGCGGCCAGCACCAGCCCGTCGGCCAGCACCAGCCGTCCCTCGGCGTCGGTGTTCATCACCTCGACGGTCGTGCCGCCGCGGATGGTGATGACGTCGGAGGGGCGCTGGGCGTCGCCGGACGGCATGTTCTCGGCGATGCACAGCTCGCCGGTGACCTCGATCGGGACGCGGAGCTCGGACAGGGCGGTGAACACGGCCAGGATGGCGGCCGCGCCGCCCATGTCGCTCTTCATGGCGTCCATGATGTTGGAGGGACGCTTGAGGGAGATGCCACCGGTGTCGAAGGTGATGCCCTTGCCGACGAGGGCGATGCGGGCGAGCGGGTCCGGCGGGCTCCACCGCAGACGCACCAGCCGCGGAGGACGGGCCGAACCGCGCCCCACCGCCAGGATCCCGCCGCAACGTTCCTCGGCCAGCCGGTCCTCGTCCCACACCTCGACCTCGACGTCGGCCGGGACGATGGCGCGGGCCACCTCGGCGAACTCGACCGGACCCATCCGGTCGGGCGGGCAGGTCACGAGGTCGCGCGCCACGTACTGCGCTCGAGCGTGGACGGTGGCCAGGTGCACGGCCCGGCGGCCCGCGTCCAGCTCGGCCGAGGTGGCCAGCAGGGTGATGGTCCGAAGCGCCTGGGGTTCGCGCGTCGATCGTGCCTCGTCGTAACGGTAGGCCCCGAGGAGGGCGCCCTCGGCGGCGGCGCGTACCCCGCCGGGTCCGACCGACACCAGGGACAGCGAGGTCGCGATGGTCTGGCACCGCGGTGCGAGGGCGCGGGCGGCGGAGCCGGCGGCGCGGCGCACGGTCTCCTCGGTCAGCGCATCGAGGCGGCCGAGCCCGACGAGGGTGACCTGCCCGGCCGCGATCCCCGGCGCGGCGAGGTGCAGCAGCTCGCCGACCTTGCCGCGGAAGGACGCGTCCCGGGGGACGTCGTCGATGCCGAGCGCACCGAGGACGGCGTCGGTCCCCGGCCCCTCGATCCCACCACGGAACACCGGGACCACCAGCGCATCGACGTCGAGATCGAGCAGGTCACCGGCGGCGACGGTCACCTCCGGCATCGCGGTGGCGGGCAGTGGCAGCGTCGAGCGGTCCACGGGGCACCTGACGGGTCGGGGAGGCGGTCCGCCGAGCCTAACGGTGTCGCGGCGTAGACTGCCGCGGCGGTGCCACCGCGGTCACGTCAGGAGCTCGGATGAGCAGCGAGGACACCCGGCTCCGCATCCTCGATGCGGCGCTGACGGTGATGAGCCGGTACGGCCTCGCGCGTCTGGCCCTCGAGGACGTCGCTCGCGAGGCGGGGGTGTCACGGCAGACCGTCTACCGGTACGTGGGCAGCCGCGACGGGCTGATCAGCGACACGATCGTCCGCGAGGAGCAGGCGTTCTTCGACCGGATGCGCGAGGCAGCGGCCGAGCACGACCGGCTCCGTCCCGCGCTGGAGGCGTCCATCGCGGCGGCCCTGCGCCTCGCGCGCGAGCACCCGCTGCTCGACCGGCTGCTGGCCACCGAGCCCGAGGCGCTGCTGCCGTTCCTGACCGATGGGTCCGGCCCGGTGCTGTCGGCAGCGCGGCCGGTCGTCATCGAGGTGCTCGGCCGGTTCGTGCCGCACCTGTCGGCCGCCGACCTCGCTCGAACGGCGGACGCCGCGTCCCGCCTGATCGTCAGCTACGCCATCTCGCCAGCCGAGGAGCCGGTCGAGGAGCTGGCGGCGGGGCTGGCGGCGATGATGGCCGACGGGGTGGACGCCGGGGTGGATGCCGGCGTCAGCCTCCGGCCGTAGCGCCGAGATCCCGCGCGGTCAGCGGCGGACCACCGACCACAGGTCGCTGCGTTGGTCGGTCCACGGGCGCGGCTGGTCGTCGACGTCCTCCCACCCGAGGTCGCGCAGGGCGTCGAGACGGCCGTCGGGTGGTGCCAGCGCCACCCACAGGGCGGCCGATGCCCGTTCGTCGGCCTCGCCGAACCGGACCACGAGGTCGAGGCCGAGCGCCTCGGCCGCACCCGCGGCCACCGGCAGCAGGCGCAGGTAGCGGTTGGACAGGTGCAGGGCGAGCACCCCGTCGTCGGTCAGCGCCGGCAGGAACCCCTCGACCGCCTCGACCGTCAGCAGGTGGACGGGGATGCTGTCGGAGCTGAACGCGTCGATGGCCAGCAGCCCGTAGCGGCCCTGCACGTCGGCCACGGTCAGCCGCCCGTCGCCGAGGACCACCTCGACGTTGGCGGCGCTGTCGCCCAGGTAGGTGAACCGCTCCCACGCGATCGGCACGACCGCCGGGTCGATCTCGTGGAAGACCACCCGTTGGTCGGACCGCCCGTAGCTGGCGATCGCGCCGGTGCCGAGTCCGACCACCCCGATGTCGCCACGGTCGCCGAAGACGGTGTCGAGGTCGCCGACCGGACCCGACCGGGCGTAGTAGGTCAGCGGCTCGCGACGTTCCTCGGGGGTGGACAGGTCCTGGGCGCCGTGGGTGGTGGTGCCGTGCATCAGCACGACGTGGTCGGCGTCGCTCTGGACCCGGTGGACCCCGAAGAAGGTCCGCTCGACCAGGTCGGCGCGGGCGATCTGGGTCAGGCCGGGCAACAGGGCGACGCAGGTGACCCCGATGGCGATCGCACCACCCTGGGTCGTGGGCAGGGCGACCAGCACCACGGCGGCCACCAGGGTGACGATCGACACCCATCGCTCCATGCCGCCGATCGCCGACAGCAGGAACAGCGTGGCCGGGACGAGGGCGATGACCATCCCGACGGGCACCCGAACCGCGGGAGACCAGGTGGCGGCCCCTCGCAGCGGGCTGCGCCGGTCGACCACCAGCCACACCAACGCGGCGACGATCAGCCCGTGCTCGAAGACCACGGGCAACAGCAGCGGCGCCAGGATGCCGTTGGCCACCCCACCGAGGGCCCCGCCGACCGCCAGCAGGACGTAGAAGCGGGTCAGCTGCGTCGGCGGGGGCCGGTCCGCGGACAGGCGCCCGTGGGCGACCAGACCGGTGACGGCGACGAGGCCGAGCTGCACGGCGATCGCGCCGGTGACCCCCGCCAGGCCCGTCGTCACGGTCAGGGCGGCCACCGCCACCGGGACGGCCAGCCACGTGGCGACGCGGGTCGCCGGCACGCTCCACCGGCCGAACGCGACCACGAACGTGGCCAGGTAGATCGCCAGCGGCAGGACCCACAGCATCGGCACGGCCGCGATGTCGGTCGACAGGTACGACGAGACCGCCAACATCGCGCTGGAGGGCACGAAGGCGAGCGCGATCCACCGCGCAGCCCGCCGGCGGCCCACCGGTGGGCTCGGCTCCGGACGCAGGGTGCGTGCTGCGCCGTCGCCCGGGGGGTCATCGGCCCGGTGTCGGGTCGCCACGACCGCGCAGGCGCCGACGAGGACGAGGGCCGCGGCGTAGCCGACCGTCCACCAGCGTGCCTGGGCCGTGACCGACAGGACCCGCTCGAGGAGGAACGGGTAGGCGAGCAGGCCGCCGATGGAGCCGACGTTGCCGGCCGCGTACAGCACGTAGGGGTCACCGGCGTGCGGGTGGTCGGTCCAGGAGAACCAGCGTTGCAGGAGCGGTCCCGACGTCGCGAGCAGGACGAACGGGGCGGCGACCCCGATCGTCAGGGCGGCGAGCAGTTCGAGCGACGGTGCCAGGCCATCACGCCCCGAGGGCGCCACGGTCAGGGCGATCGGCAGCAGGGCCACCGGCAGGGCGAGCAGCACCACGTGGACCCACGGTTGCCGCCGTCGGTCGAGGCGTGTGGTCGCCACGTGGCTGTAGCCGTAGCCGACGAGCAGGGCCACCTGGAAGAACAGCATCGAGGTGGTCCACACCTGCGGTGAGCCGCCGAAGGCGGGCAGCACCATCCGCGTGACCATCGGCTGGACCACGAACAGCAGGCTCGCGGTCAACACCGAGGTCGCCGCGAACAGCACGAGGACGCTGCGCCGGGCCGGGGGGTCGGGCGGTGCGATGTCGACGGCAGGCACCGCCGTGGTCCCCGAGCTCATCGTCACGCCCCCGTCGTCGGTCTCGCCGGTCGGAAGGGTACGGCCGGGGAAGACCGGACGTCAGCCGATGAGCCCGTTGGTCTCCAGCCACTCCCGGGCGACGTCGCGCGGCTCGCGCTGCTCGAGCTCGACCTGGGCGTTGAGGTCGATCAGGTCCTCCTCGGTGAGGGCGGCGCTGATCGCGTCGAGGATGCCGAGCACCTCCTCGCCGTGGGTGTCGATCACGTCCTGACGCAGGACCGGCACGATGTTCTGGGGCAGCTGCAGCTGCTGGTCGTCCTCGAGCATGACGAAGTCGTTGGCGCCCACGACCGACTGGGTGGTGAACAGGTTGGCGCCGTCGACCTCGCCGGCGTTCAGGGCCTCGACGGTGATGGGGCCGCCGGAGTCGAGCGAGACGAACTCGATGTTGGTCAGCCCGTACACGTCGGTGTAGCCCACGAAGCAGCTGATGCGCTCCTCGCACTCGGGGCCGCCGCCGAAGCGGAAGGTGCCCGGGAAGTCGGCGATGTCGGAGATCGTGACGAGGCCGTGCTCCTCGGCGGTCTCGCGGGTCACGGCCAGCCCGTCGACGTCCTGGGCGGGGGAGTACTGGCCAGCGATGAGGCCGTCGGCCTCGAGCTCGGCGACCAGCGCGTCGTAGACCTCCTGCTCGTCGCGCAGCTCGGTGTCGCCCTCGCCCTGGGTGAACAGGAAGGCGTTGCCGGTGTACTCGGGGACGAGGTCGAGCTCGCCGTCGACCACGGCCGGGAAGGTGTTCTCGCGCGAACCGATGCTCTGGCGCACCTCGACCTCGATGCCGGCGTCCTCGAGGGCCAGCCCGTAGATCTGAGCGAGGATGTTGGACTCGGCGAAGTCGTTGGCGCCGATGGTGACGGTGTCCCCACCATCCCCGCAGCCGGACGCGACCAGCGCGACGGCGGCGACGACGGGCAGGGTGAGGCTTCGCGGGATGCGCATGGGGTGGATCCTCGAGGACGGGGCGGTCATGGTCGCCCTGGCTGGCGATGGGCCGGCTGTCGGCCTGCGACCGCGGTCGTAGGTATGACCCTAGGCCACGCGTGAGTCCGTCACAGGTCCCCGAGGCGGATGGGTCGCCGACCGGAACGCGCCCGTTACGCTCGGTCGGCTCGTCCGGGACGGGGACGGGCGCAGCCACCGCGTGTGACGAGGGGGCCCGGTGCAGCAGCCCGGTCGACACCAGCCGCTCGACGACCTGGTCGACGGCGTGCGCCGCGGGGACCGGGACGCCATCGCCGCGGTCTACCTCGAGGTGGCGCCTGGGCTGCGGGGGTTCCTGCTGCGGCGGGTGCGGCACGGCGGGGTGGCCGACGACCTGGTCGAGCAGACCTTCGTGGAGCTGATCGAGGGGTGCGCCACGATCCGGGGCGATGGCACGGCGCTGCGCGCCTGGCTCTACCGCGCGGCCCGCAACAACCTGAACGACTGGCGGAAACGGGCTGACCGCCGCGCCGACCACGAACTGACCGCACAGCACCAGGCGTCGCTCCACGAGGCGGGCCCCGATCCGGGCCAGCAGGTCGTGGACGCGTCCGTGGACCCGCGCATCGTGCGTGCTCTCGGTCAGCTGACCGCCGAGCAGCGCGAGGTGGTCGAACTGCGGTTGGTCGCCGGGCTGCCGATCGCGGACGTCGCTGCGTTGATCGAGCGAACCCCCGGGGCCGTCAAGCTCCTCCAGCACCGGGCGGTCCGACGGCTCGCCAGCCTGCTCACCGAGGACGTGGGACCGGGACCCGTAACCTCCCCGCCCTCTGGCTCGCCTACCGGTGGTGAGGCAGGAGGCCCCGATGACCGACGACCGTGACCGCACCCCAGAGGCTCCCGGGTCCGACGACCTGGGCGACCTGACCGACCTGACCGCCGCCGGCGAGCTGGACGGCCTGGTCGACGACGTGCTGGCCGGCCGGGCGCAGCCGGCGGGCGCCGACCCCGAGGTCCTCACCTCGCTGCACCGGGTCCGGGCCCTCGACCAGGAACCGTTGCCCGCGGCGACGCGTGACCGCCACCTGGTGAGCATCCGGACGCACGGCCCCGTGGGCGTCCGGCGGCCGTCCCGTCGGCCGCGTCGGCGCCTCGTGGCGGTCGGGACGGCGACGGCCCTGCTCGTCTTCGGAAGCGGCGGCGCGGTCGCTGCGGCGCAGGCCGCCCAACCCGACGCGCTGCTGTACGGGTTGAAGCGCACCTCCGAGCAGGTGTGGCTCAACGTGCCCCGCGGGTCGGACGGAGCAGCCGAGGTGCACCTGGCCCTGGCTGCCCGCCGGATCGATGAGGCCCGTCAGGCGCCCGAGCACGCGGAGCGGCTGGTCGCCGAGGGGCTGGAGAACGTCGAGGCGGCCGCCGAGGAGCGTCCGGAGGAGGCGATCCGGAGCTTCGAGCGGCTCCTCGGTGATGGCGCCGACCGTCTGCCGGACGAGGCCTCGCCGGTGGCCCGGGCGGCGCTGCACCGCAACTGCGTGCGCATCGCCGGCAAGCACGGGCTGAGCGCCGATGGTTGTGGCGCTGCACCGGACGTCGAGCACCCCGGTCGAGGTCACGGTCTCGGCCAGGGCGGCGGTGGCCGGCCGGACGCGCCGGGGCAGGGTCGGGGTCAGGGCCTCGGCCAGGAGCGCGGAGAGGGCAACGCCAGGGACGGGAAGGCCGGGGACGGCCCGCGGGGCTGGGGCCCCGGCGGCCGACCCGACGGTGCCGTCGGCCCACCGCCCGGCACCCCCGGTCACGAGCGTGACCGCGGGCCCGACCTCGACGAGGCGGACCCCGACGTGCAGGAGTGACCCCCGCAGGTGGGGGATGGTCACCGGTGCCCCACAGGTCTACGCTCGACCGCGGGGATGGACGGGCCCCCCGGCTCGTTCGCGGCAGGGGAGCTGGCCGGTGGGCATCCGTTCGTTCACACAGGCGCGGGACCGGTTGATCGCGGTGGGCGAGGCCGACGCATCACCCGACGAGGTGTGCGCGGCGATGGTGGCCGCGTTCCACACCGTGGCCCGGTTCGACTGGGCCGCGTTGATGACCGTCGATCCGTCGACGTTGCTCCCGTCGGGCGGCATCGTGGAGGGGTTCACGCCCGACGACTGCGTCCCGTTCTGGGACAACGAGCTGCTCGACGCCGACTTCATCAAGTTCGCCGACCTCGCCCGCAGGGCCGACCCGGTCGCGACGCTGGCGGAGGCGGTCGACGGTGACCTCGAACGCAGCCCCCGCTACCGCAAGCTCTACCGCGTCATCGGCGTGGCCGACGAGCTGCGCATCTCGTTCGTGGCCGGGCCGTCGTGCATCGCGGTGGGTGACCTGGTCCGGGCCTCCGCCGATGGGCCGTTCACGCCGGAGGAGCTCACCGACGTCCGGGCGCTGGTCCCGATCGCCACCAGGGTGCTGCGCGAGTCGCTCGGCCGGGTGCAGGTGCACACCAGCGCGCAGGCGCCGGTGGTGATCGTGCTGGACGCCGCCGGGGAGGTCACGGCGATGAGCGCGGGCGCCCAGCCGATCCTCGAAGACCTGCGGGTCAACGACGTGGACGGGGACTTCCCCGGGGTGGTGCAGGCCGCCGCGACCAAGGCCCGGTGGGGGCCGGAACCGTCCAACCTGACGACCCGGTTGCGTGGCCGCAGCGGCCGGTGGTTGCGCCTGCACGTCTCGCCGGTCGAGGGCGACGCCGGCGCGGTGATGCTCACCGTCGAGCACGCCCGGCCCGACGACCTCATGTCGATCCTGCTGGACTCCTACGGGCTGACCGCCCGTGAGACCGAGATCGTCCTGCGGTTGTGCCGCGGCCTGACCAGCAAGGAGATCGCGGCCGAGCTGATGATCTCGGCCCACACCGTCCGGGACCACACCAAGGCCATCTACGAGAAGGCAGGCGTCAACAGCCGCGGTGCCCTGGTCGCCGGTCTGTTCTCCGACCACGTGCTCGACCGCTTCCACGGTTCGGTCCAGCACCTCGCCCTCGCCGACTGACGGGAAGCGATCGCCGCCGGCGGTCGACCGCCGTCCCTCAGGTCAGACGGCGCGGCCGGTCGCCGCGGTGACGGTGACCACGTCGTCGTCGGCCCGGGCCCGCAGGCCCTTTGGGACCACCAGACGTTCGATCCCGTCGATGAGCCGTTCGGTGGCCACCGCCAGCAGCGCGATGAGGATGATGCCGGCGTACATCACCCCGTAGTTGCGTGACCCGAACCCGTCGATGACGAAGCGGCCGAAGCCGCCCCCGGCGGCCAACGCTCCGATCGGGGCGGTGGCGACCACCTGCACCGCGGCGATGCGGATGGCGGTGAAGATGACGGGGGAGGCGACGGGCAGTTCGACCTCGCGCAGCAGTTGGCGGTCGTCGTAGCCCATCCCGCGGGCGGCCTCGACCAGGACCCGGTCGACGTTCTTGACGGCGGTGTAGCTGTTGGTGAACAGCGGGTGCAGCGCGAGGAAGAACAGCGCGAACACCGTCGGCCAGTAGCTGATGCCGAGGCCGAGGACGCGCACCGACAGGATGAGGCCGAACACCAGCAGCGCGAGGGTGGGGATGGCCCGGCCGACGTTGGCGATGGCGGTGCCGATCGCCTGGCCGCGACGGTGGTGGCCGGCCAGCACGCCGGCGGGGATGGCCACCAGCATCGCGGCGATCAGCGGCGGGAGGCTGACCTGGATGTGCTCGACGAGGCGCACCAGCACGCCACGGCTGCCGGTCCAGTTGGACCAGTCCGCCAGGAAGCGAAGAGCGTCGATGATGGGTTCCACGGTGCGCCTCCTCTCAGGCCGCGCTGCGGCGGGACCAGGGCGTCAAGGCCCGTTCGAGCAGCAGCAGGAGGGCATCGGCGATGAGCGCCAGGGCCATCGGTGCCAGCGCGCCGACCAGGAGCTTGGGCAGGTAGAGGTTGGAGCGCAGCCCGTCGAAGATGAAGAACCCGAACCCGCCGTACCCGATCAGGCCCGTGATGGTGACCAGGCCGATGGTGGTCACCGTCGCGATGCGGATCCCGGCGATGATGACCGGCAGGGCGAGGGGCAGCTGGACCTCCAGGAACAGACGGTTGCGTTCGTAGCCCTGCCCCTCGGCGGCCTCGACGACGTCGGCGGGCACCCCCTCGAGGCCGACGATGATGTTGCGGAACAGGAACAGCAACGTGTACAGCGTCAGCCCCACGACGGCGGTGGTCGTGGTCAACCCGAAGTAGGGCCGCAGGATCGGGAACAGCGCGATCGACGGGATGGTGAACACGATCCCGGTCGCCATGGTGATCGGTCGGTAGGCCCACCGGTAGCGCATCGCGATGATCGCCAGCACGATCGAGATGGCCAGCCCGAAGCCGATGGACATGCCGGTCAGCTGCAGGTGTTCGACGCCGCGACGCACGATCGCGTCGGTGTTGCGGCTGAGCCACTCGCCGGCGGGCACGCCGTCCTGCGCGAGCCACAGCCACGTGGTGAGGATCTCCAGGCTCACGCGGCGGCCGGCGTCCCGGAGCTGCCCGTGATCTCCGCGGTGAGGTCCGACAGCTGCAGCATGCCGAGGTAGCGGTCGGCCTCGTCGAACACCGCGCTGACGCCGGTCGAGGACCGCACCATCGCGTCGAGGGCCTCACGGAGCGTCGAGTCCCGTGTGGTCGCGACTCGGAAGCGGCGGGTCTCGACCTCGCCGGCGCGCGGCACCCCGCGCAGGTCGTCGAGCCACGCCCACCCGCGCAGGTCCTCGCCGTCGAGGATGCCGCACCAGTCCACCCCGTAGGCCTCCGCGACCGCGACCGCGTGGTCGCCGGTGTCGTCGGCGGTGACGGTCGCGCCGCGTGGCAGCTCACCGAGGTCGCCGACGCAGCGCAGCGCCAGGCGCTTGAGGCCCCGTTCGCCGCCGAGGAAGTCCTCGACGAAGCCGTTGGCCGGGTCGCGCAGGATCGTCTCGGGGGTGTCGAACTGCTCCAGCTTGCCGCCGATGTTGAGGATCGCGATGCGGTCACCGAGGCGGATGGCCTCGTCGATGTCGTGGGTGACGAACACGATGGTCTTGTGCAGGTCGCGTTGCAGCTCGAGCAGCTGGTCCTGCAGCCGGCCGCGCACGACCGGGTCGACCGCACCGTACGGCTCGTCCATGAGCAGGACCGGAGGGTCGGCCGCCAGGGCCCGGGCCACACCGACACGCTGCCGCTGCCCGCCGGACAGCTCGCCGGGGTAACGGGTCTTCATGGCGGGGTCGAGGTCCATCAGCTCGAGCAGCTCGTCGACCCGGGCTGCGGTGCGGTCCTCGTCCCAGCCGAGCAGCCGCGGAACGGTGGCCACGTTGCGTTCGATGGTGCGGTGCGGGAACAGCCCGATCTGCTGGATCACGTAGCCGATGTCGCGCCGGACCAGGTGTGCCGGCCGCGACAGCACGTCCTCGCCGCCGATGGTGATCGTCCCGGACGTCGGCTCGACGATGCGGTTGATCATCTTCAGGGTCGTGGTCTTCCCACAACCGGACGGGCCGACGAAGACCACCAGCTCACCTTCGGGGATGGCCAGGCTCAGCTGGTCCACCGCGGGCTGGTCGCTGCCGGGGAACACCTTGGTGGCGGCGTCGAGGCGGATCATCGGTTCGCCCACGGTGGGCCTCCTCCGTCGTGGCGCGAGCCTAGGCGGCTGTCCGGATGGTCCGCGGGGGCCGGACGGGCCGCTCGGTAGGGTGCGTATCCGGACCCGTGACCTGGAGGGATGGGTGTCCGAACAGGCGCCTGACCCTGGCTCGCCCCCGGTGACCACGTTGACCGAGCTCGAGTCGGTCCTCGACGGGGCGGCCCTGCTCGGCCTCGAGCTCGACACCCGCTACCGGGTCCTGGCCGCCACCCTCGAACCGACGCCCGACCGCTACCCGTGGCGCAGCGGTGTGGGTGGCGTCGAGGTCGTGGATCGACGGGTCCAGGTGCTGGTCGCACCGGTGTCGACCATCCTCGGCTCGCTGCGACGTCGGGTGCCGACGGACGAGGGTGGACGGACCGAGGTCTACACCTTCAGCGACGAGCAGCTGGTCGACGTGGTCTCGGCGTTCGACGGCGCACCGGTCGCCACGCCGCTGTTCGGTCAGCCCGAGCCACGTCCCGGCACCTGGGCGCCCGAGTGGTCGCTCGAGGGCCGGTCCACGGCCGGGGACGGGGTGACCCACACCTTCACGGTGTCGGTCCGTCACGACGACGACGCCGGCGAGCTGGCCCTCGACCTCTTCGTCCGGTTCGACGAGGTCCACGTCAAGGACCCGTTCGGGACCGAGCTGTTCGCCTCCGCGCCGCCGGACCCGCTGGACCTCGGCACGGGGTGACCTGACGGTCAGGCGGGGACCTCGACGGGCAGCTCCACGATCAGGTGGGCCCCGCGGCTGACCGGTTCGGCCCATGCTCGACCGCCGTGGAGGCGGGCGAACTCGGCGACCAGGGCGAGACCCATGCCGCTGCCGGCGCTCGCGCCCGCCGAGTCGCCCCGCCAGAAGGGTTCGAAGACCCGTTCCAGGGACGTGGTCGGGATGCCTGGCCCCTGGTCGCGGACACCGATGCGCACGCACCGGCGGTCGGCGTCGATGGTGACGCAGACGGCACCCTCGGGGGCGTACTTGTCGGCGTTCTCGAGCAGGTTGCGCACCACGTGCTGGAGCTGGCCGGCGTCGGCCTGCAGGTGCACCTCGTCGGGAGCGACCAGGCTGACGCGATCGCTGGCGGGCGAGGCGTCGATCACCTCCTGCACGAGGGCGACCAGCTCGACCGGGTCGAGGACCGCGGTGAGCTGTCCGCGACTGAGCCGGTCGACGTCGAGCAGTTCGGCGATGACCCGCGACAGCCGCTGTGTCTGGTCGACCACGAGGGTCTCGAGCTCGGCCACCTCGTCGGCGGGGAGCTGGTGCCAGTCTGAGCCCAACGTGTCGACGGCGCCCTGGATCAGCGTGACCGGCGTGCGCAGCTCATGGGAGACGGCCGACAGGTAGGTGTCCTTGCGGCGTTCGCGTTCCCGGAGCTCGGCGACGGTGGCCCGCTCATCATCGAGCTCGGCGCGGAGCTCGACCGCGCGACGTGCCGTCTCGAGCTGCTGCTGCACGCGGTCGGTGAGGTCGCGGCCCGACGCGTAGACGTGCGGTCCGGGACCGAGGGTCATCGACCAGCTCAGCCACCGCCACTCGTGGTCGGCGGTGGTCCAGCGCGTGGTCAGGTCGTGCACCGTCCGGCCGGCGCGGGCCTCGTCGAACGCGGCACGGGCCCGGTCGAGGTCGTCCTCGTGGACCAGGTCGAGGAACGGGTAGCCGACCAGCTCGTGGCGGGTCCAGCCGAGCACCGACCGCCAGGCCTGGTTGGTCGAGGTGATCACGCCCTGAAGGTCGGTGATGCAGGCCAGGTCCGGCGAGGCAGCCGCGAAGCTGTGCAGGCCGTCGGCGGTCGACAGCGTCGCGGTGCGGGCGAGGTCGTTCTGGTCGACGGGCAGGCGGTCGTCCACGTCGGCATCCCTGCCGAGCTGGGTCGTCAACTCGGACGTGGTTCCACGGTACGCGACCGTTCTGATCGGGCACCGGCAGACGGCCACGGTCGGGCGCCAGGCAGCGTTCGGGGCGCCCGTCGGCCGGGCGGCCACCGCACTAGCCCATCCGCTCCAGCCCCTCCGAACCGGTGTGCTAACGCTCCGCATCCGGGCGGCCACCGGGCGGCGTGGGGCGCTCGCCGATCGGGGTGCCCACGCCGTGCGTGGGGGGGGGAGCGACGAGATGATGGCAGCACCGACGCGCGCCACCGGTGGGCCCTCCAGCCGCGGGCGGACCGTCGTCCTGACGCGACGCCCTCGGCAGGTCAGCCGCAGGGCACGTAGACGATGCCGGCTGCGCGCGAGTCGTACCAGGTCACTGCGCCGGTCCGATCAGCAGCTTCGAGGCAGTAGCCGGTGTCGTCGGACGAGAGCACCGTGACGTCGACATCGGGGGCGCTGGTGAACCCCGGGATGGCCGCTTCGATCGGCGTGCCGTTGCCCGGCGGGTAGGTGCCAGCCGTGGTGTAGGCCGTCTCCATCTCGATGGCGGCAATGCGGAGCTCCCACTGGACCGCCGCGGTGTTGGCCCGCTCGCTCTGCTCGAGGAAGACCGGGATCGCGACGGCTGCGAACACCGGAGCGCCGAGGAAGCTGATGCCGCCGAGCACGATCCCGATGATGGCCATCGCCTGGTGGCCGCCGGTCACCTTGCGCCGCAGCGCCATGGTGCCGGTGATGATGGCAGCGAGCGACCCGACCCAGAACAGCCAGACCACCCCGCAGACGAGGCTGGCGATGGCCAGCGTCCCGCCGTCACCGCGTGTGTCGCTCGAAGCTCCCGCGGAGGCCGCCGGCTGGGCCGACCAGACCCCGTTCCCGAAGCCTGGCGCCGCCGCAGACGAGTGGGTCTGCGGAACGGGCGGGGGCGTGGGCACGGCCGTGGGCACGGCCGTGGGAGGCGCTGTGGGGGCAGCGAAGACCGGCTCCGGTGTCAGGAGCCGCGTGTGCTCGGTCCACCCTTCCCCGTCCCACCACCGCTGGTGCTGTGACGACGACGGATCCTCGTACCAAGCTGCGACCGGTCCGGACATGCGGCTACCCCCCATCAGGCTGTTGGGTGAACCATCGGCACGCCGCAGAGAAACTGAACCCCAGGCGAGCGATGGGTATGGGGCTATTCCGCGGCATCGCCTCGAAGGTCATCTGCGCCCTGCGTCGTCCTGGTCCGATCACCGAGGGCCGCGGAGGTCCGAAGACCACGAGCCATCCGCGCGATGGCGGCGTCGGGGACGATCTCACGGGGGAACACGCTGACCAGGGGCGTGGCACGTATGCGCATGAAGACGAAGCGCCGACCGATTGATACCGAGCTGAGGGCTTCGTACGAGATCCTGCTGGCGATGTCGGGCGTGTCGACGATGAACGCGGCGTCGCCGAAGTAGGACCGGACGACCGTCCCGGTGCTCAGGCCGATGCGCGCGTTCCGCAGCGTGCGCGTGTACACGATCAGCATGATGATGAGGATGCCGAGCACGGTGGTGACGAAGCCGAGTACGGCGGCGGCCGTCCATACGGTGCTCACCGCGGCCGTCGCGACCTTCCCACCGAGGATGAGGTAGTGGAGCAGGGTGCCGAGGACGTACATGCCTGCGTAGGCGATCCACGTCCGAGGTTGGCGGTGGAAGTAGCCGAGGAAGGCCCCGGCCATCGCGTTCGCCGTGTCCCGCTGCGCGATGAACTCGTGCTCGTACTGGATCTGTCCGAAGCCGTCCACCACGACCAAGCCCCCGTCCCCGAAGGGGACGTGTACCTGCAGTTCGGGTTCGTGCAGTTCCGGGTCGACCCCGCCGACGTGCCGAGGATGATCCGCGACGCGACGGCACGCCGCCTGGCGTCCACGCTCGCGCTCACCCGTATCGGCCCTGACGGCTCCGTGCACCGGATGTCGGTCGGGAACCTCGGTCACGTCGTCTACGAGCTGGTCGACCCCGCCCAGGAGCGCGTCGCGACCGCGCAACGTTTGAGCGAGGTGCTGGTCGACCACGCGCCGATGCTTGAGTACGGGCTCGTCCGCCTCGGGCTGACACCGATGGTGGGGTGGCACCGGTTGGTCGACCATCTGCTGCCGCGCCTCCCCCATAGGCGTGGTAGCTACAGCCGTAGGGTTCGCCACCTCGAGCCCTCGCGGGTCCCCGATGCCTACGGCATCCAACTGCTGTCCGACCAGCACCTCGCAGGCGGTCCTGACCTCACCGGTTGGGAGGTCGGTCAGGTCACCGAGGGCATGTACCTGGTCACCGCCCCTGACCTTCATGCCTGGTTCGATCACGACCAGCCCGACGAGGGCACCCTCGAACGAGCACGGCAGAACTTCGCGCCCTTGATCCTCACCAGTAGCGACCTGTCGTAGCGTCCCGTCGGATGCGGACGACCGAAGGTGGCTCAGGCCCGGCGTCGATCCCGGTCCCGTCGGCGGCGCCTACCAGCGATCGCTGTGCGGGGCAGGATCCGGAGGATCGTCACTGCTCCGCGGGTGTACCGCGGCACGAGATCGCGGGGCCGCTGGGACATCCGGTACATCCACTCGAGGCCGACACGGCGAGCCCAGCCCGGGGCGCGGCGCTCGTCGCCCACGATGTGCCCGAACCAGCCGCCTGCGGTCAGGTAGACCGCCGGCGGTAGCTGGTCGCGATGCTGGTCGTACCAGAGCACCTCGTAGGGGGTACCGAGCCCGACGAACACGAGGTCCGGTCGTTGCTCGCGGAGCTGTCGGGTGACCGGTTCCCACGCTGGGGGGAACCCGTCACTGACCATGACCACGTCGATGGCGTGTCGGTCGACGAGGCGCTCGGCCGCCCGCTCGGCCAGGCCGCCCGGTCCGCCGATCAGCGCCACGCGAGGTCGGACGGACAGCGCGTCGAGGAGTTCGTGGCCCGAATCGGTCATGGGGCACCGTTGGATGTGTTCAGCGCCGGCGACGCGCCCCAGCAACTCGACCGAGATGCCATCGGCGTACGCCAGACAGTCGGGCGCGGACAGGGCCCCGACGTAGCGCGCGTTGTTGCGTTCCAGCAGGCCCGACACGTGTACACACGCGATCAACCTCGGGATCGCGGTGCCGATCAGCGAGGCCGCGGTGGCGACGACGCGGTCTCGCTCGACGTCAGCGATCGGGATGCCAGCGACAGGCACGGTGGGAAGCCGGATCACCAGCCCTGCCGCCGCTTCCTTGCGACCTGGATCGCGCGCGTCACGGTTGCCACCGGCCGTCCGAGCAGACGGCGTGTACCCGTCCACCCCAGGATCCTCCGAAGCTCCTCGGGTTCGCGACGGTAGGCGTGGCCGAGTTCCTCCTCGGCCAGCTGGCGTGCAACGGCACCCGCGACCGCGCCCTCGAACATGGCTGGCCAACGCTGCCGGCGCTCCTCCCGGACGGCTTCCGGATCGAGGCCGCTCAGGGCCATCGGTTCGCCGTGGATCTCGATCTCCTTGCCGAGGTAGCCGGCGTACCACATGGCGGTGCCGAGGTCGTTGGAGACCACCCGTTGGTGATCTGCGACCTCGGCCACCAAGCGATCGAGGAAGGTCTCATCCGTCCGGTGACCGTGGGAGATGACGCGGAACCCGGCTCGGGCGTAGACCTCGCGAACGTCAGGGTCCTGGTACTCCAGCCAGTAGAGGCAGACCGTCGTCGAAGCGGTGCCCTCCCGTTCAGCGAGGTCGTGGGCGTACCGTGCGTGGCCCCCCGTGGCCTCGTGCAGCTCCCAGGCGTGGAAGGGGTAGGCCATGGTGCCGCGTTGGGGCGAGGTCGTAGGGGAGCGGTCCGCCGCCGCGAGGTAGACGAAGGGGGCTCCGATAGCGGTTGCGTTCAACCTCCGTTCACGTGCTGCGAGAAGGTTGCGGCGGTTCCAGACCAGGGCGGGCACCGGCCTCGGCGGGTCCCTCGGCGTGAACCCCGTCCCCGTGTTGAACCCGTGCTGGAGGTACCCCCAGATGGGCAACTGGTCCTGCACACCGGCCCACCGAGCGAGGGCACGAGCGTGCCCGTAGTAGGCGTTCTGGAGGTGCATCCCGAACCGTCTGCCGTGGAAGCGCGCATGCTACGCGGGACGCTGCACCCGGGTGGGAGCGCCCGCCGCCGTCACCCACCAGCTGCGTAGCAGGACGACTGCCGCCGCGACGACGGCGATGGTGCCGAGCCAGCGGATGGCACCTGCCGCACCGGTGGTGGGGAGGCGGTCGAGCAGCAGACCGACCACGATGGCGGGAACCGGGATGAAGCGGGCATGCGGCCAGATCGTCTCCGGTGCCAGCAGCCGACGCCGGACGTGCGCGCCCGCTGCGAGGACGCTCACCCCGAGGAAGGTGGCGGTTGCGGCGCCGGTCAGTCCGAAACGGGGGATGAGCACGAGGTTGAGCGAGATGTTCACGGCCGCAGCGAGCGGGGTGAGGACCGCGAAGACCCCGGTACGCCGACGCTGGTACAGGACGTTGCCCTCGCCGAGGTACCAGACGTAGGGGATGGCCGACAGCGCGACGATCGCCACGACGCTCGAGAGCTCCCCGGCTCGGTAGGTTTCGGGGCTGGCGATGGCGAGCGCCGTGGGGGCCAGGAGACAGGCGAGTAGGGCCCCTGCCGTGGCCAGGCCCGAAACGACGAGGCCGGTCCGGCGGAGGAGCGCCACGCGGTCCCGATCGCTGGCTTCGAGCATCATCGGGGCCCAGGCGTTGTTGATCGCGGCGATCACGACCATCGTCAGGCCACCGAGCACGTACGCGACGTGGTAGCGACCGACCTGCTCGAAGCCGAGGATCCTCTCGATGACGAACCGATCGCCCGCAGCGAGTAGCGACCACGCCAGGAGGTGCGGGACCAGGGGGAGGCCGGTACGGAGTGCCCGCCGCAGGAGACGGGCCGATCCACCTCGGAAGGCAGGCCGTGCCAGGAGGAGACCGACGCCGGCGGCGACGCTGTGTGCGACCAGCAGCCCTGACATGTAGAGCGCTGGGTCGTCTCTCACCACGACGATGAGCGTGGTCCCAAGCGCCTGGCCGCCTGCGCTCCCGATGAGGGCCACCGCCGCGTAGGAACGCGGGCGTCCCCGCGAACGCAGGATGGCCAGCACCGCCTGCGTGAGCACCGCGGGGACGGCCGCGGCGACGGCGAACCGGAACGTCGCGGTGTACTCCGCGCCCTCGAGCACCCCGACCCACACGGGACCGAACTGGTCGACGGCGACGGCCACGATCACCGAGAGCACGAGGACCCACCCGACGACGCGTTCGGCGTCCCGCGGACCGGCGTCGCCTTCGTAGTACTCGCGGGCGACCGCCGCTTGGAGACCGAGGGCTGCACCAGCGGTCACCAGCTGGAGGATGACCAGTGCGGTGGCGAACTCGCCGAGCTGTTCCGGAGCGAGTGCCCGGGTGGCCACCGGTAGCGCCACCGCGGCCGCGCCGAGGTGGAGCGCGACGGCCGCCGTGTAGACGCTCCCGTGGCGCAGCAGCGAACGCTCCCCGGTCGCTCCTCGGCGAGGTTCGTCGGCCGTCATCCGCGTCGGGTCCCCGGTGGCGGCCCGGTTGTCCCCTCGCGAGCCACGTGCTCGTGCGCAACGGATCGGTGCCGCCGGTAGGCGTCCCCGACGATCCGATCGATACTTGACCTCGTCGGTTGCCAACCCAGGATCGATCTCGCGAGCTCCGACCCGGCGACGAGGGCCGGAGGGTCACCGGGTCGTGGGGACGCGGTGCGGGTCTGGACGGTCGAGCTGGTGATCGCATCCACGGCGCGAACGAGTTCGAGCAGCGAGGTGCTTCGCCCCGTGCCGAGGTTCAGAGCTCGGGACTGGCCACCGTTCTCGAGGTACCGGAGCGCGAGGACGTGTGCGTCGGCAAGGTCCGACACGTGGACGAAGTCGCGGATGCAGGTCCCGCCCGGCGTCGGGTGGCGATCCCCGAAGAGGTCGACGCTCGGTCTCGAGCCGAGCGCTACCTCGAGGAGCAGCGGCACGATGTGCGTCTCGGGGTCGTGCCGCTCGCCGAGCCCCTCGTCCGGTTCGGCGCCGGCTGCGTTGAAGTACCGGAGGGAGACTGCCCGCGTGCCGGTCGAGGCGCCGATGTCCGCGATGATCCGCTCCGCCATGGCCTTCGAAGCGCCGTAGGGGCTGACCGGCGCGAGCGGGGTGTCCTCGGTGATCGGGAGCTCGGCCGGTACCCCGTAGACGGAGCACGAGCTGGAGAGGACCAGGTGAGGGACGTCGTGGCGTCCGAGCGCCTCCATGAGGGACAGCGTCCCCACGACCTTGTTGCGGTAGTACTTCGCTGGTTCGTGGAGCGACTCGCCGACGTAGGCCGATCCCGCGAGGTGCACGGCCGCCACCGGGGCGTACCGGGCCATCACCTCATCGAGGAAGCGGGCGTCACCGATGTCGCCGAGTTCGAAGGGCCCCCAGCGAACGACCGACCGGCCGCCAGTCCTCAGATTGTCGACGGTCACCGGGCGGTACCCGTCGGCGGCCAGACGCCGGCTGACGTGGCTGCCGATGTAGCCCGCTCCGCCGGTGACCAGGACACGGTCGTTCGTCGTCACCGAGCCAGGTCCTTCGTCGTTCGTGGCTGAGGGAGCGGGGCTGTGGGGGCGGCTGCGGCGGAGGTCACGTGCATGGGCCCGACGCTGCACCGTAGGGTACGACGATGGGGCGAACCTCGGTGACTGAGCGACAACCGGTGCAGCTGACGCCTGCTCTCTGGCGGGTCCAGCTGCGCAGGTGGCTCGCGCTCGGCGACGGCCTGGTCATCACGGTCGGCAGCCTCCTCGCGTACGTGACCCGCGAGCAGCTCGGCCGCGCCGAGCTCGCGCAGCCGCTCGCCGACGAGGTGCCGATCGCCATCGCGATCATCCCGCTGTGGCTGCTGATCTTCGCCTTGGCTGGCGCCTACCGCCCCGAGTACCTCAACGCCGGGGGGGATGGCGTCCGGCGCTTCCTGGTCGGCGTCGGCGGGGGTGTCCTGACGCTCGGCTTCGCTTCGTTCCTGTTCAACCTCCAGCTCTCTCGTCTGTTCGTCCTGTTCGTCGCGCTGTACGTGCTGGTCGGCGGGGGAGTGCTGCGGGCGGCTGGCCGCCGATGGATACGCAGGCGCCACGAGCGGGGTGAGCTCGTCCTGTACGCGCTGATCGTCGGTACCGACCAGGACGCACAGCAGCTCGCCGGCGCGCTGGAGCGGGACCGTGACTCCAGCTACCGCGTCTCCGGCTACCTGGACGAATCGGCACCCCTCGGATCGCTGACGGAGGATGGGCGTACGGTTCTCGGCAGGCCGAGCGATGTCATAGAACTGGCTGCGGAGCTCGGGATCGGGCTGGTCATCGTGTCGCCGGTCGGGGTGTCACGCGGCACGCTGCAGGACGTCATCCTCGACCTCGAAGGCACGCCGGTCGACGTGGCCGTGGCGCCGTCGCTGTTCCAGATCGTCACCCGCCGCATGACCATCGAGACGGTCGGCTACGTACCCATCCTGCACGTCGACCAGGTTCGGCTCGGTCGGCCCGAGCGCATCCTCAAGCGGGCCGTCGACCTCCTCGCGGCGTCGGCGTTGCTGCTGCTCAGCCTGCCCCTGTGGCTCTGGGCGGCCATCAGGGTGCGGGCCGGGTCGCCCGGACCCGTCCTGTTCCGTCAGCAGCGTGTCGGCCAGGACGGTCAACTCTTCGAGATGCTCAAGTTCCGCACCATGGTGCCCGACGCCGAGGATCGTCTCCCCGAGGTCGAGCACCTCAACGAGGCCGAGGGCGCGTTTTTTAAGGTCGCCGAGGACCCGCGGGTCACCCCCGTGGGCCGGACGCTGCGCCGTTGGTCGATCGACGAGCTGCCGCAGCTGGTCAACGTGCTGCGCGGCGAGATGTCGATGGTGGGGCCGCGCCCGCCGCTGCCGTCCGAGGTCGCGACCTACGAGGACTGGCACCTGCGGCGGCTGCGTGTCCGGCCCGGCATCACCGGCATCTGGCAGGTCTCCGGCCGGTCCGACGTGCCGTTCGACGAGGCGGTGCGCCTCGACCTGTTCTACATCGAGAACTGGTCGCTCGGCACCGACGTCGCCCTGCTGGCCCGAACCGTCCGAGCGGTCCTCAACCGCCGCGGCGCCTGGTGAACGTGGCGGAGCGGTTCGGCGGCCGGCTATGGGCGTCGTGTCGCGCGGGTTCAGGACCCTCGTCCCGTTGTCGCCACCGCGCCTTGTAGGTCCGCGGGGGACGGGGTACCCATCAGGGTCGATGGGATCCTGGGGGGACGCGTGACCGCACTGATCGGGGGTGTCGAGAGCGATAGCCACGAGGCGCGTGATGCCCGCCTCACTATCCCGCCATGGGACCGCCGACGGGACCGCAGGGCTGCTGTGCTGCTCGTGCTGCTGGTCTGGGTGGTGTACCTGCTCACCGCGACGTACACCGTCAGCCAGGTCAACGACTCGCGTGCCACGTCCCTGATGGCCTGGAGCCTCGGCACTCGTGGCACCGTCGCCCTGCCGGAGGAGTGGCGGGGCTACGTCCCCTGGGAGGCCGAGGGCGTCGACGGGTCGCTCCACACCGACCGGTTCCCCGGCTCGTGGTTGTGGGCTGCACCCTTCTACACCGTCAGCGAGGCTGTGCTCGACCGCGGGACGCCACCCCATCCCTGGTTGCTGAACTACGCCCCCTCAGGGGTCGCGTCCGCGACGGCTGCAGCGCTCGCCATCGGGGTCTCGTTCATGCTGTTCCGCCGGCTCGCGGCACGCCGACTCGCGCTCGGAGCGGCCCTCGTCCTCGCCTTCGCCACAGGCGTGTGGTCGGTCTCGGCCAACGTCATGTGGACGCACGGCCTGACCCACCTCACCTTGTCTCTCGGGCTGCTCGCTGCGGCGGGCGGCAGGGATGCATCCTCGGGCCTGGCGTTCGCTGCCGCGATCCTGACGCGCCCGCAGACCGCCGTCGTCCCGGCTGTCGTCGGCCTGTGGCGTGGGGCCTCGGCCCGGCGCATCCGGCCGGTGGTCGTGATCGGCATCCTCTCCGCCCTCGGTCTGCTCGGGATGGTGATCTACAGCCGCGCGTACTTCGGGACCTGGATCCCGGTGGCTGGCTACACGCCGGGGAAGGTCACCTCGGTCGCGACGATCAGTTGGCGTCAGTTCGGCCTCAACCTCGCCGGTGGGCTGGCCGACCCGCACCGCGGGCTGCTCGTCTTCACGCCGTTCCTGTTCGTCTTCGCGCCGTTCATCGGCCGCGGGTGGCGCGCCTCCGAGTGGTGGGTGAAGGCCGGGGCCCTCGGTGGCCTGGCCTACTTCGTCGTGCAGATGCGGGCCAACGGGTACCAGGGCGGTGCCCAGTACTACGGGTCGCGCCTCTCGTTGGAGCTGCTCGTCCTGGCAGCACCGCTGCTGCTGCGGACCTGGCAGGCTCACCTCAGCAGGGTGCCGCTTCTGCGCCGTGCCGTCCTCGGCCTCATCGTGGTCAGCTTCACGATGCACGCCGTGGGTGCGACGATCCTGAGGAGCTACTACGGGGCCGCGGAGTCGTGGCACCCCGATCTGGCCGAGCTCTGCGAACAGCACCAAGACTTCTACGGGTGCGTCGATCCGACCTTCCCCGTCCCGGAAGGCTAGAGGGCCGCTGTGGCCTTCAGAGAGCGGCCTCGTCGAGGCGTTCGTCGACGAGCGTCTCGCTGACGATGCCACCCTCCGGATCGAAGCGGAAGTGGGGGAAGTCCTTGCGGAACTCGAGGTCGATCAGGTTCGGCCCGCCGCGGTTCTTCTCGATCGACATCACGACCCACTCGCGGAAGGTGCGGGCACGGACGGCGTCGTAGCTGAGGTGGACCTTGCTGACCGCCTGATCCTTGTGGTTCATCATCACGACCACGTCGGACTCGAACGCGATGGCCGACGACCCCCGCAGGTGGTGCATCCGCAGGCGGTTGGCCTGCATGCCGGCGGCATCGACCGCCGACAGCAGGACGACGGGCACGTGCGCGTCCAGCGCGAGGTCCTTGAGGCCCTCAACCGTGCGTGTGACCTTCTCGGACTCGGTGGCCGGCGCAGGGTGGAGCGGGATCTTCTGTAGGTAGTCCACGAACAGGATGGTCCGCCGGTCGGCGCTGAGGTGCGGTGCGAGGACATCGGCCAGCGAGTCCAGGGTGGTGTGCGCACCACTGCCGCGGACCAGGATGAGGTCTTCGGCGTACTCCGCGACGCGCTTGCGGACCTCGTCGCCGAGCGGCAGCGATCCGAGCACCTCGGCCAGACCATGGCCCGCCTGGTCGGCGTCACTGAGGGCTTCGTTGAGCGTCCGCGCGATCGATCGGTCGCCCCCGGCCTCGCCAGCCTCGAGTGCCAGGAGGCGCGTCAGCAAGGTGGTCGGCTCGTGCTCGTAGCAGACGAAGACCGCCCGGTGCCCGGCCTTGGCGACGTTCCGGGCCCACTGGAGGGCCGCGATGGTCTTACCGACGCCGGGTGGCCCGCCGAGGAGCAGCAACTCTCCGACGTGCAGGCCGCCTCCGAGCGTCTCGTCGAGGACGGGGAAGCCGCTCGCGACGGTGCGGACGTCGCTCGCGGCGCGATCACGGAGCTGTCGGTCCAGCTCCCCGAGCGCATCAGAAACGCTCACGGTGCGTGTCGAGTGACGGTCCGTCATGTCTGCTCCGTTCCCCTGGCCCCGGTGCCCCTGGGACTCGTGTCCCGAATGACCGTAGCGAGGTCCCGTCCGCATGGACGGGTGTTCGCGCCATGGGTAACGTCGGTCGCGACGTACGGGGTGATCCCGTGCCGGGGCTGAAGTCAGGGGACGATCGCGTGAGATGCCGCCTGCGCGATGAACGAGGCTCGAACGCCGTCGAGTTCGCGCTCGTGCTGCCCATCCTGATCATGATCATGTTCGGGATCTTCTACGGCGGCCTCGCGTACGACCGTCAGTTGACCCTCACGCAAGGTGCCCGCGAGGGCGCACGGTTCGGCGCCACGCTGCCGACCGCGCCGACCGACGACTTCTTCGACGACGTGTTCGACGTCGCGCTCGGCGCTGCGGGCCGTCACGTCGATGCGTCGGGGACCGACTTCTTCGCCTGTGTGCGCTTCGTGCCGGAGTCCGGAACCCCGACGACCCGGACCCGCGGCACCGGGCCCCCCGGCGCTTGCACCCTCCAGGGGACCCCGCCGAGCGGCCCGCACCTCCAGGTCATGGTGGCCAGGACGGCCAGCCTCGAGCTGGTCTTCTTCCGCGCACAGCCGCTGGTCCGCGGTGAGGCGTTCGCCCGCTACGAAGGGCCGAGCTGATGCAGCGCTACCTGCGCAGCACCCACTCCGACGAATCGGGCGCCGTCGCCATCGTGGCGGGCGTGTCCCTGGTCGCCATGTTGCTGATGGCCGCGTTCATCGTCGACCTCGGTGCGGTCCGCGCAGATCGGACGAGCAGCCAGTCCGTCGGTGACATGGCGGCGACGGCGGCGGCCGGCGCCTTCGGGGAGTCCGAGAGCTACCAGGAAGGCTGCATCGCCGGCCTCGAGTACGCGGTCTCCAACCTCCGGGGGCTGACCGTCAGTGCGAGCGACCTGGCCACCGCGTGTGCCAGCTTCACCTCGCCGTGCACCGACTCGACGGCGGTACGCACAGCGACCCTCACCGTCGACCCGTACGTCATCACGGTGACCAACCCCGTACCCGACGACAACTTCCGGATGGATCAGCAGGCGATCGACGAGGCCATCGACGGCACGCCGTGCGACCGGTTCGCCGTCGAGGTGCAGCGCAGCCGATCGTTCATCTTCGGGGGCCTCGCCGGCATCTTCGACACGACCAGCCAGCGCGGCGCCATCGCGGTCACCTACTTGGTCCCTGGGCCGAACGACTACGCCTCGCTCATCGTGCTCCAGCGCAACGGGTGCCAGACACTGGCCAACACCGGTGGTGGCCAGATCCGCGTGTTCGACCTCGAGGGCACGGACCCCGAGACCGGTGATCCGCGCACCTACGAGGGGATCATCTCGGTCGACACCCTTCCGAGCGGGTGCTCAGGGATGCAGAAGGTGATCGACCAGGCTGGGTCGACCGGATCGCTCACGGAGGCATCTGGGCGCATCTTCGCCCACGCGCTCGCGACCACGGACCCCGGCAACCTGTACACCTACAACCCGGCGCGGGTGCCGGCGAACCTGAGGCCTCAGCCGGAGCCCGGTCCGCTCATCACCCGCGCGCCGGTCGACCACCTCTTCAACTGCCTGGCGACCTACCCGGCGTTCTCCGCCACCGCAACGTGGTCGCCGAGCCGAGCCGGTCAGCCGATCGACGGCTGCGAGGCCGCGTCCGCGACCCCGGCACGTCCGCCGTACATCCAACGGCTGCGCACCGCCCTGGCGCCGATCGACACGGCGACCGCGGCCTCGGACCAGGGTCACGGCGTCTTCGCCGAGGACGACTGCAACGACGCGGAGGGCACCTACACGCCGGCGGACTTCGGAGGCGCGCAGATCCTGTTCATGGACTGCCCGATCAGCGGTGGCGACCGCCTTCGCCCGACGGCTGCCGGTCTCCAGCTCGACGGGTTCAGCCACATCATCTTCCGGGACGGACTCGTGTTCGACAACGGCGAGCTTCGGATCAACGGTCCCACCATCGTGTACGTGCCGACGGGCGGCATCGATGCCAGCGGTGCGTCCATGCGGCTGCGGAGCGTCTTCGCCTACGTCGACGCGCCGTCCGGGACCGGCGAGCGGTTCCGCACGAGCGGCAGCTCGGACACGCTCGCGTGGATGGCGCCACTCGACGACACCCCCTGCGAGACCTACTCGACGGGGTTGCCGCCGGCAGGGTGCTTCGTGCCGCTGGCCCTGTGGAGCAACGCCATGGATCGGAACGAGCTGGCCGGCAACGGGAACGGCGGCATCATCGGGTCCTTCTTCACCCCGAACGCCACGTTCCGGTTCCGCGGTTCGTCGACCATCTCCACGGCCCCGTGCACCGCGACGCCGGACTGGAACACGGTGAACACCAACACCGGCGGGGTCTTCAACCTCGAGGGGGCGCAGTTCTTCGCGGAGATCATCGACACGGCGGGGAACGCGTCCGTACGGATGTGCCCGAGCCCGACGACGACGATCCCGACGATGTCCCGGGCCCCGGGCCTGATCCGCTGATCGGGCCACGGCCCGGACGCCGCGGGACGGGGGTCCCGGGCCGGCAGCGACGGGCGCCCGAGGTCGGATCACGGCGGCCGCGTTACCGTCGGTGACACGCACGCAGGGGCGACGCCGGGGAGGCAGCCGTGAGTAACTCGTTCGCACGACTACGTGGTCAGGACGGCGCCACCGCCGTGGAGTACGGGATCATGGTGGCGCTGATCGCCGTCGTGATCATCTCGGCCGTGTACGCGTTGGGGAGCCAACTGAACGACGACTACGAGTGCGTCGAGCAGTACGTGAGGGAGACGCCACAGAACGCACCGACACCCTGCTGACCCATCCCGGCCGGCTCGGGACCCGCGTCCCGGACCCGCCGCGACGTCCTCCTCACGCCAGGATGGCGCGACGTACGTAGCGTCAGAGACAGCCGGTGAGGCGGATGACGAGACCGTGGACCGGGGCGCAGCACCAAAGACGGGGCACACACCAACAGAGGGGACACCAGCATGATGTTCGTCGACTACTACCGGGCCAAGCTCGAGCTGCGGTACGCCGGTGAGGAGGGGGCCACCGCCGTGGAGTACGGCATCATGGTCGCCCTCATCGCCGTGGTGATCATCGCCGCCGTGTACGGCATCGGCCAGGCGCTCAAGGGCGACTTCGAGACCGTCGAGAAGTGCCTCAAGGCGCCGAGCGACACCAGCTGCGTGTAACACGACGCGCCGCCTCCGGGCGGACAGTAACGCTCCGGCGCGGCGGGTCTCGGACCCGTCGCGCCGTCGTGTCGGCACCATCGGATCGCGACGCTCAGGGGCGCCGCGTCGCACCCGGCCCGAGGGCCGGTATGGGGACCTAGGGGACCGCCTTGAACCGCAGACTCATCGGCTTGTTGGCCGCGCTCGTGCTGGCCGGCATCGCCACCTTCTTCCTGGTCACGTTCGTCACCTCCGCGGACGAACGTGCCCGCAGCGGTGAGGAACTCGCCGAGGTGTTCGTCGCGCAGGGTGACATCCCGGCGGGCACGGTCGCCGACGATGCCATCGCCCAGGGCCTGATCGATCAGGACCAGGTGCCGGCACGCACGATCCCGTCCGGGGCCATCGGCGCCCTGGAACAGATCTCGGGGCAGCTGGCCACCGGTCCGCTGTTCACCGGCGAGATCATCGTCAGTGGCCGGTTCGGGGACGCGGTCGCCCAGGCGAGCGGGTTGATGGAGATCCCCGAGGGCCTGCACGCCATCACCGTCCAGATCGGGGTCCCCGAGGGGGTCGCCGGCTTCATCCAGGCGGGCAGCACCGTCGGCGTCGTCGGGACCGCCGAGGTGCCTGCCGGTGCGCCGGGGTTCGGGCAGGGTGGCGCGATCGACGACGACGTCGAGGGCGAGGCGACGCCGCGCAGCGAGTACCTGGTCAGGGACGCCACCGTCCTGGCCATCGGGCAGCGGGTCGTCAACGTCGAGACCGAGGACGGAACGACAGGCGAGGCGGTGCAGCAGTCCAACGACGTCTACCTGGTGACGCTGGCGGCATCCCCCGAGGATGTCGAGAAGCTGGTGTGGACCACCCAGCAAGGGACCCTGTGGTTCACGCTCGTTCCCGACGGTGAGGAGACCGGCGACACGCCCGGCCGGACCCGCGTCAACGCCTTCGGCTGATCGCCGCCCATCCACGCCCAGAGGACCGCCCGTGATCCTGGTCATCGATCCGATCGACGAGCTCGCGCAGCAGGTGGCGGGGGTACACAGCACCCTGCGCGTGCACCGCGAAGCCGACCTCGGCGCCGCCGAGGGGTTCCTATCGACGTGGGCAGGTGACGTCGACGTCATCGTGGTCGGAACCGCGGTGCCGACCGACGAGGCGCTCGACCTCGGCCGCAAGCTGGACGAGGCGTACCCAACGATCTCGCTCGTCCTCGCCACCGTGGACGCGGGCAGCGGTGTCTACCGCCAGGCGATGCGTGCGGGGTTCAGCGATGTGCTGCCGTGGGACGCCGACCACGATGAGATCAGCGAGGTGCTCCTGCGCGCGGCCACCGCGACGCAGCGCCTGCGCGCCGGCGCGGTCGTGGAGGAGGCGGTCGAGACCGCCACGACCATGGCGACCTTCTCCACCAAGGGCGGCTGCGGCAAGAGCTTCATCGCCACCAACCTGGCGGTGCAGCTGGCCGAGACCTACCCGGGCGAGGTCGTGCTGGTCGATCTCGACCTGCAGGCCGGCGACGTGTCCATCATGCTGCAGCTCGCGCCCGAGCGCTCCATCCTCGAAGCCGCCGAGATGGGGGAGGGGCTCGACGAGACGGCCCTGGCCGCCTACCTGACGCCCGCCTCCGACGGGAAGCTCCGGGTCCTGGCCGCACCGATGCACCCGGTGCACGCCGAGGAGGTCAAGCCCGAGGACGTCACCCGGGTCCTGACCCTGCTGCGCCGCATGTTCAAGCACGTGGTCATCGACGGCCCGCCGTCGTTCACCGAGCACGTCCTGGCCGCCTTCGAGCAGGTCGACATCGTGCTGGTGGTGTCGTCCCTCGACGTCCCGTCGATCAAGAACCTGCGCCTGTCGGTCGAGACCCTGCAGCAGATCGGCATCGGCCGCGACCGCATGAAGCTCGTGCTCAACCGCGCCGATTCCAAGGTCGGGCTGACCGTGCGCGAGGTCGAGAAGTCGCTCGGCACCACCATCGACATCACGCTCCCCTCGTCTCGCGAGGTGCCGTTCGCGGTGAACCAGGGGCTGCCGATCGTCACCACCCAGCCGAAGGCAGCGGTGTCCAAGGCCCTGATCGAGGGGCTGCGCATCGCGCGTTCCGAGGTGACGGGGCAGCCCGCCGAGACGGACTCGCGACGGCGGCGACGGCGCGGCTGAGAGCCGAGGAGGACCGACCATGGGTCTACAGGAACGCATCAGCCGCACGAAGGCAGGCACGGGCGCCTCGGCGCACGCTCCGTCGGTGGCGCCACCGCCACCGACGGGGCCACCGATCGGCGCCGGGCCTCCGAACAGGAGTGCGCCGCCAGCCACCCTCGACCAGCCCGGCGCGGTGACCGAGGCCCAGCAGGCCGCCACCCAACGTGAGCTGGACCGCAACACCGAGCTGCGTCGTCGCATCCAGGCCGGCCTCGTGCGCAAGCTCGGCCCCGAGCTGTACAACGATGACCTCGACCAGGCCGAGCTCGAACGGCGCATCCGCGACGAGCTGCGCGAGGCCCTCGAGGGCGAGACCACACCGCTGTCCAACGCCGGCCGCCAGAAGCTGGTCGCCGAGACCCTCGACGACGTGCTCGGCAACGGACCGATCGAACCGTTCCTGCGCGACCCGACCGTCACGGAAGTGATGGTCAATGCCTGGAACGCGGTCTTCATCGAACGCGACGGCAAGCTGATCGAGACCGACACCCACTTCCTCGACGACGGCCACGTCCGCCGCACCATCGAGAAGATCGTCGGACGGGTCGGACGCCGGATCGACGAGTCCCAGCCGTACGTCGACGCCCGTCTGCCCGACGGGTCGCGTGTGAACGCCATCATCCCGCCGGTCGCCGTGGACGGTCCGTCGCTGACGGTCCGCAAGTTCGCCGCCGACCCGTACACGATGGACGACCTGGTCGGGTTCGGATCGATCAGCGCCCAGGCCGCCACGTTCCTGGAGAAGGCGGTCGAGGGCCGGATCAACATCGTGGTCTCGGGCGGCACGGGCGCCGGCAAGACCACGACCCTCAACGCCGTCTCGGCCTACATTCCGTTCACCGAGCGGCTGGTGACGATCGAGGATGCCGCCGAGCTCAAGCTCCAACGGCCGCACATCGTCCGCCTCGAGTACCGCCCGCCGAACATCGAAGGGCGCGGTGAGGTCAGCATCCGCGACCTCGTGCGCAACGCCCTGCGCATGCGGCCCGATCGCATCGTGGTCGGCGAGGTCCGCGGTGGTGAGGCGCTCGACATGTTGCAGGCGATGAACACCGGTCACGACGGGTCGATCACCACCGTGCACGCCAACTCGCCGCGGGACGTGCTGGCCCGCCTCGAGACCATGGTGCTGATGGCCGGTGTCGACCTGCCCGTCCGGGCCATCCGCGAGCAGGTCGCGTCCGGCATCCAGCTGATCGTGCACCAGATGCGCCTGCGCGACGGCACGCGTCGGATCACCCACATCTCCGAGATCGTCGGGATGGAGGGCGACATCATCACCCTCCAGGACCTGTACCTGTTCGACTACGAGGCAGGCGTCGACGAGCACGGCCGCTTCCGCGGCGGCCTGAAGCCCACCGGGATCCGTCCGCACGTGACCAAGCGCCTGCACGAGCTCGGCATCGAGCTGCCCGCGCCGCTGTTCGACCCGTCACCGGTTGGAGCGTTCTGATGCAGGCCGCGCCCCGTCCCAGTGGTAGGTCGTGGTTGGCGTTGGCCTTCGCGATCGTCATCTCCGCGATCCTGGTGTTCGGCGGGGGCCTCGGCGTGGCGCTCGGTCAGGAAGCGCTGTCGGTCGTGGTCCGCGACACCGTGGTCAACACCGACGGGACCACCGAGATCGTCGTCAACGTCACGGGCTCGGCCAAGCCCGACGTCCTCGACGCCGATGCGTTCGAGGTCACTGAGCAGGGCGAAGCGGTCGCCTACCTGACGGTCGAGCCGCTGCTCGAGGAGTCGGGTCGCAGCCAGGTCATCCTCGTCGGCCTCGTCATCGACGTCAGCGGTTCCATGCTCGGCGAACCGATGGCCGAGACGATCCGCGGTGCGGTCGACCTGGTCGAGGAGCTGACCGCCCAAGGCATCGAGATCCAGCTCGTCAGCTTCGCGTCCGAGGTCGACGTCCTCGGACGGCCAACGGCTGACGGGGCCGCGTTGGCCGAGCGGATCGAGGCGTTGGAGGCCCGGGGCGAGACCGCGCTCTACGACGCCGTCGCCGTGTCCGCGCAGCGGCTCGCCGAGTTCTCGACACCCGACACCCAGCTCAACATGGTGGTCTTCTCCGACGGTGGCGACACCGTCAGTGACACCGGGATCGATGAGGCGATCGCTGCCGCCAGCGACGCCGGCGTCCCGGTCACGCTCGTGGCGCTGGAAACGGCGGAGCTGGACCCTGAGGCCATCGACGCGATCGCTGCCGGCACCGGCGGCCGGGTGGTCACCGCAGCGGACACCACGCAGATCGACGCGGCCTTCGCCCAGGTGGCCAGCGACCTCGCGTCGCAGTACGTGCTGCGTTACAGCTCGGACCTGGTAGACCCGGAGACACTCGAGCTGACCGTGACCGTGCGTGCCGGGGAAGCCAGCCAGCAGCTGAGCTACTCGGTCCTCAACCTCCGCGAGGGCGCGCCGCCACCCCCCGCGGCGCCGAACGTCATCACTGTGCCGGAGTCGAGTCCTCTCGCGAGCACACAGGCGCTGATGGTGGGTGGCGGGGCGGCCTTCCTGGCGATGCTGCTGCTCGGCGGGCTGCTGTTCACCGGCCAGCGGACCAAGGCCGACCGGGTCCTCGGCGACCAGCTCGCCCAGTACCTCGAGGGCACCGGCAGCCGCCACGTCGCGCGGTCGGGTCGCATCGCGGTGCACCTGCGCGAACGGGCCATGGAGATGATCGAGGCGGCGCCGCGGCCCGTCGGGCTCGACGAGAAGCTCACCGTGCGGCTCGAGCAGGCTGCCTGGCCGATGCGCAACGGCGAGTTCCTCCTGCTCATCGTCCTGTCGGCCATCGCACCGGCGGCGCTGGCGAGCGTCCTGTTCAACCCGCTCGGGGGTCTCCTGCTCGGCCTGCTGACCGGGGCGATCCCGTTGGCCGTGCTGGAGAACCGTCGGAGCAAGCGGCAGGACCGCTTCCTCAAGGCGCTGCCCGACACCCTCCAGCTGATGGCCGGGTCGCTACGCGCCGGCTACGGCGTGATGCAAGCCATCGACACCGTCGCCAAGGAGTCCTCCGGCCCGACCGCCGAGGAGTTCACCCGGGTGCTGACCGAGGCTCGCCTCGGTATGCCGGTCGAGGACGCGTTGGAGGCCCTGGCCGAGCGCATCGACAACGAGGACCTTCGCTGGGTGGTCCTGGCCATCAACATCCAACGCGAGGTCGGCGGCAACCTGGCCGAGCTTCTCGACGTCGTCGCGGCGGTGCTCCGCGAACGCGAGATGCTGCGCCGACAGATCAAGGTCCTGTCCGCGGAGGGCAAGCTGTCGGCCATCATCCTGATCCTGCTGCCGGTCTTCCTGACCGTCTACCTCGTGCTCATGCGGCCCGAGTACGTCGGGATCCTGGTGACCAACGGGCTCATCGGGTACGCGATGATCATCGGGGCGGTCGTCCTGATGGCCGGTGGCGTGTTCTGGATCCGCAACCTGATCCGCATCGAGGTGTGACGATGGACAACCCCGTCCTGCTCATCGCCTTCACGGGGTTCCTCGCCCTGGCGTTGGCCGGTGCGGTGGTCGCCGACTGGGCGACCGAGCGCCGTGACCTTCGACGCACGATCCGCGGGATCCGCGACGTCTCGTCCGGCGAGATCATCGCCGGACCACGCGAGCAGCAACTGGCCCTGCCCACCTTCGGGCGCATCGTGCGTCCCGGGTTCGCGGGGGCAGCTCGCCTGGCCCGGCGCTTCTCTCCGGCCGAGGCCTACGACCGCATCGAACAGGACATCGTGTACGCCGGCAACCCCCCCGGTTGGGATGCCGAGCGGATCTTCGCCTTCAAGATCGTCACCCCGTTCGTCGCCGGTGCGTTCGCCTACCTGCTCGGTCTGATCACCCAGCTGCCCAGCCTGGTCGCCCTGGCCATGACCGTCCTCTTCGCGGCGGCCGGCTGGTACGCGCCCGAGTGGGTGGTGCGGTCACGTGCCGGGGAGCGGCAGAAGGCGATCCAGCGCACCCTGCCGGACACCCTCGACCTGATGTCCATCACCGTGCAGGCCGGCCTGTCCTTCGACGCCGCGCTCAGCAGGGTCGCCCGCAACGTGAAGGGGCCGATCGGGCAGGAGCTGTACCGGGTGGTGCAGGAGATCCAGCTCGGCAAGAGCCGCGGACAGGCCCTGCGTGACCTGGCCGACCGCAGCAGCGTGGACGACCTCAAGTCCTTCGTCGCCGCCATGGTCCAGGCCGACGCGTTCGGCATCCCGATCGCCCGGGTCCTGAACGTGCAGTCGGAGGAGATCCGCATCCGCCGCCGGCAACGGGCAGAGGAGACGGCCCAGAAGCTGCCGGTCAAGATCGTCTTCCCGGTGGTGCTGACCATCTTCCCGGCGATGTTCGTGGTCCTGCTCGGCCCCGCGGCGATCGAGATCTACAACAACATCATCGTCCGCAGCTGAGGTCACATCGACGCGGCCAGGCGCTGACGGCGTAGGGAGCCTGCCCCGAGCGTCAGACAGGCAGCGGCCGCCGCCCAGATGAGCACGCCCATGACCGCGACGAGGGTCGGACTGAGCAGCAGCGTGCCGGTGATCTGGGCGATCAGCAGCACCAGGACCGGCAGGACCATCAGGGAACCGACCTGGTGGGCCGCCTGCAAGGACTTCACCCGGCTGGAGGCGATGACCATCACGCCGAGGCCCAGGGCCGCCAGCGCCGGCGTGACGAACAGCGCGAGGATCAGCCACGTCACCGTCGGGAACCAGATGCTGCCGATGGCGCTGGCGGTCAGCCCGTTGGCCAGCAGGCTGTAGGCGAAGAACCCGACCAGCGCGACCGTGACGGCGGGGATCCACGCGGCCAGGAACTTGGCGGTCAGCAGCTCACGGTCGGTCGTGGGCGTGTGCAGCAGCGCTTCGAGGGTCCCGCGCTCACGTTCACCGGCGAACGAGTCCGCGGCGATGACCGTCGCGGTGATCAGCGGGACCAGCAGGAACAGCGGCGCGAGGAACACCTCGAGGACGAAGATGGCGTAGGCGGCCTCTCCCGTTGCCGCCCGCCCCCCGAGGACCTGCTCCTGGACCGACGGGTCCAGCAGGCCACCGATGGGGGAATCGGTGACGTCCATGGCCTCCGGTACCGCACCGACGAGGATCGTGCTGGCACCCACCAGCAGCAGCGGCAGCAGCACCAGGATCACGAACGGCGCGACGATCAGCGGCGTGCGCACGCCCCGGTTGCGCACGACCGTCAGCAGGTCCTTGCGGGCGATCGCCCAGACGGCGCCGCGGTTCACGAGCGCACCTCCGAGGCGGACCGCGACGGGGGCGGGGGAGGGGGCGGTGGGGGCACGGTTGGCACGGCCGACACGGTCGACACGGCCAGCGGCACGGACCGATCGTGCAGGCGGACGTAGAGGTCCTCGAGGGACGGCTCGATCGGCTCCACCCGGTGCACCTCCAGGCCCGCCGCCACGGCCCGGGCGACCAGCGCCGGTACCGGTGGTCCGCCGGTGACCTCGAGTGTGCGGTCGTCGACCCGCGTCACGGTCACCGCGTCGCCGACCGCCTGCATCGCAGCGACGAGGTCGGCGGCGCCCCCGGGGCGGCCCTGGATGCGGGCACCGGCCGCGCCACCGAACGACCGGCGGAGGTCCGACGGGGCACCGACGGTCAGCAGGCGCCCGTCCCGGACGATCGCGACCCGGTCGCAGATCATCTCGGCCTCGGCGAGGTTGTGGGTCGACAGCAGGACCGTGCGCCCCCGGTCGCGCACCGACTCGACGACGAGGTCACGGACGTCGCGCGCCGCGACCGGATCCATGTTGGTGGTCGGCTCGTCGAGCAGCAGGATCTGCGGATCGTGGACCAGCGCGCGTGCCAACGCGACGCGTTGCTTGAGCCCGGCCGACAGGCTGCGGGCGGGCTCGTCGGCCTTCGCCGTCAGGGTCAGGCGTTCCAGGAGCCGTTCGATCACGGGACGTGCGGCATCGGCGTGGAGGCCGTGGATCCGCGCGTAGACCTCGAGGTTCTCGCGCGTGGTCAGGAACTGGTCGAGCGCCGGGTACTCGGTCAAGACGCCCGTGATCCGCCGGACCGTCTCGCCGTGGGTCTGCGGGTCGAGGCCCTGGACGCGGACGGTGCCGTCGTCGGCTGGCAGCAGGCCGTTGATGACCCGGATCATGGTGGTCTTGCCGGCGCCGTTGTGGCCGAGCAGGCCGACGATCTCGCCCTGCTCGACGTGCAACGACACGCCATCGACCGCGGTCAGCTCACCGAAACGTCGGGTGACCTCGACGAGTTCGATGGCGTTCGGCACGGACGGCCCTCCTGCACCCCGGGTGCGGTGCCCGTCCCCGTTCGGTGCCGGAACCTCCGCTCCTCGCACGGTACCGGTGCGTGCCGCGGCAGGACCCTGGAACGGCCGGAACCTCGGCCAGGTCACCCGATGCCGGAGGCGACCTCGAACTCGGCGTCCGCATCGACACGTTCCGGCAGGCGCTCACCGAACGTCCGGCTGAGTCGCACGAGGCGCGACACGCCGATGACGACCAGGACGATCACCACGATCACGTGGAGCGTGCCGATGCTGATGGCGCCCACGGCGATCACCACGCCGGACCCGCCGTGTGGTGGCTGCCCGAGGGTCTCGGGAGGCGGCCGACCTGTGCTCCGCGGCCGCCTCCCTCTACCACTCGCCCCATCCCCGAGTGCACCCCTACGTCCCCCGGCCGCACCCCTGCGGCCCCCGTTCCCCGCTCCATGCCGTCCCCATCTGTCGATCCTCGCTTCGCTCGTGCCCTGACGTAGCCCACTGTGGTCAGGCCCGTTCAGGTGGGGTTCAGGTCGTCCGTTCGGGCGGCGTCACGCCTCGCCAGGGCCGTGCGGAGCAGCGCCAGCAGCTGCTCGTCGTCGGCGAAGGTGATCGGGCCGTCGATCCCGAGGACCTCCAGCACGCCCCGCAGGTGGCCATCGGCCGGCGCCTCAGCGAGACGCACGATCACCGTGCGCACCACAACCCCTCCTCGGATGCCCCTGCCACGCCACCGCGCGGCCACCCAGCAGCATCCAACACCGCGTTCAGGTCGCGTTCAGGCTCCGGGGAACGGGACCGCCTCGACGCCGAGCTCGCTGACACGCTCGGCGTAGGTGCGGTAGCGGCGGCGCGCCTCCGCCGGCCGGCCGCTACGCATCAGCGCGTCGATCAAGGCGAAGTGGGCCCGCTCGTCGTACGGGTCGGTCTCCAGCAACCGCAGCCAGCGCCGGACCGCGTCGTCGTACCTGCCCGCATCCGCGTCCGCCGTCGCGACCCGGGTACAGGCCTGGACGAACGCGGTGCGCAGCTCCTCGCGGGTCCGCACCGACCAGTCCGCGTACAGCTCCTCCGGGCAGAACACGCCGGTGTAGGCCGCCTCGGCGGCGCGCCAGCGGGAGAGGGCCCGTTCGGGGTGGCCCTGCGCGTCCAGGCTCGCCGATTCCTCGACGAGGTCGCGCAGCTGCACGACGTCGAGGGTGACGTGACGCAGGTCGAGGTGGATGGCGTCCTGGTCGCTGACCAGGAAGTGGTCGCCCGGGTGGAGACGGTCGGGGTCGAGGAGGCCGCGGACGGTCGAGACCAGCACCCGGAGGCGGCGGTCGGCGACCTCGCGGTCGGTGTCGGGCCACAGCTGTTCAGCGAGCCAGTCACGTGACGTGGCCCTGCCGTGCTGGCTGGCGAGCAGCTTGATCAGCAGCCGGGCCTTGCGCGATTGCCAGTCGCTGCGGGCCATGGCCACCCCGTCGCGCAGCACCCGGAACCCGCCGAGGGTCTGGACGGTGACGGCCGCCCCTTCGTGGCGGCTGACCCCCCGGGGCTGCAGGCGAGCCACCCGGTCGTCGTACACCCGGCACCCGATGGCGTGCAGTTCGCTCGCGACCCGCTCGGCCGTCGCGGCCACCACGTCCTGCCGTTCACCCTGGCCCACGACGATCTCGGCGACGGTCAGCTCGGCACCTGCCCGCGCGATGGGATCGTCGAGCTCGCCCCAGGCCAGGACGGCCTCGCGGGCCAGGTCCTCGTCGCCGTCGAGCGTCGCCCGTAGCTCGGTGACGGCCGCGAGGGCCGGTGCGTCGCGACGCGTGACCGCCTCGTCCCGCGCCCGCTCGAGGTGCTCGCGGGCCACCGCGCGCTCGCCCGCGGCGATGGCAGCTCGGGTGGTGGCCAGGCACGCCGCCACGTAGGCCATGCCGGTGCCCTCGGCCACGGCACGGCGGCCGGTGGCGAGCGCCTCGGCCGGGTCGTCGTCACGGATCACGTCCGCGAAGGCCGCCAGCGAGGACACCAGGCCCTGCGCATCCGACGCCGACTCGGCCTCCGCGACCGCGGCCTGCAGGGTCGCAGCCGCACCGGCGCGGTCGCCGCGCAGTGCCTGGACCATCCCGACCTGCTCGAGGCCGTAGACCACCAGGCGCGAACCGATCGCCCGCCACATCGCCACGGCCTCGGTCGCGTCGGCCGCCGCCTCCTCGAGCCGGCCGAGGTGGACGAGCGCCTCGGCGCGGTTGGACAACGCGACGGCGGTGAAGGGACTGAAGCCGGTCACCTCGGCGAGGGACCCGGCGCGGTCGAGCTCGACCAGCGCCTCGGTGTAGTTGCCCTCCTCGATGTGGTGCGAGGCGCGGTTGACCCGGATGCGCACGAGCTGGAAGACGTCTCCGGCTCGTTCGGCGTGCTCGATGGCGCGCAGGTAGTGGGCGTCGTTGGCGCGGCGCTGCCCGTCGAGGGCGGCCAGCATCGCCAGCACGGTGTGGGCCGATGCCAGCGGCCGGTCCTCGCCGAGCTGGAGCGCACGGTCCAACGCCTCGTGGGCCGCCTCGGCGCACGCGTCGCGTTCGCCGCGCAGCCACCGGGCCGTGGCGTACATCGCGGTGCAGATGATCGCCTCGGCTGTCGGCAGGCCGTGACGACCCTGGTCGTAGATCGGCAGGGCTTCGTCGAGCTCGCCCCGCATGTGGTGCAGGAGCCCGAGCCGCCACGCCACGGTCGCGTCGGTCTTGGTCGAGTGGAGGCTCGCGGCCAGCAGCCCCTGCGCGCGGTCCCAGTCACCGACCGTGTGCCGGGCGAGGCCGAGCAGCCGTCGGCCGGATGCGGTCGCTCCGAACTCGGCGGCCGGGCCCTCCAACGCCCTGATCAACGTCGCTGCGGCCCGCCCCGTCGCCAGGTCCGACCCGTAGGTGCCGAGGAGCCCCTCCAGCGCGGGGATGTCGTCCCGTCCGAGGAGGGTGTCCAGGGCGAGGTCGGGCCGGCTGGCATCCAGGAACCAGGACACCGCCGCGGCGACGAGAGCGGCGGTCTCGGGGTCGGTGGCAGCACGCCCACCGAGCGCGGCCCGTGCCGCCGGCGTCGCGCGGTAACCGTCCACGACGTCCGGGGCGAGGTCGAGCAGGAGCCCCGCCCGGTGCACGACCGTGAGCTCGTCGGGCGGCAGGCCGACCGCCTGGGCGAGGGCGGGGGAGAGGTGAGGGACGGCGGTCGCCAACAGCGTCAGCTGACGGCCCTCGGGCGAGGCGGCGTCGAAGGCGTCGACGACCAGCTGCTGGTAGGCCGGCAGGGGATCGGCCAGCACCGGGTCGTCCGGGGAGGTCGCGTCGGTCCGACCTTCGAGCTGGCGGGCGAGCGCGATCACCGCGACGGGCCAGCCGCCGGTGCGCTCGGCGATGGTGTCGGCGATGGCACCGTCGGTCCCCGCGACCGCGGCCGTCCACCGGCGGACCTGGTCACGGTCGAGCGTGAGGTCGGCGGCGGTGAACTCCAGCACCTGCTGCTGCCCGCGGAGGCGCTCGATCGCGAAGGGCGGTGCGGTGCGCGAGGCCGTCACGAGGTGCAGACGGTGCGGCCCGCTGCGCAGCAGCATGTCGAGGAACTGCGCCGACGCGCTCCCGGCGTCCAGGTGCCCGATGTCGTCGAGGACGAGCACGAGGTCGCGTCGCAGCTCGCCCTGGAGCGACTCGCTGAGGAGGCTCGCCAGGCCGGTCGCCCGGGCTGCCGCGTCGGTCGGTGCCGACGGGCCGAGGGGCCCGTCGAGCGCCTGGGTCAGCTCGCGGGGCAGGTCGGGGACCCTGGCACGGATCGCCCGGACCACGTGCCTGGCGAACGGCACCAGGTCGCCGTCCTCCGGGCCGAGCCGGTGGTGGACGGCGCCGACGGCCGCGCCCCAGCGGTCGAGCAGGGCGGACTTGCCGTACCCGGCCGCCGCCGTCAGCGTCGTCAACCGGTGGGTGAGGGCCGCATCGAGCCGTCGTTCGAGCGTCGGACGCTCCAGCCACCGCGAGTTGTGCTCCACACCGCCGCCTCATCGAAGGTGCGTTGTGTCCCGACACTAGCCCTCGCACCCCGCTCCGTGCCGACGTTGCTCTACAGTCCTCCCGTGCTACGAGGGGTAGGGCGAGGTCGACCGGGCGGGTCCGCCCGACGGGGTCAGGAGCGATACGTGAGCGCAGTAGCCGGCTGGTACACCGATCCGAGCGGCGTCACCGGCCAGTTGCGCTGGTGGGACGGTGAGCGGTGGACCGACCACGTCACGCCCGACCCGGCGTTCGCACCCGCCGAGCAAGCCGAGCCGGACGTCACCGACGTCATCACCGAGCCAGAGGCCACCTCCCAGGCCGAGCCGGAACCGACGCCCGAGCCCGACCCGGAACCGGTTCCCGCTGCGGTGGAGCCCGAACCGGTTCCTGAGCCCGACCCGGAACCGGCTCCCGCTGCTGCGGAGCCCGAACCGGCACCCGAACCCGAACCGCCACCTGCGCCCGATCCGGTGCCTGCGCCCGATCCGGAACCGGTCTCCACGGCCGTAGAGCCCGATCCACCTGCGGTGTCCGAGTCGCCCGGACCTCCGACCGTGCCGCCCCCAGGGGCAGCGGACGGTGGCCCGGTGTGGGGGAGCGGGGCAGTGGCTGGTGGCGCAGGGTTCGCCGCCGCGTCGTCGGGGACCGCGTCCGCCCCGTCCACGCCACCGCCGGGAGCGCCTGGGGCCACCCCCACCTGGGGCGACACCAGCGGCGGGTGGGCCGACACGTCGAGCCCGACCTCGTGGGACCCGGTGGAACCAACGCGATCGAGCAAGGGTGCGCGTACCGGCCTGCTCCTCGTCGGGATCGCGGCCTTCGTCGTCCTGGCCGGTGTCGCCTTCGTGTCGATCGGCGTGTTCAGCGGGATCTCCGCGTTCGACGGCGATGACTTCGGTGGCACAGCGTTCGACGGCGATGACTTCGGTGGCACCGCGGGCGACGTGGAGTTCGGCGGCGAGGTGCGGGTCGGTGACGTCGTCAGCGGCAGCGTCCCTTGGGACGGTGCGTTCGAGGTCGATCTCGTGATCGACGCGTTCAGCGACGTCACGATCGATGTACGTGGCCAGGGTGGCTTCGACGGGGTCGCCGAACTGCGGGACGGGTCCGGCGACACGCGAGCGTTCAACGACGACCGGGGTGGGAGCGGGGTCCAGCGCGTCGGTGGCGACGACCTCGACCCGTTGCTGGAGGTCGACCTCGAGGCCGGCACCTACCGCCTGAGCATCCGCGGGTTCGCCGGCGAGAGTGGCGGCTTCGAGGTCTCCATCTCCTGAGCGAGGTGGCGCGGATGGACGCGGTCCTGACGGCACCCATCCGCTCCACCTGGCGGGTCAGGAGGTGCTGGTGTCCAGCCCCGCCTCGGCGAGCTCGTCGAAGCCACCGCCGTTGACCAGGTCGGTGAACCCGAGCTCGCGCATGCGCTCGATCGCCTGCCCCGATCGGTTGCCCGTGCGGCAGTAGACGAAGTAGGCCTCGTCGAGCGGCAGCTCGGACACCCGCGCCTCGAAGTCCGGCTGCTGGACGTCGATCAGCAGCGCACCGTCGACGTGGCCGGCATCGAACTCCTCCGGGGTACGCACGTCGATCACCACGCGCCCGTCAGCCTGCGCTGCGACGGCCTCCACCGTCGCCGCGTCGGATCCGGTGGCCGACGCGGCGTCGGGGTTCGACGTGCCACAACCAGCCAGGAGCGCGCCGAACGCGGCCATGGCCATGGTGGTCAGCGTCAGTCTGCGCACGTCAGGGCCTCCTCGTTGCGACCGATCGTGTGCACGGTCAGGCGGACTGTGCCGCGATCTCGCGACGGACCTCGTCCATGTCGAGGGAGCGGACCTGACCGATCAGGTCCTCGAGCGCCTCGGCCGGGACGACGCCGGGCTGGGAGAACACCACGACGCTGTCGCGGATGATGGCGAGGGTCGGGATGGACCGGATGTTGAACTCGGCGGCGAGCTGCTGCTCGGCCTCGGTGTCGACCTTGCCGAAGACGATGTCGTCGTGGCCGGCAGACACCTGCTCGTAGATCGGGCCGAACGTGCGGCACGGACCGCACCACGACGCCCAGAAGTCGACCAGGACGATGTCGTGGTCGTCGATGGTGCTCGGGAAGGTCTCGGCGGTCAGGTCCACGGTCGCCACGAGGCGTCCTCCAGGGGTGTGGGAGCGGCAGTGGGGCACTGCACATCCGCGTCAACGGAGCGGCATGTCCTGACATTCCCGGCGTGGACGGCCGACGCTCCGCGAGCACCCCGAGGAGGTGGAGCGGATGGGCGCGGCGATGACCGCCTCCAGGCGCTCCACCTGCCCGACACGAGACGTCGGTCGGCACACGACGTCCGAAGGTTCCCGACCGGACCGTCGTACGCTGCTCGCTCCCTTCGGGGTGCGTCGTCGAGGAGCGGGTGTGGAGCCGCCGGTGTGGGAGCGGCCTCCTGCCGCCGAGCCCGCTCGGCCTGCCCGTGGACTGCTCCTCGTCGCTGGGGGCGCCGGCGCGATCGTGTCGGCGCTGGCGACCTACACGGCCGTCCTGATCGGGCTCATCGGTGTGGGCGGCATGTTCACCCCGCCCACGGCCGTCGAGCAGGCGGCCGGGATCGCCGCGTTGACCGTCGCCGGCGCGTTCCTGGCCGCAGGGGCCGCGTCGGTGGCCGTCGCGGTCGGCGCGGCACGACCGGCTCGGATCTTCACCCGCGTCGTGATGGTGACCGCCCCCGGCGGTCTGCTGTGCGGCGTGGCACTCGCCCTCAGCAGCTGAACGGGTGGGGAGGGGTGCCGGAACCGTTGGTTTACGTAATGTCGCTTATGGGGGATTCCGCGGGCTTCGGGAGCGGGCCCCTCAGAGGGCCAGCACCCGTCTGAGGGCCTCGTCCAACGCATGCATCGTCTGACGGCTGAGCGAACCACGACGATCCTCCAGGTCGTCCTGGTGGACGAGTTCCAGTTCGTCGGCCATCAGCCGCCCGGTGAACGGTGCGTCGGCATCACCGAGTTCGACGATGGTCGGCAACGGCCGCTTCGGACGCGACGTGATGCGCACGACGTGGACCCACTCGAACCGGGAACGGTTGCGAGCATCGTTCGACACGATGACGACGGGCTTCGGGTCGTCCGTCTCCAGGTGCGCAGCACGGCAACCGCACTGCTGGGGCGAGCGGGTCAGGTCGCGCCGCCGAACGGCCCCGGCCCCTAGCCCTCTGGGAGGGGCCAGCGCGGCGGGAACGAGCGTTGGACGCGCGGTTCCGTCCGTCAGGCCAGAACAGTACCCTCGTCGCTCTAGTGGGGCGCAGGCGTGGCCGATTGAGGAAGTAGAGGTCCCACGGAAGGTGACACACCCGTGGTGGCCCGCGACGGACCCGCAGGACCCCCGCCGGGAGGACGAGCCACCGTGACCGTGATGGAGCGTTTCGAGGTCTCCAGCGAGCGTGCTGGATCCATCGCCGACCGGGCGATCCCCCAGCGGCCTGTCACCGGCGTTCTGTCTCCAGCGGTCGCCCCCGCGGCCTCCACGGCGAGCAGCTCCTGGGACGGTGCGGCGGTCGTCGTCCCCGCCAGCGCTTCGTACGGTGGTCTGCTCGGCATCGGCGCGGTCGCGGGCTCCGCCGCGGGCGTTGGCGTCGGTGCGTTGATCGGTGTCACCGGTCCCGTGTTGACGTTCGCGGCGCTCATCGGGCTCGACATCGGGGTCCTGCTCGGAGCCGGAGCCGGGGCGCTGCTCGCCCGACGCCACCGGCGTGCCGCCAGGCGGGCGCTCAGCGACGCGGGCTGAGCGCAGGCTCCGTCAGGTCATGCGCTGGTAGCGCCGACTGCTGAGCGGCACGGCCACCAGCAACAGGCCGATGCACCACGCCAAGGTCATCGTCATCGGCCGGGCCAGTGGCCCTCCGATCGCCAGCCCACGTGCCGCGTCCGCCGCAGCGGTGACCGGGCTGTTGGCCGCGAACACCTGGAGCCAACCCGGCATCGTCTCGACGGGCACGAACACCGACGAGGCGAACACCAACGGGAAGATGGTCACGAACCCGGCGGACTGGGCGGTCTCGGCCCCCGGCGCGTGCAGGGCGACGTAGACGAACACCCAGCTCAACGAGAACCCGAACAGGGCGACCACCGCGAAGCTGCCGACGGCGGCGAGGACGCCCTCGCTGAACCGGAACCCGATGAGGTAACCGACCCCCGCCATCAGCAGCAGCACGGCCACGTTGCGCACGAGGTCAGCGCCCGTCCGGCCCGCCAGGACCGCGACCCGCGCCATCGGCAGCGACCGGAACCGGTCGACGACACCGCGCTCGAGATCCTCGGCGAGACCGACGGCCGTCTGGGTGGTCCGGAAGGCGGCCGACTGCACGAAGATGCCGGGGATCAGGAAGTCGATGTAGGTGGTCCCCTCGGGCAGCGCCGTGGTGGCCACACCCCCGAAGACGAAGGCGAACAGCACGACGAACATGACCGGCTGCACGGTGGAGAACACCAGGAGCCGAGGCTGTCGCACGAAGTGGCGCAGGTTGCGCTTGGTGACCGTCCAGGTGTCACGGCCGGCCCACCACCACCGGGGGCGGGCCGGCCGCGCCGATGCGTCCAGGCTCGGTGGGGCAGCGTCAGCGAGCGGCGGCGTCCGCGCGGTCACGCCACGTCCTCCCCCGGGTCGACGGTGACCTCGTCGACCGGTGCCGGGTGGCCGGTCAGCTCGAGGAAGACATCGTCGAGGGTCGGGCGGGCGAGCCCCGCACCCCGGACGTCCACCTCCTCGGCCGCGAGCACGTCGGCCACCCGCGCGAGCGCCGCCAGCGCTGGCTGCTCGCCGACGCCCACGTGGATCCGGTCCGCCCCCACCAGCTCGGCTCCGGGCAGGATCGCGAGGACGCGCTCGCTCTCGCCGGGGTGGGTGAGGCGCACCTCCACCACCTGTCCCCCGACCTGATCCTTGAGCTCGTCACCCGTCCCCTCGGCGATGATCCGGCCGTGGTCGATGACCGCGATCCGATCCGCGAGTTGGTCGGCTTCCTCGAGGTACTGGGTGGTCAGCAGCAGCGTCGTGCCTTCCTGGACCAGCTCGCGGGTGACCTGCCAGATCGTGTTGCGGCTGCGAGGGTCGAGCCCGGTCGTCGGTTCGTCGAGGAACAGCAGCCGAGGGCGCACCAGCAGCGACGAGGCGAGGTCGAGCCGTCGCCGCATGCCCCCGGAGTAGCCGCTCGCACGTCGGTCTGCGGCGTCGCCGAGGTCGAACCGCTCGAGCAGTTCGTCGGCGCGCCGGCGGGCATCGCGGGCGGAGAGGTGGAACAGCTCCCCGAACATGGCGAGGTTCTCACGCCCGGTCAGCAGCCCGTCGATGGCCGCGTACTGGCCGGTGAGCCCGATGCGCTCGCGGACCGCGGCGGGGTCGGCGGTCACCTCGTGACCGAGGACCCACGCACGACCGGACGTCGGGGGCAGCAGGGTCGCCAGGATCCGCACGAGCGTGGTCTTGCCGGCACCGTTCGGTCCGAGCAGGCCCATGACCTCGCCCTCGGCGACCTCGAGGTCGACGCCCGCGAGCGCGTCGGTGGTCCCGAACCGGCGGCGCAAGCCCTCGGTCACGACAGCGGCCAACGGATGCTCCTCGGACAGCGGGACGACGGTGCGGCGGACGATCGGCGCGGCAGGTGGACGCTAGGGGTACTCGACCAGGAGCAGCGCGCGCGTGCCCTCCGCGAGGGCCTCGTAGCGGTGGGTGACGTCCCCGGGGAAGGTGGCCAGGTCGCCGGCCTCGAGGTCGATGGGCGCCGCGTCGGGCCCGACCCGCAGCGTGCCGGCCACGACGTAGACGTGCTCCACGGTCCCGGTCGTGTGGCCGTCGCGCGGCGGGGACTCACCGACGGCGACATCGACGACGTACCACTCGGTGCGCGCACCGCAGCCGGTGGTCGCCACCAGGTGGGCCACCATCCCCGCCCCCTCGGCCGCGTCGATGCGCGGCCCCTCCCCTGCCCGCACGACCCGGACCGCCGGGGCCGGCGGGTCGAGCAGATCCCCGAACGGGACGGCGAGCGCTCGGGCGAGCGCCCAGATGGTCTCGATGGACGGGTTGGCGTCCCCCGTCTCGATCGCGTGGAGGGTCGACTTGCCGATGCCGGCGGCGGACGCCAGCTCGGCCAGGCTCCGGCCGTCCCGGAGCCGGCGCTCGCGGACGCTCGCCGCGACCCTCTCCCGCAGCTGGGCCGCGTCGGCCGGGTCCTCTGCTGCGCCGTCGGTGCGATCCACGTCCGTGCTCCTCGGTGATCTCGGCGAGCGGGCCTCGGCGCAGGACGTCCGCGCGTTCCGTGCACCGGACGCGGCGTCCGGTTCGACAGGACGCCACGCCTCGTCCAGACTACCGACCGATGCCTCCAGTGAACCGGACGATCGCGACCGCCCCCGCCACCAGCGGGGCCGCTCCCGGCTGGAGCGAGACGGTGGCCGTGGGGCTGGCCGTGGGCGCGTACGGGCTGTCCTACGGGGTCCTGGCCACCGCCGCCGGGCTGTCACCGGCGATCGCGACCCTTTCGAGCCTGCTCGTGCTGGCCGGTGGGTCGCAGTTCGCGTTCGTCGCGGTGCTCGCCGCCGGTGGCAACCCGCTGACCGGTGCGATCGGCGGCCTGCTGCTCAACGTCCGCTACGTCGCGTTCGGGCTGGCCATCTCGCGGGCGCTGCCCCGGGGACCGCTCCCCCGTCGTCTGGCGGACGCCTACCTGGTCGTCGACGAGTCCGTCGCCCTGGCGGTCGGCGCCGCCGCCCGCGGCGCCCCACCCGCGGAGGTGACCGCCAGGTTCCGTCGCATCGGCGCGTCGGTGGCCACCGCGTGGATCGTCATGACCGCGGTCGGTGCCTACGGCGGTCAACTCATCGGTGGTGATCCCGAGGTGTTCGGCCTCGATGCGGCGTTCCCCGCCGGGTTCGTGGCGTTGCTGGCCCCCTGGCTGCGCAGCTCGGCGGGCCGACGGGCCGCGGCTGCCGGGGCGCTCCTCGCGGTCGCGCTCACCCCCTTCGTGCCCGCTGGCCTGCCACTGCTGGCGGCGGCCCTCGGCGCGTTCGCCGGCCTGCGAGCGGCACCGGACGCGCCTCGGACCCAGGACGAGGCGACGGACCGGTCGCCGACGACCGACGAGGAACGAGCGTGAGCCCGACCCTGATCGCCATGGTGCTCCTGGCCGCCGGCACCTTCGCGTTCAAGGCCGTCGGCCCCGTCGCCGCCGCCGGCCGTGAGCTGTCGCCCGGCCTGGCACGCGTGGCCGATCTGCTCCCAGCCGCGCTGCTCGCCGCGCTCGTGGCCACCCAGACCGTCGGCGGCGGCGACGGCGGTCTGCAGCTCGACGCCCGCCTGCTCGGCGTCGGCGTGGCGGCGGTCGCCGTCTGGCGCGGCGCACCGTTCGGCCTCGTGGTGGTCCTCGGGGCCGGGGTCACGGCGCTCGCACGGCTGCTCGGCGTCGGTTGACGGCCGGACCTCGCAGGCCGGTCGACGAACTCAGGTGCCCGCGGTGTTCCAGGTGTTGGCCAGCGCGTCCGCGTACTCGTTCCAGCGGTGTCCGGCGTGGGCCTTGATCCACCGCAGCTCGAGCTCGGGACGGCTGCGCATGGCCTCGTAGAGCGGCCGGACCAGGTCGAGGTTCTCCACGGGACCGGCCTTGCGCTTCCAGCCGCGCCGCTCCCACCCGGCGGCCCACTCGTTCACGGTCCGGACCGCGAGGTTGGAGTCGGACCAGACGATGCACGGCGTGCCCACCGGGACCAGCTCGATCCCGCGGGCGATCGCGGTCAGCTCCATGCGGTTGTTGGTCGTCGCCGGATCGTGGCCGTGCGCCTCGTCGACCACCTCGCCGTCGACCACGTAGACGGCGCCCCAGCCGCCAGGACCGGGGTTGGGGACGCAGCCACCGTCGGTGAACAGCCCGCTGTCGGGTCCGCTGGCCGGCAGCTGCCGTGCCTGGTCCAGGGTCAGCTGCGGGGCCGCCACCGAGGAGCGTCCGCCGCCGCGAGGTCGCCCGCCACCGCTGCCCTTGCGGTAGCACGACGGGCAGGTGCGCGGCGTCCACCCGGGGAACCGCTCCAACAGCTCGGCCCTCGGGGTGAAGCTCGCACCGCAGTCGGCGCAGGTGACCGGGTCCGGCACGCGCTCGTCAGTTGAGCCGACGTTCGGGACCCGTCAGCTGCGGCCCGAAGACGTCCTTGGTGTAGGTGCGCGGCAGGCCCCGGTCGAGGAGGAACTCGGCCGGGGAGGCGTCGAGATCGAACCCCACGATCATCTCACACGTGTCGCAGCGGTACTTGCCGAGGCCATCGAAGGCACCGACGAGGTGCTGCGAGCCATCACAACGGGTGCAGTCGCGGCGCTCGTCGAGGCGAGCGTCGGCCAGAGCCGTGGAGGCGGGGGCGGTGGTGTCATCCATGTGGTGAGCGTACCTGTCGGCAGCGTCACCCCGGGGCAGGACGACCATCTCCTTGCGCCGGTGCCCGTCAGGTCACCGGCCAGGCGGGGCCGTGATGACCGCGAACGCCCCTTCATCACCGCGTACGAGCTCGATCCGCCGGCCCCCCGGCCCGGTCCGGGGACGCCCCAGTTCCCGCAGGAACGCACTCGGTTCGACGGCCACGCCGTGCAGGACGAGCTCGACGGGTCGGTCGTCAGCGCCGCGCAACCAGCGCCGGATCGCCCGAGCGCCGGCGGGCAGCACGGTCTCGACGCGTCGCGCCCGCCACCAGGGCGAGGTGGCGAGGTCGCCGTCGACGGTCAGCAGCGCCCGCCGTGTGCTGAGCCGTCGCGCCCCGATCTCCGCACCGAGCTCGTCGTGCAGCCGGGCCCGCACCGCCGCCGGCGCGACCTCGACCAGGAGGTCACCGACCGGACCCACCGGCAGGCGGGGACCACGGGGTCCGCGCGACCGGGTCACCGGCGTGGGGGCGTCCGCAGCGGCGGGGGAGTCCGTCGCGGTCGGGGCCGGCAGGATGGTGGCGGTCCGATGGCTGGCCGCATCGCGCAGGGCGCCGGTCCACGCCACGGCCTCGACCAGCTGCCCACCGACCTGGACGAACTCGAGCTCGGCGCCCGGAGGCAGGTCGCCGTCCTCGGGATCCACCGCCGGGCCGAGGACGATCGCGAGGCCCGCCCGTGCCGCCACGTCACGGAGGTGGTCCACGAGCGCCGGCACCGACGGGCGGTGGTCGGCCAGGCGCCGCACCCGCCGTCCACCGGCACGTCGACCGGGATCGACGTGGACCGGCCCGTCGGACGGGGCGGGCCGCTGGAGCGCGTCGGCCACGACGGTCGTCACCGACAACTCGCGGACGGCGGCGTTGTGGGCGAGGAGTACGAGCCTGCCCTCGTCGAGGTCCACAGCGGTGACGTGGCCGCTCGTGGCGGCCAGCGCGAGCGTGTCCCCGCCGCAGCCGGCAGCACGGTCCTCGACCGCCGCGCAGGCCTCGAACCGCCGTGCTCGCCACGCGCTGACCGTGGGATCGCTGGCCTGTTCGAGACCCGTCCGGGTGAACACCAGCCGGTCCGCGTCGGGCCAGCGTGCTCGGGCTCGGCCACGCGCCTGCGCAGCACCGACCGCAGCAGCCGCCTGCGGCGCATCGAGCCCGTCGCGTCGTCGCGCTGTCACCACCTGCAGTTCGCTGCGACCCGCCTGGAGGTCGGCGTCGGCCTGCGTGATGGCGTCGAGCCCCGCATCGCTGATCAGCCACCGGGCGACGTCCGTGGTGAGGTCGGGCTCGACGGATGGCACGTGGGTGGCCTCCGGTGGCGGGATGCGGCGGATCCGTCGGGCTCTGCTCGCACCGACGGGACGGGCTGCACCTGTCGTCGGACGACGCTAGCGCGCACCCCGAAGTGGGCAGATCGTGGACCGATACGCCCATCCTCGGCAGAAGGTCGGTGCAGAAGGTGCTAGGCGAGCGAGGAACGGACGGTTACGGTCCCGCGCGTGTACCGCCGTCCGGGTGGTACGACACCCGACTCGGAGGACCGACAAGCCATGGCACCCGCCAAGAAGGCCGCGGCCAAGAAGGCCACCGCCAAGAAGGCCACCGCGAAGAAGGCGACGGCCAAGAAGGCCACCGCGAAGAAGGCGACGGCCAAGAAGGCCACCGCCAAGAAGTCGACCAAGAAGGCCACCAAGAAGGCCACCAAGAAGGCGACGTCGGCCGCGTCGGTCGGCAACGTCGTCGTGGCCTCCAAGGTCAAGGAGGCCATCAAGGCCCAGGACGTGCGCATGTCCTCGGAGTTCGTCGACGCGCTCAACCAGCACGTGTCCGAGATCATCGCCAAGGCTGCTACCCGCGCGAAGGGCAACAACCGCGGCACGGTTCGCCCTGGCGACCTCTGATCCTCCGAGCTGTGATGACGGAGGGGCGGCCGCTCGTGGCCGCCCCTCCGTCGCGTCCGGGCAGCTCGGTGTCGACCTCGCCGGCGATCGAACGGGCGACGGACCTGCGCCGAACGGGCGGAGGGTCCGGCGGCACACCACACGCCCGCCGTAGGCTCGCGGCATGAGACTCCTTCGACTCGCCGCCGACCTTCCCGACGCCGGACCCGACCCGGTCATCGTCGTCGCGCTCGACGGCTGGACAGACGCCGGCGCCGCGGGCACCACGGCTGCCGAGCTGTTGCTCGACCAGTTCGAGGTCACCGAGCTCGGCGTCTTCGATCCGGACGCCCTGTTCGACTACCGCGACCGGCGACCCGTGCTCGAGATCGACCGAGGTCAGCTCGGCGTGCCGCGCTGGCCCGAACTGCACGTCGACCTCGTCACCCCACCAGCCGGGCCGAAGCTGGTGGTCGTCGGTGGCGCCGAGCCGGACCTGCGGTGGCGCGCCGTTGCCGACGACCTCATCGAACTCGCGGAGGCGCTCGGCGTCGGACGTTACGTGGGTCTCGGCAGCATCCCCGGCCCGATCCCCCACACCCGCCCGGTCCAGCTGATCTCCACCTCCTCGGACACGGACCTGTTGGCACGCTTCGGTCGACCCCACGAGCAGGTCGTCGTACCGGCCTCGTGTCAGGTCGCCATCGAGGCGCAGCTGCGAACGGCCGGCCTCACCACCCTCGGGCTGTGGGCCCGGCTGCCGCACTACGTCGCCACCGACTACCCCGCGGCGTCCAAGGCGCTGCTCGAACGGCTCTCGGCCTACACCGGGACGCCGGTGGACGTCTCGGGCTTCGAGGACGCCATCGAGGAACAGCGCGTCCAACTCGACGAGGCCGCGGCCGCCTCCGAGGAGATCACCGAGCACGTGCGCGGCCTCGAGGCCATGTACGACGCGGTGCTCGAGGCCGAGCGACAGCAGCAGCTCGACGCCGAGCCCGGACCGCTCCAGGGCATGACCCCGGAGCAGGTGCCGTCCGGGGACGAGATCGCCGCCGAGGTGGAACGCTTCCTGCGCGGCCGCGCGGACTGATCAGCCGCACAGACACCACGAACGGACACGACCGAGGGGGGCCCACGTGGGCGCCGTGTACGACCGCATCGACGACGACCTGCGCGCCTGGCTGGCGCGCCAGCCCGTGCTGTTCGTCGGGTCCGCACCGCTCGACGGTGACGGCCACGTGAACGTCTCCCCCAAGGGCATGGCCGGGACCTTCACGGTGCTCGACGACCACCGTGTCGCCTACCTCGACTACACGGGGTCGGGGACCGAGACGATCGCCCACGTCCGCGAGAACGGTCGCCTCGTGCTGATGTGGTGCGCGTTCGAGGGCCCACCGCGGATCGTGCGCATCCACGGCCGCGGCCGGGTCGTGCTACCCGGCGATGGTGAGTTCGCCGAACTGCGCGGCCGGTTCAGCAAGGAACGCACCCACGGTCAGCGGTCCATCATCGTGCTCGAGGCGACGCGGATCTCGGACTCGTGCGGCTTCTCGGTGCCGGAGATGACGCTGGTCGGTGACCGTGACGTGCTCGACCGGTCGCACCTGCGGCGCGACGAGGCGTACTTCGCGCGCTACCACCGCGAACGCAACGCCGTCAGCCTCGACGGGCTACCGGGCCTGCCGTCCGATCAGCCCGTGCCGTTGGACGGCTGAGCGACCTCCACCCGGAAGTCGAGGTCGGCCGGCACGGTCGCCACGTCCATCTGCGCCTTCTGGAGCTTGCCGGAGTGGTCCCAGTTGACCGACTGCCAGCGGGTCACCTGGTCGAGCACCCACACGCCGGACTGCCGGGCGCCGTTGCCGGACTTGCCGTTCCCGCCGAAGGGCAGGTGTGCCTCGGCGCCCGACGTGGAGTTGTTGATCGACAGCATCCCGGCGGTCACCCCCTCGGCGAACCGGAACGCCGCGCTCGCGTCGCGGGTGTAGATCGCGCTCGACAGGCCGTAGCCGTGCGCGTTGGCCAGGTGGAGGCACTCGTCGAACGACGCCGCCGTCACCACCGGCACGATCGGCCCGAACGTCTCCTCGCGGTACAGCGTGTCATCGATGGTGACCCCGTCGACGATGACCGGGTGCTCGAAGATCCCGGCATCGGGATCGCCGACGAAACCGTCCCGCGGGTTGGCCGACGTGATCCGACCGGTGCCCGTCGACCCGGACACGCGGTGGTGCGGCTCGATGTGCTCGAGCCACCGCTCGAACGCGTCACCGAACCGCTGGCTGAGCATGGGGCCGTACAGGACCTCGCCCGTCGGGTCGCCGATCGCCGCCGACTCGACGGCGGCGGTGAACCGGGCGAGGAACTCGTCGTGGACCTGTTCGTGCACGATCGCCACGCCGAGGGAGGTGCAACGCTGGCCCGCGGTCCCGAACCCGCTGAACAGGGCGCCCTCGACGGCGAGATCGAGGTCGGCGTCGGGCAGGACCACCAGCGGGTTCTTCCCGCCGAGCTCGAGGGTCGGGGCGACCAGGTGCTGGCCGCACATCGCCGCGATGGACCGGCCCACCGGTGACGACCCGGTGAAGCCCACCTTCTGCACGTGTCCGGCGGCGAGCGCCTGCTCGAGGCCGGCGGAGGTGGTGGGTCCGTCGGCGTGGACCACCTGCAGCGCCTCGGTCGGGATGCCGGCGGCCGCGACGCACCGGGCGAACGCGTCGGCGATGGCGGGCGCGTAGTCGGCCGGCTTCCACACGACCGCGTTGCCGGCCAGCAGCGCCGGCACGAGGTACCAGGACGGCACGGCGATCGGGAAGTTGCCCGCGGTGATGACCGCCATGACCCCGACCGGCCGGCGGAAGGTGAACAGCTGCTTGTCGGGCATCTCGGAGGGGACCGTCATGCCGTACAGCCGTCGGCCCTCCGACGCGAAGAAGACGCAGGTGTCGATGACCTCCTGGACCTCGCCCAGGGCCTCGGGGTAGGGCTTGCCGATCTCGCGAGTCACCAGGGCGGCCAGCGCCTCCTTGTTGGCGCTGATGATGCGGCCGAGGTCGCCGATCGCGGCGCCGCGGACCGGAGCAGGCATGCGCCGCCAGGCGCGCTGCCCGTCGACCGCACGCTCGCAGGCGCGCGCGAAGGTCGCCGCGTCCGCCAGCTGCACCCGGCTGACGACCTCGTCGAGGCGCGCGGGGTTCGGGTTCTCGATGGTGGTGGCCCCGGCCACCTGCTCGCCGTCGATGCGGCTGGCCAGGTCGAGGGTCGCGGTGCTCGGTGCGGTGGTGTCGGACACGGTGGTGCTCCTCAGCGGGTGGTGACGGCCACGACGGCGCGCTCGAGCGCGTCGACGGCCTCGTCGAGTTCGTCGGTGGTCACCGTCAACGGTGGGCGGAAGCGCACCGCGGCGTCGCCGCAGGGCAGCAGCATGACGCGCTCGACGGCGAACAGGTGGGCGATGACCGCGTCGCGGGTCGCCGCGTCGGGCAGGTCGACCGCGGCGAACAGGCCGCGTCCGCGGGGCTGGGTGACCGCCGCGTGCTGCGCTGCCAGGCCCTCCAGGCGGCCGAGGAGGTGGTGGCCGAGCCGGCCCGCGGCGGGGATCAATCCGTCACGCTCGATGGTCTCGAGCACGACGGTGGCGCGGACGAGGTCGACCAGTCCCCCACCGAAGGTCGAGTTGATGCGGCTCGAAACCTTCCAGACGTGGGTCTCGATCTCGTCCAGTCGACCGCCGCCCATCACGCCGCACACGTGGGTCTTCTTGCCGAAGGCGACCAGATCGGGCGTGAGGCCGAGCTGCTGGAAGGCCCACGGGGTGCCCGTCATGCCGACGCCGGTCTGGACCTCGTCGCACACCAAGAGGGCGTCGTGGTCGTGGGTGAGGGCCTGGAGTTCGGTGAGGAAGCGTTCCGAGAGGTGGTTGTCGCCGCCCTCGCCCTGGATGGGTTCGACGATGGTGCACGCCACGTCGTGCGGGGTCGCGGCGAAGGCGTCGCGCGCCGCGGCCAGCGCGGCGTCCTCGGCCGCGCGGGTGGCCTCCGGTTCGGCCGGGAAGCGCAGCGCGGGCGTGGGGATCCGTGGCCAGTCGAAGGTGGGGAACCGGGCGGTCTTGACCGGGTCGGTGTTGGTGAGGCTGAGGGTGTAGCCGCTGCGTCCGTGGAAGGCGCCCGTCAGGTGCAGCACACGCGTCCCGAGGGCCGGGTCGCGACCGGCCTGCTCGTTGTGGCGTGATTTCCAGTCGAAGGCGGCCTTCAGCGCGTTCTCGACCGCCAACGCGCCGCCCTCGATCAGGAACAGGTAGGGCAACTGCGGGACCCCGAGGACCCGCTCGAACGTGGCGACGAACCGGGCCAGTTCAGGGGTGTAGACGTCGGAGTTCGACGGCTTGTGCGTCGCGGCACGGCCGAGCGCCGCCTGGACCTCCGGGGCGGTCAGCGCCTGGTGGTTCATGCCGAGCGCGTTGGAGGCGAAGAAGGTGAAGGCGTCGAGGTAGCTCGTGCCGTCCCGAGCATCGACGAGGCGTCGTCCCTGCGAGCGATCGAGGTCCAAGACGAGGTCGTAGCCGTCGACGAGCAGGTGGGGGCGCAGCCCCGCGACCACCTCGCCCGGGTCCACCACAGCATCCGTCACCGGCGTCACCACCACCTCGCTCCCTCAGCTCCCGGTCGGCCACCCACGCCGGGTGGCGACCGTGCGTGAACCTAGGCACCGGTCCCCCACGCTGGTCGGTGAGCGCTCGGGCTGACCGATAGGCGCACGACCTCCGACCGTGCCGCGGGACCGTCGCCGACGACTACCCTGCGCGCCGTGAGCGAGCCACGACCGGGCTCGCCCCGAGACGTCTCCCGGCCCACGCTGCGGCCACCCCCGAGCTCACGCGAGGCCACCGTGCGGATCGCCGTCACCGGCTCCATCGCCACCGACTATCTGATGACCTTCCCCGGACGGTTCGTCGAGCAGCTCGTGGCCGACCAGCTCGACCGGGTCAGCCTGTCGTTCCTCGTCGACGAGCTCGAGGTCCGTCGCGGTGGGGTCGCCGCGAACATCAGCTTCGGGCTCGGCCAGCTCGGCCAGACCCCGATCCTGGTCGGGGCCGTCGGGCAGGACTTCGACGGCGACTACCGCGCGTGGCTCAAGCGCCACGGGGTCGACACGTCGGCGGTGCACGTCTCCGAGCTCAAGCACACCGCCCGGTTCCTGTGCACCACCGACCTCGACCAGAACCAGATGTCGTCGTTCTACACCGGCGCGATGGAGGAGGCGCGGTTCATCGAGCTGGCGCCCATCGCCGACCGCGTCGGCGCCCTCGACCTCGTCGTGGTGTCACCGAACGACCCCGACGCGATGCTGCGCCACACCCTCGAGTGCCGCCAGCTCGAGCTGCCCTTCATGGCCGACCCGGGCCAGCAGCTGGCGCGGATGGAGGGCCCGCAGGTGCGCAAGCTCGTCGACGGGGCGAGCTACCTGATCACCAACGACTACGAGAAGGCGCTGCTCGAGAGCAAGACGGGCTGGAGCTCGGACGAGGTGCTGGCCCGCGTCGGGGTCCGGGTCACCACCCTCGGGCCGAAGGGGTGCTTCATCGAGACCGCCGCCGGGCCGGTGTGCGAGGTCCCCGCGGCCCCCGAGCAGCGACGCGAGGACCCGACGGGCGTCGGTGACGCCTTCCGCGCCGGCTTCCTCGCCGGTCTCGCCTGGAAGCTGCCGCTCGAACGTTCGGCGCAGGTCGGCTCGATGGTCGCCACCTACGTCCTCGAGCACGTCGGCACCCAGGAGTACGAGTTCGACACCGACGAGTTCCTGACCCGGCTCGGCAGGGTCTACGGCGCCGACGCCGCCGACGACGTCCGTCCCCACATCGCCTGACGCCACCCGGGGGCGGCTCGCCGACGGTCAGGCGAGCCGCTCGACCACCCAGTCGACGCTGGCGGTGTAGGCCTGGAGATCGGCGGCGTCGACCGCCGGGAACATGCCGATGCGCAGCTGGTTGCGGCCGAGCTTGCGGTAGGCGTCGGTGTCGAGCACGCCGTTGGCCCGCAGCACGGCGTTCACGTCGTCGGCCGGGACGCTGTCGTCGAGGTCGATGGTGGCCACCACCAGCGATCGTGCGGCGTCCTCGGTGACGAACGGCGACGCCCACGCCCGGTCGTTCGCCCACCCGTAGACGTGGGCGGCCTTCTCGCGCTGCGCCGCCACCACGCCGTCGAGGCCACCGAAGGTGGCACGCATCCAGTCGACCTGCTCGGCCGCGAGGAACACCGTCGAGACGCTCGGGGTGTTGTAGGTCTGGTGCTGACGGGCGTTGCTCAGCGCCGTCGACAGATCGAGGAACGTCGGCACGTACCGATCCGACGCGGCGATCGCCTCGATGCGCTGCACCGCCGCCGGGGAGACCAGCGCGACCGTCAGCCCACCCTCCGACGCGAAGCCCTTCTGCAGCGAGAAGTAGTAGACGTCGGTCTGGGTGAGGTCCACGGGCAGCCCCCCGGCACCCGAGGTCGCGTCGACGAGGACCAGGGCGTCGTCGGTGCGCACCGGATCCTGCATGACACCGGTCGACGTCTCGTTGTGGGTGAACGCCTGGACGTCGACGTCGGCGGGCGCGGCCGACGCCGTGGGCCTGGTCCCAGGCTCGGCCGAGACGACGTCCGGGTCGGACAACCACGGGGCGGCGGCCGTCGCCTTGGCGAACTTCGAGGAGAACTCGCCGAAGCTGTAGTGCCGCGAGCGCTGCTCGACCAGGCCGAACGCTGCGGCGTCCCAGAACGCCGTGGCGCCGCCGAGCGTCACCAGGACCTCGTAGCCCTCGGGCAGGCCGAACAGCCCGGACAGGCCCTCCTGCAGCCGCTGGACCTGCCCCTTGACGGCGGGCTTGCGGTGCGAGGTGCCGAGCAGGTCGCTGGCCACCTCGGCCAGGCGCTCCACCGCCTCGGGCCGGATCTTGGAGGGGCCGCAACCGAAGCGACCGTCGGCCGGCAGCAGATCGTCGGGGATGGTGAGGTCGGGGGCCATCGAGGGATGCTCCGTCGGCGGGATCGGGTGGACGCGGCTGCGCCCAGGCCGGGAGTCAACCGCCCGGCCGCCGTCACGACAACGTGGGTGGTGACAACGTGGCGCAGGGTCACGAGGCCGGAGCGCGCCTCGGTAGGCTCGGACGTCGTCCCCGAGCTCCCGGAGCCTGCCCGTGTCTGTCGCCCGACGCATCGCCGAGATGGAAGCGTCCCCGACGCTCGCCGTCGACGCCAAGGCCAAGGCGCTCAAGGCCGCCGGCGAACCCGTCATCGGCTTCGGTGCGGGTGAGCCCGACTTCCCGACGCCGGCCAACATCGTCGAGGCCGCGCAGCGTGCTGCCGCCGACCCGGCCACCCACCGCTACTCCCCCGCCGCCGGGTTGCCGGCGCTGCGTGAGGCGATCGCGGCCAAGACCCTCCGCGACACCGGCTTCGAGGTCGCCCCGGACCAGGTCACGGTCACCAACGGTGGCAAGCACGCCCTCTACAACGTCTTCCAGGCGCTGGTCGACCCCGGTGACGAGGTGCTCATCCCCGCGCCGTACTGGGTCAGCTACCCGGCCCAGGTCCTGCTGGCCGACGGGGTGCCCGTCGCGGTGCCGACCACCAAGGAGACGGGCTTTCGGACCTCGGTCGAGCAGCTCGAGGAGCACCGCACGGACCGCACCAAGATCCTGGTGTTCGTCTCGCCATCGAACCCGACCGGTGCGGTCTACCCGGCCGACGAGGTCGCGGCCATCGGCGCCTGGGCCGCCGAGCACGGCATCTGGGTGATCACCGACGAGATCTACGAGCACCTCATCTACGGCGACGCGACCATGACCTCGCTGCCGGTGATCGCACCGCAAGCGGCGCCGCGCACCATCGTGGTCAACGGGGTCGCCAAGACCTACGCCATGACCGGGTGGCGGGTCGGGTGGTCGATCTGCCCGCTCGAGATCGCCAAGGGCATCAACAAGCTGCAGTCGCAGATCACCTCGAACGTGGCCAACGTGGCGCAGTTCGCTGCCCTCGAGGCGCTCGGTGGCTCGCAGGACGCCGTTGCCGAGATGCGCGCCGCCTTCGACCGACGTCGCAAGCTCGCCGTCGCGGAGCTGTCGGCCATCGACGGCGTGGACGTGGTCGAGCCGGAGGGTGCCTTCTACGTCTTCCCCTCGTTCGAGGGCGTCCTCGGGCGCGAGATCGCGGGCCGCACGGTCTCGTCCACGCTCGAGCTCGCCGAGGTGCTGCTCGAGCAGGTCAACGTGGCGCTGGTGCCCGGCGAGGCGTTCGGGGCACCCGGCTACGCGCGCCTGTCGTACGCCCTCGGGGACGACGACCTGGCCGAGGGCATCGCGCGCATCGCGGGCTTCCTCGGCGGCTGACCGGGGTGGTCACTGCTTGACGTACGGCTGTCCGTCCGCTGCAGGCGGGCGCAGGCGGCCGATGAGGCCAGCCACGACCAGGATCGTCACCAGGTACGGCGCGGTCAGGAGCAGCTCGGACGGCACCGGGACCCGCAGCAGCTGCAGCGAGGTCGCGATCTGGTCCGAGAACCCGAAGATGAGCGCCGCACCGAAGGCCCCCACGGGGCTGTACCGGCCGACGAGCATGGCGGCCAGGGCGATGAAGCCGCGACCACCCGACATGTCCTTGGAGAACGACCCGACGGCGTCGAGGGTGAAGTAGGCCCCGCCGATCCCGGCGAACACGCCGCCGAGCAACACGGCCTTGTACCGGGTGGCCAGGACCTTGATGCCGACGGTGTCGGCGGCCTTCGGGTGCTCGCCCACGGCCCGGAGCCTGAGGCCCCAGCGGGTCGAGAACAGCGCGTAGTGGAGGACGATGACCGACGCGAACATCCCGAACACCAGGATGGTCTGACGGAACAGGACCGGACCGATCAGCGGGATCTCGCTGAGCAGCGGGATGGAGATCGTCGGGAACCGCACCGGGGTGTTGAGCGCCTGGTTGGGCACCATGATCTGGGTCGTCAGGAACGAGGTCACGCCCGTGGCGAACACGATCAGGACCACGCCCACCACGATCTGGTCGGCCTTGAAGCGGATCGACAGCCCGGCGAGCATGAGCGCGACGAGGGCGCCCGCGAAGATGCCACCGGCGAGGCCGACCCACGGGTTGCTGGCCAGCGACGAGAACAGCGCGGCGGTGAACGCCGCGGCGAGGAACTGGCCCTCGATGGCGATGTTGATCACGCCGGCGCGTTCGCACAGGACCCCGGCGAGGGCGCCGAGGGCGATCGGCGTCGCGCGGGCGACCGAGCCGCGCAGCAGGGCGACCAGCGACAGCTGCCCGTCGGCGGTGGCCCAGGTCAGGAAGGCGATGGTGAACAGGCCGGCGACGATGCCGACCGCCAGGACCGTCCGGCTCCCGAAGCCCGTGGTCATCTGCCGGTAGGCGATGGCGAGGACGACGCCCGTGAGCAGGAGGATGGTCGGTACGACCGGGAGGTTCAGGTCCGGGACCATGAACAGCTGGCCGCGGCGGTCGTTGAGGACGAACGTCGCCGAGTCGCCACGTGCCGTCGCGGTCAGGACCGCGCCCATGACCGCGGCGATGAAGATCGAGAACACCCCGAAACGGCGGTTGCGTCGCCGTAGCGCGGCGTCCGCCAGGGTCACCGTGGTGGTCGGTTCGATCGTGGTGCTCACGAGCCCCACCCCTTCGCGACCTGACCGGCGGCCAGGTCCTCGGCCTTGATGCGGAAGATCGCGCGGACCAGCCCTGGCGCGGCGATGAAGACGATGATGAGCGCCTGGATCACCAGGACCAGATCGAGCGAGGTGCCGGTCTGGCCCTGCATGAAGCGGCCACCGGCCTTCAGCCCGCCGAACAGCAACCCGGCTGCCACGGTCCCGCCGATCCGGCCTCGTCCGAGGAGGGCGACGGTGATGCCCTCGAAGCCGAGCCCGGCCGAGAACCCGATGGTCAGGCGGTGCTGCAGACCGAGGATGGTCGCCGCGCCGGCCGCACCGGCGAGCGCACCACCGGTGGCCATCGCCCGGATGACGGTGGTGTTCGGGTTCATGCCAGCCGTGGTCGCTGCGTGGGCGTTCATCCCGACCGCGTTCAGCTCGAACCCTCGGGTCGAGCGCTCGACCAGCCAGAAGACCGCGAGCGCCAGCGCCAGCGCCATCAGCAGTGAGGTGTTGACGCGCAGGTCGTCGAAGAACCGCGGGAACTGCGCGCTGGCCTCGACGGGCTTGGAGATCGGGTCGGTCCGGTCCGGACGGCGGAACAGGGTCGTCGACACCAGGTAGGCGGCCACGAGTCGCCCGATGTTGTTGAGCATGATGGTCGTGATGACCTCGTGCGCGCCGGTGCGCGCCTTCAGGAGGCCAGGCAGCCACCCGTACGCGGCACCAGCGGCGATGCCCGCAGCGGCCGCGAACGGCAGGTGCACCACCATCGGCAGACCGGTGACCGAGAACCCGACGAAGCCGGCCGCGAGGCCGCCGGCGATCAGCTGGCCCTCGGCACCGATGTTGAACAGACCGGCGCGGAGCGGCACCGCGACGGCCAGGCCGGTCAGGATCAACGGGGTCGCCGAGACGAGCGTCTCCGACAGCTGCGAGCGACCGCCGAGCGAGCCACGCAGGAGCGCCGCGTACGCCTCGCTGACGGCCGTCCAGGCGGCCGCGAAGGTGTCACCGGGCCGGCTCGTGAAGTAGCCGAGCGCGTCACGGACCGGTTCCTCTGTGGCGGCGATGATCAGCCCGCCGATGACCATCGCCGAGAGGAAGGCGAGGATGGTCACCACGACGCTGGTGCCGGTGAAGGTGGCGATCAGCCGCTCGGTGAACGTCGCGTCGAGGGCGAGGTGGACCGTGTCAGCCTCACGTTCCTTCGCGGCCTCGATCTCCTCGGCGGCGATCTGCTCGTCGTCGAGCAGGACCGGCGCGTCGGCCTCGATGCCGTCCGGGTCCGGAGGCGTGCCGCCTCCGGTGGGTTGGTCGCTCATCGGTCGTCGGCTCCGGTCTGGAGGACCTCATCAGGATCGGCGCCGGCCATGAGGCGGCCGACGGCTTCCTTGCTGACGGGCATGGCGAAGGGGCCGACGAGGCGGCCGTGGAACATGACCGCGACGCGGTCGGCGAGGGCCAGCACCTCGTCGAGTTCCGAGGAGACCAGCAGCACCGCGGTCCCCTCGTCGCGTTTGGCGACGAGCTGACGGTGGATGTACTCGATGGAGCCGACGTCCACGCCGCGGGTCGGCTGGGCGGCGACCAGCAGATCGATGGGACGGTCGAACTCGCGCGCCACCACGACCTTCTGCTGGTTGCCGCCGGACAGGGTCCCCGCCGGTGTGGACACCGAGGGGGTGCGGATGTCGTAGGCGTCCACCAGCCGTCTGGCGTGCTCGCTGATGACGGGGAACTGGAGGGTCTGACGCTTGGCGAAGGGCGCGAGGTCCCACAGGTCGAGGATCAGGTTCTGCGCGACGCTGAGCTCGCCGACGAGCCCGTCGCGACCGCGGTCCTCGGGCACGTGCCCGACGCCGGTGCGCAGCACCTCCTTGCGGGTGAGGCCCGCCAGGACCGTGCCGGCGACGCTGATGTCACCCGAGGCGACCGGTTCGAGCCCCGTCACGGCCCGCACGAGCGGCGTCTGACCGTTGCCCTCGACGCCGGCGATCGCGACGATCTCGCCGCGACGGACCTCGAGGTCGACCTCGTCGACCACCGACTTGCCGTCGGCGTTCTCCACGGACAGCCCGCGGACCTGCAGGATGGTCTCCCCCGGCTGCGCGCTCGCCTTGTCGACCCGCAGCTCCACCGGCCGGCCGACCATCAGGTTGGCGAGGTCCTGCTCGCTGGCGGTGTTGGGGTCGGCCGTGCCGACGATCCTGCCCCGGCGCAGCACGCTGACCCGGTCGGCGATGGCCCGGTGCTCGCGCAGCTTGTGGGAGATGAACACCACCGAGCGGCCCTCGGCGGTGAAGCCCCGGATCGCCTCGAACAGGTCATCGGCCTCCTGCGGCGTGAGCACGGCCGTCGGCTCGTCCAGGATCAGCAGCCGGGCGTCGCGGTAGAGGGCCTTGAGGATCTCGACGCGCTGCTGGACCCCGACCGACAGGTCCTCGACCATCGCGTCCGGGTCCACGGGCAACCCGCTGCGCTCCGCGAGCTCGCGGACCTCGTCGGCGGCCCGCGCGCGGTCCAGCTTGCCGAGGCGGCCGGTCTGCTCGACGCCGAGCACGATGTTCTCGGCGACGGTGAAGACCGGGATGAGCATGAAGTGCTGGTGCACCATGCCGATGCCGGCAGCGATGGCATCGCCGGGGTCGCGCAGCTGGCGGACCTCGCCGTCGATGACGATCTCACCCTCGTCGGCGGTGTACAGGCCGTACAGGACGTTCATCAGGGTCGACTTGCCGGCCCCGTTCTCGCCGAGCAGGCCGTGGACCTCGCCCGCGCGGACGATCAGGTCGACGTGGTCGTTGGCGATCACGCCCGGGAACCGCTTGGTGATGCCCTTCAACTCGAGCTGCACGGACGGCCCTTCCTCGACGGCTCCCGGCGCGGCGCGACGCTAGCCCGGTGTGCCGGGCCAGGGACAGGGAAGGGTGCCCGGATCCCCGGGCACCCTGTCCCTACCTGGCTGATGCGCGGTCCGGCCCCGGGTGCGGGGCCGGACCGAACCGCTCGATCAGTAGTCGGCGGGGTCGACCGAGATCTCGCCGGCGATGATGCCCTGACGCAGCTCCTCGACGGCGTCCTTGATCTCCTGCGGGACGTCCCCGTCGAAGTCGTGGAACGGAGCGATGCCCACGCCGTCGTTCTCAAGGGTGCCGACCGCGAGGCCGCCCTCGAACGCGTCGTTGACGGCCGCCTCGACCGCGTCGTAGACCGCGACGTCCATGTTCTTCATCACGGAGGTCATGATCAGCGAGCCGAACTGCGAGACCGACTCGTAGCCATCGGTGTCGACCCAGATCATCGCGCCGTCGCCGAAGTCCTCGAGCGCCGCGGCGGTGCCGAGGCCGACCGGACCGGCGACCGGCATGATGATGTCCGCACCGGCCTGCAGCAGCGAGTCGGTCACGTTGCGACCGTCGTCCTGGGACTCGAAGTTGCCGGTGAACAGCCCGTCGGCGCCGTCCCAGCCCTCGACCTGGACGTCCGTGCCGTGCTCGTCGTTGTAGTACGACGCGCCGGCGAGGTAACCGTCCATGAACACGGTGACCGGCGGGATCGGGATGCCGCCGTAGGTGCCGATGGTCCCGGTCTCGGTCATGCCGGCCGCGACGTACCCGGCGAGGAAGGCCGCCTCCTCGGTGGCGAAGACCATCTCACGCAGGTTGTCGTAGTCGTCCTCGTACGCGAAGTCGACGATCGCGAAGTTCTGGTCGGGGTTGGCCTGAGCGGCGGCCTCGGTGGCCTCGCCGAGGAGGAACCCGACCGTGACGATGATGTCGCAGCCCTGGTCGACGAACTGCTGGATGTTGGGCTCGAAGTCGGCCTCGGAGGTCGACTCGAGCACCGAGATCTCGATGCCGAGCTCGGACTCGGCGCGCTGCATACCGGCCCAGGCGGTCTCGTTGAAGGAGCGGTCGTCGACGCCACCCTGGTCGGTCACGAGGCAACCGCGGAAGTCCACGTCCTCCGGTGCGGCCGTGCCGTCGTCGTCACCGTCGTCATCGTCGACGTCGACCTCACCGGCGTCGTCCTCGGTCGCGGGGTCCGGGGTGTCGTCGTCGGGAGCCTCGCCACAGGCGCTCAGCGCCAGGGTGCCGGCCAGCGCGAGCGCTACCGCGCGGGTCATCTTCCTCATCGCGTGATCCTTCGATCTACGTCGCCGCCGGTCGCGGGGCAGCCAGGCGGGAGTGGTCCGGGAGGGCAACGCCAAGTGGAGGCGGTGGCCCGATGGCCGGGATGCTACTACGCAGGTCGTAGCCCTCGTCAGAGTCCGACGGCTTGTGCGTTGTGCGTCCGTGGGCACCGGTGGAACGGTCAGGTCACAGCAGGAAGCGGATCTCACCGTCCGATGCGTCGACCACGGCGCGCGCTGCTGCGTGCAGTTGGCCGTGCAGCTCGCGGAAGCGGGTGACGGTCGGGTCCTCCTCATCACCCTCGGGAACGGGCGAGGAGGTCGGATCGCTGTCCGCGTCCCCCTCGAGGAGCCCGGCGAGCTCGGCGTCCCAGTCCGCGGCCGCGGCGGCGCGCTGCAGGTGCATCGTCGGGGCTTGGATCAGGGCGCGGTCGAGGTCCTGCACGATGGTCACCACGACGTCGGTCGAGGTCCGCACGCCGGGCTGGGCGAGCAGCCGCAGCGCCTGCAGCTTGCGCATCGCGAGCGCCGCGATCGCCACCGGGTCGGCCAGCTGCGCGACCGCCGAGTCGATCCCGGTCAGGTCGAGCGTGACCGCGTCGGGGACGTCGAACCAGGTCCGCAACTGGGCGAACAGTTCCTCGGTCACGTCGTGCAGCGCGAGCAGCTCGGAGGGCTTGGGGATGGTGTCCACGCGACCGCCTCGGGGTCTGGTGCCAGGACCGCGAGCCTACGCGGCGCACCCTCCCCCACGGTCAGTCGCGGACGCGGACGTCCTGCTCCTCGGCCAGCCCCGGGCAGTCGGCCCGTTCCCCCGACGGGTCCAGGAGGCCGAGCACGGCCGCGGGATCGGTGATGTCGACGTTCTCGAGCCCCTCGACGGGTGTGGTCGTGGTGGCCTCGAGGTAGGTCTGACGGTCGATGCAGGTGACGGTCATCGACCGGGCGCGAGCTTCCACGCCGGGGGCGCTGGTCTCGAAGCGCTCGACCGGCACCATCACCTGCGTCGTACGGACGGCCAGCAGCTGGGCGATCAGCGGACGGATGTCCTGGTCGAAGGCTTCGGCCGCGGCGGCGCGGCCGTCGAAGCGCTCCTGGGCCCCGGGGTCGGCCTCACCGAGCGCACGGAGGGCGACGTAGCCGGCCAGCTGACGCTGGCTCGCGCCGAGCACGATGCGCAGGCCCGCTTCGGCCCGGCCGGCGAGCTCGTCGGCGTCGGTGGCGATGCTGGCGCTGTCGCTCGCGTCGATCGGGAAGGCGAGGTCGGCGGCCTCCCAGACGGCGAGCTGCTCGTAGGCCTGCTGCAGGTCGAGCCAGCCGCGCGCGACGTCCGCGACGGCGTCCGCGACCTCGGTGCCGGCGTCATCGGCGTCGACGAACAGCGACAGCAGGTCGCGTTCCAGGGTGCCGAGCGTGGCGGCCGCACCGGTGACGTCACCTTCGAACGACCCCCAGGAGGCGTCCGGGTCCAGGTCGACCGAGCTGGGTGCCAGCTCGGACGGCAGCTGCGGCTCGAGCGCGTCGAGCCGGGCGAGGAGGGCGGCGTCGCCCGTGCCCTCCGGCGGCGCGTCGTCCTGCTGGGCGGTGGCCACGGTGGCACCGAGAGCGGCGACCACGATGCTGACGGCGGCCACGAGACCGACCGACCTCCGACGACTGAACACGAGCGACCTCCAGGTGGGACCGCACCCCGGGTGTGGGGTGGCGGCGCGGGTCCACAGGGAGCATCGGCACGTGACGGCAGGAACCTGAGCCCCAGGGTGGCGGCGCGCACACGCGCCGCCACGACCCGGGGGTCCCCTCGTGCTCGGGGGGCTGGATCAGGAGCGGGTCCCCTCGTGCTCGGGGGGCCTCATCAGTAGCGGTACGTGTCGTCCTTGTAGGGGCCGTCCACGTCGACGCCGAGGTAGGTGGCCTGGGCCTCGGTCAGGACGGTGAGGTTCGCGCCGATCTTCTCCAGGTGGAGACGGGCGACCTCCTCGTCGAGGTGCTTGGGCAGCACGTAGACCTCCTCCTTGTAGTCCTCGTGGTGCAGCCACAGCTCGAGCTGGGCGAGGACCTGGTTGGTGAAGGAGGTCGACATCACGAACGAGCTGTGCCCGGTGGCGCAACCGAGGTTCACCAGGCGCCCCTCGGCGAGCAGGATGACCTTGTTGCCGTTCGGCAGGTGGACGAGGTCGACCTGCGGCTTGATGTTGGTCCACTCGTACTCGCGCAGCGCCGCGGTCTCGATCTCGGTGTCGAAGTGACCGATGTTGCACAGGATCGCGTGGTCCTTCATCTGGTGGACCAGCTCGCGGGTGACCACACCCATGTTGCCCGTGGCGGTCACGATGATGTCGGCCTGGGGTGCGGCCTCCTCCATCGTGACGACCCGGTAGCCCTCCATGGCGGCCTGGAGGGCGTTGATCGGGTCGATCTCGGTGACCATGACGGTGGCCCCCATCCCCCGCAGGGCCTGGACGCAGCCCTTGCCGACGTCGCCGTACCCGGCCACGACGGCGACCTTGCCGGCGATCATCACGTCCGTGGCGCGCTTGAGGCCGTCGATCAACGATTCGCGGCACCCGTAGAGGTTGTCGAACTTCGACTTGGTGACCGAGTCGTTGACGTTGATGGCCGGCATCCGCAGGGTCCCCTGCTTCTGCCAGGTGCGCAGCTGCTTGATCCCGGTGGTGGTCTCCTCGGACACACCGAGGATCTCGCCGATCAGCTCGGGGTGCTTGTCGTGCACGACCGCGGTCAGGTCACCGCCGTCGTCGAGCAGCAGGTTCGGTCCCTTCCCGCCGGGCCACGTGAGGGTCTGCTCGACCGTCCACCAGTACTCCTCCTCGGTCTCGCCCTTCCAGGCGAACACCGGGGTCCCGGCCGCGGCGACGGCGGCCGCCGCCTCGTCCTGGGTGGAGAAGATGTTGCACGACGACCAGCGGACCTCGGCACCGAGGGACTGGAGGGTCTCGATCAGCACGGCGGTCTGGACCGTCATGTGGAGGCAGCCGGCGATCCGAGCGCCCTCGAGGGGACGCTGCCCCTCGTAGCGTTCCCGGAGGGCCATCAACCCGGGCATCTCGACCTCGGCGAGGCCGATCTCCTTGCGCCCCCACTCGGCCAGCGAGATGTCGGCGATCTCGTAGTCCTGGTCGGGGTAGCGGCGGGTGATCGCTTCCGGGATGGTGGGCACCGGGGCATCGCTCGGGATGGCGGGCACAGGGGTGTCGCTCACGGGGTCTCGACCTTCGTTCGGTACCCGCGGTCGGGGCCACGTCGGGCCGGCGGACCGGGGCGAGCGAGGGAGGGCTGGACTCAGCCGCCTCAGGGCCCAGGGTAACGGTGCTCGGCGGAGGTGGACCGGACCCCGTCCGTGCTTCGGTCCCCGAGGTCCACCAGACGGGTCACCGGGCGTCGTCCCCGCGCCAGCCGCACGTCGAGCTGTCGCGCCCCGGTGAGGAGCGCGAGGAAGTCGTGTCGGGGCAGGTCGCGGGCGCCGAGGCTGCGCAGGTGGGGGGTGGTCAGCTGGACGTCCACGAGGCGCCCCCCCGCGGCGTGGAAGCGCGCGACGAGGTCGATCAGCGCCACCTTCGACGCATCGGTCGAGCGGTGGAACATGGATTCACCGGTGAAGACGCCACCGACCTGGACCCCGTAGATGCCGCCGATGAGCCGGTCCCCCTCCCACACCTCGAGGCTGTGGGCCCACCCGAGATCGTGCAGGCGTCCGTAGGCACGCGCCATGGCCGAGGTGATCCAGCTGCCCTGTCCGTCGCCGCGGTCCTCGGCGCAGCCGCTGACCACGGCGCGGAAGGCGGCGTCGACCGTGGTGGTCCACCCGCAGGCACGCATCCGCCGCCGGAGCGACCGCGAGACGCGCAGGTCGCCGGCCTCGAGCACGCCGCGCGGGTCGGGCGAGAACCACGGCAGCGGGACGCCCGGGTGCGGCCAGGGGAACATGCCCCGCTGGTAGGCGTCCACCAGCGTTCCCGGTGCCAGGTCGGCGCCGACACCGACGACGCCGTCCTCGTCGGCGTGCTCGGGGTCGGGCAGCAGCCAGGCGGACGCCGGGACGGGTTCGGGTCGGCGGGCGAGCCCGGACCCGTCATCGGTCGGGTCGACGCGACGGAAGCGGGCCAGGCGGCGGCCGGCCCCTGGCTCGCGCTCGTCGTGCTGCACCACGTCGCCTCCGGTCGGCCGGCTCCGACCACGGGAGCCACCGTACCGACGGGGTCCGACGTCGGGGGGCGGAGGGCGTGCTCTCGAGCGCTGTGCCCCGCTAGCGTCCGGGCGCGACGAGTCGAGGGGTTCCGCGTGCGCTTGCACCTGCTGGACGGTACCTACGAGCTGTTCCGTGCCCACTTCAGCAAGCGGCCGCCCCGCACCGCCCCGGACGGACGTGACGTGAAGGCGACGGTCGGGGTCGTGTCCTCGCTGCTGCGCCTCCTGGCCGACGAGGACGAGGGGGTCACCCACCTCGCCGTGGCGTTCGACAACCCCATCGAGTCGTGGCGCAACGAGCGTTTCCCGGCCTACAAGGACAGCAGCGGGGTCGACCCGGCGCTGCTGGCCCAGTTCGACGACGTGGAGCGTGCCGTCGCCGCCCTCGGCGTCGTGGTGTGGTCGATGGACCGCCACGAGGCCGACGACGCCATGGCCACCGCGGCGGTCCGCTGGGGCGGCGACGGCGCGGACGGGGTGGAGCAGACCGGTGGCGGCCTGGTCGATCAGATCCGCATCCTGACCCCCGACAAGGACCTCGGCCAGGTCGTACGGGGTGAGCGCATCGTCCAGGTCGACCGGCTGCGGGAGAAGCTCTACGACGAGGCCGGCGTGGTGGCACGCCTCGGTGTGCCACCATGCTCGGTGCCCGACTACCTCGCCCTCGTCGGTGACACGGCCGACGGCATCCCGGGCCTGCCGGGGTTCGGTGCCAAGGGAGCTGCGGCCATCCTGACCCGCTACGGCCACCTCGAGGCGATCCCCGACCTGGCGCTCGACTGGGACGTCCAGGTGCGCGGCGCGACGCGCCTGGCCGCCACGCTCGCCGAACGGCGGGACGACGCCCTGCTCTACCGCGAGCTGGCCCGTCTCGACCTCGACGTGCCCCTCGCCGAGCGCCTCGACGACCTGGCGTGGGGCGGCGTGCCGCGCGACCGGTTCCTCGCCTGGTGCGACGAGGTCGGCAGCGACGGTCTGCGTGACCGTCCGCACCGCTTCGCGTGAGCACCGCTCCCCCGCCCGACGGCGTCGACGCCGGTGATCCCCACCCGCAGGTGGAGGACGACCTGCGTCGCTCGTCGTTCCTGGTCGGGGCCGGCATCCTGCTCTCGCGCATCTCGGGGCTGATCCGCGAGGTGGTCACCGCGGCGTTCCTGGCCACGGGCGTGGGTGCCGAGGCCTTCAAGGCGGCGCTCCGCATCCCGAACCTGCTGCAGAACCTGCTCGGCGAGGGGGTGCTGTCGGCCTCCTTCGTGCCGGCCTACAGCAAGCTGCTGGCCGAGGGACGACGCGAGGAGGCCGGCCGACTGGCCGGGGCGATCGCCGGGCTGCTGCTGGTGCTCACCAGTGGGCTCGTCCTGGTGGGTGTGGTGTTCGCCGAGCCGATCACCCGGCTGCTGACCCCCGGGTTCGTGCCCGGGACCGACCGCTTCGACCTGACCGTCATGCTGGTACGGATCATCACCCCCGGGGTCGGGTTCCTGGTCCTGTCCGCGTGGTGCCTCGGCGTCCTCAACTCCCACCGCCGGTTCTTCCTGTCCTACGTCGCACCGGTCCTGTGGAACGTGGCGATCATCGGCGTGCTCGCCGGCGCGGCGCTGGTCTCCACCGACCAGGCGCGCCTCGCCACGGCGATGGCCGTGGGCGCGGCAGTCGGCTCGGTCCTGCAGTTCGCCGTCCAGCTGCCGAGCGTGATCGGGCTGACCCGGGGCTTGGCGCTGTCGACCTCGTTCGCGGTCCCGGGCGTGCCCGAGGTGGTGCGTCGGTTCGGCCAGGTGGTGGCGGGTCGCGGCGGGGTGCAGCTGGCGAGCTACGTCGATCTCGCGGTCGCGTCGCTGCTGGCCTTCGGCGCGTTCTCCGCGCTCACCTACGCGCAGGTGCTCTACCTGCTGCCGATCTCGTTGTTCGGGATGAGCGTGGCAGCTGCCGAGCTTCCCACGCTGTCCACGATGGACCGCCGCGACCGGCCACGGATCGTGGCGCGGCTCGACGAGGGCCTCGGACGGGTGGCGTTCTTCGTCGTCCCGTCCTCGATCGCGTTCCTGCTCGCCGGTGACCTCATCGCCGCCACCGTGTTCCAGTGGCGAGCCTTCTCGCCCGAAGCATCGGTGCAGGTCGGGATCATCCTGGCCGTGTACGCCCTCGGGATGCTGGCCAGCACCTCGTCGCGTCTGCTGCAGTCGGCCCTCTACGGCGCCGGGGACACGCGTACCCCCGCGATCTACGCCGTCATGCGGGTGGTCCTGTCGCTGATCGTCGGCGTGTCCATCATGTTCCCGCTCGACGCGTTCGGGGTGACCGCCGAGGGGGTGCGCCTGATCGGCGACCTGACCTGGTCGATCGCGCCCGAGGGCCTGCGCGAGGGCCCCGACAGCTTCTTCCGGCTCGGTGCGACCGGCCTGGCGTTCGGCGCCGCGGTCGGCGCCTGGTTCGAGCTGCTGCTCCTGCGCATCCGGGTCGGGATCGTGTTCGGCCGACCTCGGCTGGCCGGTCCCCACGCGCGCGCCATCGCCAAGGCTGCGGTCGCCGGGGTCGTGGGGGCCGGTGTGGCCCGCGTCGTGGTCGGCGCGACGGGCGTCGGCTCGCGGCTCGGCGGGATCATCGCCGTGCTCGTCATCGGCGGTGCCTACCTGCTCGCCGCCCGCGTCCTCGGGGTGCCGGAGGCCGCCGAGCTGACCGGCCGGGTCGAACGACGGTTGCGACGGCGTTGACGGCCCCGCTCGTGGACGCTGCCCGCACTGCCAGCCCTCACCCGAGCGCGCGGACCACCTGGTGCACCGAGGCGGCAGCGTCGCCACCGGCGACCACCACCCGTGCCACGAGGTGGTCGAGCCCCGCGTCCCGGTAGGCCGCGAGCGCGTCGGCCGGGTCGTCCTGCGGCGTGCCGGCCCACCCGAGCTGCGACAGGGCACGTTCGCCGAGGGCCTCGGCCTTGCCCGCCGCGTCCGCGCCGGCCTTGTGTGCCGCCTTGACGCGCTCGACCGCGTCACCGAACCCCTGCCGTTCGAAGTGCGCCGCGTAGGCGGGCAGCGCCGCGTAGGTCGCGATCTCGCCCGCGAGCGCGGTCAGGGCCGTGTCGTGGTCGTCGGCCACCGCGACCCGCACGTAGGTCGCGACCTCGACACCGGCCGGGTCACGTCCGGCGTCGGCGGCGGCCGACCGCACCCGCTGGCCCGCACGGGCGACCTCCTCGGCGCTGGACCAGTTCAGCAGGACGCCGTCCGCGTCGGTGCCGGCGAGCTCGAGCATCCGCGGCCCCATGGCGGCCAGGAGCCTCGTGGTCGGCGGCGGCTGGGGCGAGATCCGGAGGCGGAACCGCGAGGATCGCATCACCTGACCGTCGACGTCGGAGGGCTCCCCCGCCTCGAGCTGGCGCAGGATCGTCAGCGCCTCGCGGGCGGCGGTGCGGGGCGCCCGCACGTCGGCGCCGTGCCACGGCCCCATCGTGGCGGGGTGCGACACACCGAGGCCGAGGATGAACCTGCCCCCCGTTGCCTCCTGGAGGGTGGCGCAGGCCATCGCCAGCTGGGCCGGTGAACGGGTCCACAGCGGCACCACCCCCACCCCCACCTCCAAGGTGGCGGTCGCCGCCGCCCACGCCTGGCACAGCAGGAGCGCGTCGCGGCCGGACGCCTCGTTGGTCCACAGGGAACGGAAGCCGGCCCCCTCCACGTCGACCGCCAGCTGCTGCTGCACCGCGACCGGTAGGTCCTCGGAGATCCCGATGCCGACGTCCACGCGTGCCCTCTCATCCGGTGCTCGGCGACGCCGACGACCCTACGCGTCGCGAGGGTCGTCGGGCACCTCGACGTCCAGGTCGTGGATCCGGACCGCCGGCGGGTCCACGATGGCCAGCAGCAACTCCTGCCACAGCCCGAGGTGGTCCATGACCGCCAGCCGGTACCCGAGCGCCGAGTCCGGGTCGACGTCGTCGCGGTCCAGGTCCTCGATCGCGATCCGGGCGCCGATGGCCAGGCGCAGGTCGTTGAGGACGCCGAGGACCAGCAAGGTGTCGTCGGGGGTCAGCTCGACGCGGAGCAGCGAGCCCTTCCGGGTCGCACCGTCGAGCAGACCGCCGAGCGCCGTCAGGCCCGCCCGTTTGACCCCGGCCAGGTCGTCGTGGATGAGGCCGCGAAGCTCGGCATCGGCCTCGTCGTCGCCGACGACGGTGGCGGGGAACAGCCGCTGCACGGCCGCGTCACGGGGGTCGCGGCCCTCCAGCACGTCGGCCAGCGAGGTGACCAGGGTGCGCACCAGGTCGACCTCGAACTCGTCGAGGGTCCAGCGCACGTGGTCGCCGTGGCGGCGGAAGGGGCGGGTCAGGAGGCGCGCTCCATGGTGGCCTGCAGGCCGTAGCCGTGCAGCTCCTGAACGTAGCGTTCCGCCTGCTCACGGGGTTCGGAGGCGACCAGGGAACGCCCGTTGTTGTGGACCTCGAGCATCAGCTTGCGGGCCACCGGTTCGGGGAACCCGAACACCCGTCGCAGGACGAAGACCACGTAGGACATGAGGTTGACCGGATCGTCCCAGACGACCACGTCCCACGGGGCGTCGGGCAGCACACGTTCGGTGGTCTCGGGTTCGCGTTCGCGGACCGGTGCCGAGCTCGGTCCTGCAGCTCGTGGGTTCACGGTTCCGGCTCCGGGGCGGTGACGCGGTGCGTCGGCGGGGTCCCGCGGGTGTGGCGCGTTCGGCCCACCACGGTAGCGGTCCGCGGTGACGGGGACGAGGGACGCCGCATGCGGCGGGGCCGGACGTGCATCGACCCGCCACCTGGGCGGGTCGACACGGGCTCGGTTGCCGTCGCTCAGCGCCGGCGGCGACGTGCGGCGCGACGTTGACGCTCGCGCTCCTCGAGCTCGTCCCACATGGGCGGCTCGGCCATGGTGCGACCGACGGGGTTGTCGGCCGGGGCGGCCTTGGTCACGGTGACGTCGGTCGCGGCGCGCTTGCGGCCCTCACCGTCGGCGAGCTCGTACTCGACCTCGTCCCCCGAACGGAGCGAGCCGCCCTGGACCTGGTCGCCAGCGACGTAGACCTCGTCGCCATCGGCGGTGGTGAGGAAGCCGAAGTTGCGCTCCGCGTGGAAGACCTTGACGCGTCCGGTGGGCATGGGGCTCTCGAGCTCTCTGTCGGGGAAGACGGGCGGGGAAGGCGGAAGGTGCTGGGGACGTCGCGGTCCCGCGGGTGGTGCGAGCGGTACCGGCGGGCGCGTGACAGCGCCGCGCGGGCACGCGGACGGCGAAGCGTAGCGGAGGGGGCCCCTTGCCGTGCACGCCACGACCTCCCGGTGTGCGCACGCCGGCACACCTCGCCACGCGAACGAGCCCGCCGGTCAGGCGTTGGCCGCGGCCCAGGCGCGGGCCGCGTCCTCGACCTCCTCGAACGCCCCGTCGGCGAGGGCGACCACCGGACTGCGTTCGTCGAGCCGTCGTTGCGGTGAGGTCAGCCAGCGTCCGGCCGCCTGGTCCTCGACCCAGCCCTGCAGGACCCGCAGGACGTCGAGCGCGACGTCGAGCGGGTCACGGTCCAGATCGTCCGGCGCGTCACGCAGCACCGCCACGGCGTCCTCGCCGACGATGGCGATCAGCTCGGCCTCGTCGTCGAGAGGATCGTCGCGGTACACCTCACGCCCCCCGCTGCAGGGCGGCGTGGGTCGACTCGGCATCGGCGACGAACGCCTCCGCGGCCGCGAGGCGTTCGGGCAGGCGCGCGCGTTCGTCGGCGATGACCCGCAGACGCGCATCGATCGCCTCGTCGAGCGCCGCATCGGTGTGCCGCAGCGCTCGCAGCAGCCGCCGATCGATCCGTGCAGCGATGGCGGCACCCTCGGTCCGGACGCGGTGCAGACGCCGTTCCTCGTCGTGCAGCACCTCGCCGTAGCGGGTCAGCGCGACGACCTCGTCGCGGGCCCGCAGGAGGGTGAAGTAGGCGGCTTCGACCTCGTTGCGCGCCACGTCAGCCTCGTGACTCCGCGCGCCGTTGGAGCCCCTCGAGCCCCTGCTCGAGGATCTGCTTGGCGGCACGCTTCTTGAGGAAGCCGGGCAGCGGGATGTCGACGTCGGCCTCGAGGTCGTAGCGGACGCCGGTGGTGTCGCCGTCCGGCGTCAGCGCGTACCGACCGTCGAGCTGCGAGATGGTCTCACCCTCGATCAGGGTCCAGCTCACCTCGTCGTCCCCGTAGCGGTACTCGAGGGTGTAGCGAACCTCGGCGATCTTCGCGTCCACGCGGAAGCGGGCCGTGGCAGGCCGTCCCTGGTCGTCGCGCGACAGCGTCTCGGCCTCGAGGATGCCTTCGGCCCAGTCCGGGTACGCGTCGAGGTCGGTGATGACGTCCAGTACCGTCGCGACGGGCGCGGCGATGACCGTGGACTCGCTGACCTTCTCCCCCACGGGCTGCCTCCTCGAACGTGCGGTCCGCACGGTGCCGGTGACGCCGTCCGGCCGACGACGGCCGCGATGCTAGCCGTGGACCGCCGACGTCGGATCGGCCGGTCCGGCGGCGGCGGGCGCGGCCTCGTCCTCACCGTTGGCGTCGGCCTCGCGGTCCGCGAGCTCGGCGGCGATGCGGGTCACCCCGGCCTCGAGGTCCCGGAGGGCCTGCACGTCGCGGGCCACGCTCCGGCGCTTCTCGCGCAGCTCGGCGACCGCAGGTCCGAGCGCCTCGAACCCACCGCCGGTCTCCCAGGCGGGGCACAGCGAGCGGAAGTCGCACCAGTCGCACAGGCGGTTCGGACGCGGCTCGTAGGCGTCCTCACGGACCGCGGCGGCGGTGTCGAGCACGGCCTGTCGAGCGGCGTCGAGGTCGAGTTCGTCGAGCTCGGCGACGACCTCGACGCCGGCGACCACGAAGTCCAGGCTGACGGTGGCCGGCAACGCGCCGTACAGGTGGCGGCAGGCCAGCGCGTACAGCGACAGCTGGAGCGAACCGGCCACCCGTGCGCGGTCCTTGACCTTGCGGTTGGTCTTGTAGTCGATGACGTGGAACCGGCCGTCGTCGTCGACGTCCACCCGGTCGATCGAGCCCACCACGGTGGCCTCGTACCCGATGGGGAGCTCGAACCACGCCTCGGTGGCCACGGGCAGGCGGTAGCGGTCGGCGACCCGCCGGTGGTAGCGGCGCAGCACCTCCTGGGCGTGCCGGTAGAAGGCGACCTGCTCGTCGCGAGGCAGGTCGGCGAACCCCGAGTGCTCCCAGCCGTCGTAGAGGAACTGCAGCAGCTCCTCCTCCGACGGGCAGGCGGGCAGCTTGCGGTCGTAGAACGCCTCGAGCGCGTTGTGGATCGAGCTGCCGAACGACAGGTGGGGCCCCGGTCGACCCGGCAGCTTGTCGACGTAGGCGTAGCGGAACTTGCGGGGGCAGTTGGCGTAGGTCTCGATGCGCGAGAACGACAGCCGGACCCGGCCCTGGGCGTCGATCAGCGGCGGGTGGGCGGGCTCGAGTTCGCCGTAGGTGCCCGGCGGCGCTGCGTCGAGGTCCAGCAGCCGCAGGGCAGCGGCGTCAGCGCCATCCGCCGGGGGCAGGGCGGAGGGCTCGGGCGGGGTCGCGGCGGGGTCGGTGGCCATCACCCACGACGGTACCGCCGGGTGCGACACGGCCGGTGGAGGCCACGTCCCCGGCTGTGCACGGTCGGCTCAGCCGCGCGACGCCGCCACGATGGCGAGGACCTCGTCGTGCAGCGGGCCGTTGGTGGACAGGGCGCTGCCGCCGTCCGCGGTGGCACGCCCTTCGAGGTCGGTGAACCGCCCACCGGCGGCCTCGACGATCACCTTGACCGCCGCGAGGTCCCACAGGTTGACCTCGGCTTCCAGGGCGATCTCGCACGACCCGGACGCCACGAGGCAGTGCTGCCAGAAGTCACCGAACCCGCGCTGTCGCCGGGTGCGCGCCGTGAGCTCGGTCACGGCCGGTCCGATCCGCTCCTCGGCGAAGTACCCGAGCCCCCCGAAGGAGACCTGCGCCTGGGCGAGGTCGTCGACGGTGGTGACCCGGATCTCGCGCCCGTCCTGGTGCGCCGGTCCGCCGCGGACGCCGTCCCAACGGCTGCCGAGCGCCGGCGCCGACACGACCCCGACGACCTCCTCACCGTCGACCTGGAGGGCGATGAGGGTGGCCCACACGGGGTTGCCGGTCACGAAGTTGGTCGTGCCGTCGATCGGGTCGACGATCCACCGGGGCGCGCCGTCGTCCCCCTCGAGCCCATCCTCCTCACCGAGGAAGGCGTGGCCCGGGAACCGGGCCCGGACCGCGGACCGGATGGCCCGCTCGGCGTCCCGGTCGAAGGCGGTCACCGCCGTGCCGTCGGCCTTGTGGTCCACGTCCGCGGCACCACGCACCCCCGGTGCGAACGCCTCCCGGAACCCGGGCAGCGTCACCGCGTCGGCCAGGTCCGCCAGCTCGTGCGCGAATCGGACCACACCGGTGAGCTGGTCGGGGGCGAGCCCCGCGGTCACCAGTCGAAGGTGAGGTCGTCGAAGCGCATGATGATGTCGTTGGGCTGCACGGTGAGGGTGACCTCCTCGCGCGGCACCCACAGCGGGATGCACGGGCCCTGCCCGGCGTGCCCCATCAGGCAGATGAGGATCTGGCCATCCTCGTTCAGACCGATGATCTGGCGGGCGTAGCTCAGCAGCTCGTGGAAGTCGGCGTGCCCGGCACGGCGCTTCTGGTAGGCGCTCGCCCACCGCGACTCGGAGCGGCCGTAGTTGGCGATCACCTGGCCGGGCAGCAGCTTGGTGATGCCGTTCAGCGACCGGACGGTCTTCAGGGCCTTGTCCTGCTTGGGGGCCTTGCCGACGCGCACGGCGGCGTCCGGGGTGGCGAGGCGGCCCGGCAGGTCGTCGAGCTCGAAGTTGCCAGCGGCCTGGGCGGCCTTCTGGCGCTCGACGGGGATCTGCAGCTCGATCTTGGTGGCCACGCGGGTACCTCGATGCACGTCGGGGGTTTGCGGGGGTCGCACGTGTTGCACGTAGCAGGCGGTCGGCTCGGCAGCAGGCTCGGGGCGGGCGCCGACGCGGGTGTGGGCACGCGGTCGGGCTCCGCCGTCGGCCGAGGCGCACGGTCGACCGAGGGTACCCGGCGGCGTCGGGTGCGTCCGGGGTGCGGCGGTGGTACCCCCGACCGGATTCGAACCGGCGTCACCACCTTGAAAGGGTGGGATCCTAGGCCGCTGGACGACGGGGGCTCGTGCGGCGCGAGCCGCAGGAAGCGCGCAGGCTAGCCGCCCGGCGCTCGAGGTCCGGCCGCGCCTGCCCGGACGGACGCCGGGTGGATCCCCGACTGACCGCGCCCCTCGCGTGCGGCCCACGCGGCGGTCCGCCACAGTGCCTCGGCGACCACCGCTCGGGACAGCTTGGATGCACCGGCACGGCGCTCGACGAAGACGATCGGGACCTCCGCGAGGTGGAAGCCCGCGCGCCACGCCCGGAAGGCGACCTCCAGCTGGAACGCGTAGCCGTCCGACCGCAGCTCCGCGACGTCGATCGCCTCGAGGACCGCACGGTGCACGACGCGGTAGCCGCTGGTCCCGTCGTGGACCGGCAACCCGGTGAGGCCGCGGGCGTAGAGGTTGCCGCCAGCCGACAGGAGCCGACGCCGCAGCGGCCAGCGCTCGACCCGACCACCGGGCACGTACCGGCTGCCGATCACCAGATCGGCCCGTGCCGACGCCGCCAGCAGCTCCGGCAGCGACGCCGGGTCGTGCGAGAGGTCGGCGTCCATCGCCACGAAACGGTCGTACCCACGCTCGAGCCCCCACCGGAAGCCGGTCCGGTAGGCCGACCCGAGGCCGGCCTTCCCCGCCCGGTGCAGCACGTGGCGGTGCGGATCACCGCTCGTCACGGCCTCGGCGAGCTGGCCGGTCCCGTCGGGTGAGGCGTCGTCGACCACGAGCACGTCGAGGTCCGTGGCCAGTGCGGTGAGCCCCGCGAGCACCGTCGGCAGGGTGTCGCGTTCGTCGTAGGTCGGCAGCACGACGAGCGTGCGGTCACCGGGCGGACTCACGCCTCGGTCCGGGCAGCTGGCACCGCTTCCGCGGTCTCCTCGGCCGCAGCCTCACGTCGACGGCGCAGCCACAGCACCCAGCCGATCGCCGCGATCATCAGCCAGCGCGTGCCCGTCCCGAGCAGGTCACCGGTCACCAGGAAGGGTGTCAGGCCCTCGACCACGGGCACGTCCTGGCGGATCGCGGCGCGGACGAACAGACCGGTGTCCTGCGAGGTGGTGCCGTCGGGCGCGACGAACGCCGACGAACCCGACAGGGCCGCGTGCACCACCCACCGGCCGGTCTCGACGGCCCGCAGCTGCGATTGCGCGAGGTGCTGGGCAGCCTCGCCGCTGATGCCGAACGACGCGTCGGTGGTCGCCGAGATCAGCAGCCCCGCGGGCTCGTCCCCCGCCAGGATGTTGTCCCGGGCGACGTCCCCGAAGAGGGTCTCGAAGCAGATCAGGACCGCGACCCCGAGCCCGTCGACCACGACCTGGTGGGGGGCGCCCGAAGGGATGATGTCCCGAGGGATCTGCTGGAGCGGCGGGAACCACCCGATCAGACCGCGCAGGGGCACGTACTCACCGAACGGGACCACGGCCCGCTTGTCGTAGCGGTCGACCACCTGCGCGTCCTGATCGACGAGCAGCTGGGTGCGGTAGAAGGCCTCGGCCGGTTCGGGACCGTCCAGGTTCATGCCGGCCAGCAGGTAGCGCGAGGTCGCCGCCGCTTCCTCCAGCAACGGCAGGAACCGGGCGCCACGGACGCTGTAGGGGTCGGTGTCGATCGACGCCTCCGGCCACACCGTCAGGTCGGGGGCCGGCCCGTCCCCGACCGCCGCGACGGTCTCGTCGCGCATCTGGGTGCTGATGGTGAACGAGGGGTCGTCGCCGCGGCTGATCCAGTGCTTGATGTCGTTGCCCTGGACCGAGAGCACGTCGAGCGAACCGACCTCGGGGGGCGGTTCGATGGTGATCATGACCGACAGCAGCAGCCCTCCGACCAGGAACCCCACGGGCACGTTGGTCGCGGTCAACGCCCGCTCGATGGGCGTGTCGCCGCGGTTCTTGGCCGCGGCGCGCGACGATCGGGCCACCTCGACGGCGGCGACCGAGATCAGGACGGTCAGGAGCGTCAGGCCGCGTCCACCGAGGACACGGGCGGCCGGCAGCATCCAGGACCCGTCGACGTGGGCGTAGGCGATCGCCCCCCACTCGAACCCGCCGAGCGGGAAGATCGACCGCCAGGCGTCCATCCCGACCCAGGCGAGCGCCGCCACGAGGGGCAGCAGCCGTGACGACAGCCACGGGCGTACCACGACGGCGAGGACCGCCACGAACAGCACCTGGGTGGTCACGAGCAGGAACCACGCCAGGTACCCGGCGGGCAACACGATCCAGCTCAGCATCGGACCGAAGCAGGCGGCACCGGCGAGCGCCCCGAGCCGCCCGGCCCGTCGCGGGTCGCGGTGCAGCGCCAGCACCAGCAGACCCGGGCTCAGCAGCGCGGTCCACCACAGCCCCACCGGTGGGTGCGCGATCAGGAGGGTCACCCCGGACGCGGCCGCGAGCACGGGGGCCACGGCTGCGGACCACGCGGGCACGTTCGGCAGGGGACCCACCTCAGCTGCTCCGGTCCGTGGAGCCGGCGCGACCCCGCGCCGCTCGGCCACGCTCAGGCGCAGTCGCGGCAGAGCATGCGCTCGGGGTCGGCGAGCTGGCTGTCACGCTTGGCCATGTAGCACGAGCGGCAGACGAACTCCTCCTCGCGGAGACCGTCGATCGTCGCGTCGTCGTCGTCGTCCTCGTTGACGACGGCGGCGACCACGCGCACCTCGTCCTCGTCGTCGAACGCCGCTTCAGCCGGGACCGCCGCGACGACGAGCGGCTCCTCGTCGTCCGGATCGAGGCCCTCCTCGAGCGGGACTTCGAGGGACTCCTCGTCGTCCTCGTCATCACCATCGTCGTCCGCGTCCGTGTCGTCCGCGTCGTCGTCCTCGGCATCGTCGAACTCGTCCTCGAGGTCGGCCAGGACGGCGCCCTCGAGGTCGTCGTCAGCGGGGTCATCGCCCTCGACCGCCTCGAGCGCGTCCTCGTCGGCGGCCATGGCCACGACGGGATCGTCGCCGCGCTTGCGTCGCGCTGCCACGGGCGGGCTCCTCGAGCGGTGTCGCACGGGCGGAGGCCCCTGCGGGGCGCGCTTCGTACCAGAGTGCCCCACGTCCGCGCAAGACGGTGCCCGGTCCGGTCGGACCAGGTGCGGAGGGAGCCCGTGACCTCCCGGGCTCGGCCAGGGAGCTCCGGGGGGCCCCGGTCCGAGCCGGGACCCCCCGTGAGACCTGGTGGACCACGACGCCGTTGGGGCCGTGCAGCCCGGGTACGGCGTTGGGCGTGCACGTTGTCTACTAAGCGTGGTGTCCACCTCGACGCCGGCGACCCGCGTGAGGTTCGGCCCCGTCACCGGGTGGCGGAGCGGGCCCCGCCTCCGGTGTTCCTCAGGACCGGCCGCCCCCTCCTCGCGAGCCGCATCGGTGTCGCCGACGGTCGGTACCGAACCAAGCCACGTCGGTCGGCGTCAAGCGCTGGGGCGTGGCTGCTCGGGTTCGTCTCGCCGACCGCACGGGGGCTTGCATCCTCGGGAAGGTCAGCGTCCCGGCGCCGGAGGTAGTGGCGCATCGCCGTGGGCGACCCGGCCGTGGACGACGGTCAGGATGCAGCGGGCCCCCCGCGGGTCGTCGGCGGCGTACGGGTCGCCCTCGAAGGCCGCCAGGTCCGCCCGCATCCCGGCGCGGACCACGCCCGCGTACCGGTCCTGGCGCGCCGCGTGCCGCCCACCGAGCGTGGACATGGACACCGCTTCGAGGCGGCTGACTGCGTTGTCCGGGTGCCGCCGGGCCTCGGCGGCGTGCACCGTCGCCCACGGGTCCATCGGCGCGACGTTGGCGTCGGAGCCGAACGCCAAGCCGATGCCCCGATCGGCGAGCGCCCGGAACGCGTTGGTGCGGCTGGCGCGCTCCGGCCCGAGCCGCTTCTCGTACATGCCGCCCGGGCCGCCCCACCGCGCCTCGAACGCCGGCTGGGCCGACACCACGAGGCCGAGGTCGGCCACCTCGTCGAGCAGATCGAACGGCAACACCTCCGCGTGCTCGATGCGGTGCCGCAGGCGCACCACCGCGTCGCCGAGGTGGTCGGGCAGGGCGGCCTCGGCGGCCCGCAGGCACCGCACGGCCTGCCGCAGCGCGGCATCACCGATCGCGTGCACCCCGACCTGCAGGCCGATGCTGGTGGCCTCGACGTACCAGTCGGTCAGCGTCGCGTCGTCGAGTTCGAGGTCGCCGCGCTCCTCGGGGCGGTCCGCGTACGGCTCGCACAACGCGGCGGTGTGGCTCCCGAGCGAGCCGTCGAGGTACAGGTCGCCTCCACCCTGCCGCAGGTCGAGTTCGACGGGCACCGACAGGTCGAGGTCGCCCCAGTACGGCACGATCTCGATCGGCCACTCCCCTTCGACCCAGGCGTCGAGGTCGGCCCGCCCCATCAGGTCCGGGCCGGCCATCTCGTGGACGGACCCCACGCCCATCGACGCGGCGTACCGGGTGGCGGCGTGGCGGGCAGCGACGAGCTCGTGGGCCTCCATGGCGCCGATCGCCCACCGGCGCACGATGTGGTTCGCCTCGCGTTTGAGCAGGCCGGTCGGCCGGCCGTGGACGTCGCGGACCACGCCGTTGGCTCGGGCGAGCGGTGCAGCAGCCAGGGTCTGCTGGTCGACGAGGCTGGCATGTCCGTCCACGCGCGACAGGTAGACCCCACGGCCGGGCGTGACCTCGCTGAGCTCCTCGGGGGTGGGCAGCGCGTCGGGGTACAGGTACGGGTCGAAACCGTGCCCCCAGATCACCCGACCGGTGTGCTGGCCGGCGTACGTCGCGACGGTGCGCAGCAGCTCGGCTCCCGACCGGGTGTCGCTGAGGTCGAGGGTCACCTGACCGAGCCCGAGCGGGGTCAGGTGGGCGTGGGCGTCCACGAACGCGGGACCGATGACCGCACCGTCGAGGACGCGGCGGTGCTGGTGCGGCGGGGCGTGCTCGGGGTCGTCACCGACCCAGACGACCCGGCTGCCGCGCACGAGCACCGCACGGGCGTCCACCCGGCCGTGCCCGAGCGTCAGCACCCGATCGGCCACGAGCAGGGTCCCGCGCCGCCCGGACCCCTCCGGGATCCGGGCGCGACCGGTCGCACGTTTCGTGCCGCCCTCGATGGTCACGTGGTCTCCAGGTCGTCGCCGGTCGGTGGGAAGGTCGGCAGCGCCCCCACACCGGCCTGCCAGCGCAACGCGGCCAGGAGCACCGACCGTTCGGCGACCAGCCCACGCAGGGCCGCGCCCCGGTCGGCGGTCACACCGCGTCCGGCGTGGATGGCGGCTCCCCGGCCGGCGGCGCGGGCGTGGCGCAGGACGCTGGCGGCGACCTCAGGCGCGGTCACCGGGTCGGTCAGCACCTGGACCGCCGGCGCGAGCCGCGCTGCCAACGCGGCCCCTGCGGGGTCGGCCAGGACGACGAGGTCGGGCCGCCCCCCGCTGGCCGCCAGCACGTGGTCGGCCCCGGCGACCGGGTCCCTGACGGCAGCCACGGCGGTGCGATCCGCACCGAGCGCACGGGCGAGACGGGCCCCGGCGAGGCTGCCGACGACCGCGGTGACGTGACGCAGCTGCGACGAGGCGACCGCGACCGCGACCGAACCGGCCGGCTGCTCGGTCCCGACGATCACGGTGCGCTGACCGGACGCCAGGGACGATGGGAGGTCGGCGACGGCCGCGAGGACGGCGGCCAGCTCCGGCGGGGCGTCGCCCACGGGGATGGTGACGGCTGCGGCGGGCAGGACCGCGTGGCCGTGCAGGCCGATGACGCGCCCGCCGTCCCACCCGTCGCTCGGGAGGGCGAACAACGGCACCGCGGTCGCCGGCAGGGCGACGGCGACCCGCTCCCCCGCATCGACCGGGTGCGGGTGCGCGGTCCCGACCGCAGCGACGCGACCGATCAGGGTCGCGTCGCCCGCCTCGGGCCCGAGGCCACCTCGCTCGGCCAAGGTCTCGGCGAACGCGGCGGTCAACCGGACCGGGTCCGTCCCGAGCCGATCTGTCCACGTCCGGTGGCCACGGGCGCTGAGCACCACTGCCTCGAGGTCGAGGCGAACCTCGCCGTCCCACAGCTCGGCGAGGGCATCCAGCCGGGTCGCGGTGAGCGGCTCCCCGCCCACCGGCTCGAGCACCCGGTGCTCGCCTCCTGAGCGGCCGTAGGTGGGTCCGTGATCGTTCATGCGGCGGTCCCCGCACCTGCGGCGAGGATCAGCAGGACCGGTGCGAGGAGCAGCAGCCCGACCCCGAGCCCGATGCGCCCGCGCGGCACGGGTCGGCCGCGGTACTCGTCGCGGACGGCGCCCGCCAGCGTGACGAGCCCCGCGAGACCACAGGTCAGCGCACCCGCGACGAGTGCGGCGAGGAGGCTGGCCCCGCCGCTGGCACCGAGGGCACCCACGACCGCGGCGCCGACCAGCGATGCGGTGCCGCCCACCAGGAGCACGCGCCGGGCGGGACGACGTCGCCGCCGTTCCTGCTCGGCGGCGGCCTCCGCGGATGGCTGGGTCACCGAGCATCGCCCCGCTGCCCCTGCTGCGGGGTGAGCGACATCAGGACCCGACGGGGCACGTACCCGAGGGACTCGAGGAAGGCCTGGCCGCTGGGGTTGTCGGCAGCGACGGAGATCTCCACCACCGGCACCCGGGTGTCCTCGGCCCAGCCCTGGATCGCGGTCAGCAGGGCGTTGCCGACCCCACGTCGGCGGGCCGCCGCCCGGGTGAAGACCGGGCCGATCTGGCAGCCGATCGGCCGCATCGTGCCGGCCGCGTACCCGAGCTTGGTGCCGTCCGCGTCGCGTGCGAGCCAGTAGATGCCGCCGCTCGGCAGGGGCACGTCGCTCGGTCTGCCGTCCCCGGACGCGGCCTCCTGCTCGCGCCGGTACTCGTCCGCGAGGTCGCGGATCTCCTCGATGCGCGCCCGCTGGACGCGGACCTCGGTGTCGTCGCCCGTGGTCGTGTCGCTCACGCCGCTCCCTGTTCGCTCCCGGTGGGTCAGACGACCAGCACCTCACGTGGCCGGTGGTTGACCCGTTCGACGCCGTCCTCGGTCACCACCACGATGTCCTCGATGCGCGAGCCGTAGCGGTCGGGCACGTAGATCCCGGGCTCGATCGAGAACGCCATGCCCGTCGCCACGGGGTCGGCGTTGCCCGCCACGATCCACGGTTCCTCGTGCTCCTCGACACCGATGCCGTGCCCCGTGCGGTGCACGAAGTACCGGCCGTACCCGGCGGTGTCGAGGTGGTCGCGCGCTGCCGCGTCGATGGCCTCGGCGCTGACCCCGGGGCGCACCGCCTGCACCGCTGCCTCCTGGGCCTCCTCGAGGGCGCGGTGCAGGTCCGCGTACCCGTCCGGCAGGTGCCCGAGGGCGTAGTCCCGGGTGCTGTCGGAGCAGTACCCCGCACGCGTGCCCCCGATGTCCACGACGACGGCGTCCCCGACCTCGAGCGTGCGGTCGCCGGTCTCGTGGTGCGGCGAGGCGCCGTTCGGCCCGGAAGCCACGATGACGAAGTTGACCTCGTCGTGGTCGTCCAGGATGCGTTCGGCGATGTCGCGGCCGACCTCCGCCTCGGTGCGGCCGGGGCGCAGCAGGTCCGGCACGGCGGCGTGGACCGCGTCGATCGCGGCACCGACGTCGCGGAGGGCCTGGATCTCGGCGGCGGTCTTGACGATGCGCAGGTCGCGCATGACCGACGACCCCGGCACCCAGCGGGCACCACCGAGGGCGGCCTGGAGCCCCAACGTGAAGGAGGTCCACAGCCGGTCCTGCACACCGAAGGTCCCGCCGAGGTCGGTGCCGGCGGCCGCGAGCCGGTCGACCACGTGAGCGACCGGGTCGTCGGTCTCCCCCCACGTCACGAGGTCGGCGTGGTGCGTTGCACCGCTGGCCTCGGCCCGCGCCGTCTCGAGCTCGGGCACGATCAACGAGGCGGGCCCGTCGACCGGGACCACCAGCATGGTGAGCCGCTCGAGCGGGAGGGCGTGGTAGCCCACCAGGTAGCGCAGGTCGGCGGACGGTCCGACGAGCAGCGCGTCCACCCCGCGGGTGCGCATGGCGGCGCGCAGGCGCTCGAGACGGTCCGTCGTCGGGTCCGGCACCGCGGCTCCTCCGGTGGTGGGTGGGAGGGGCATCCTACGTACCCTCCGGGCCCGTGCTGCCGTCGGCTGTCGAGGATGCCCCGTGTCCGAGCCCACCGCCGCTGCCCTGCGGCGCGACGACGCCGTCGCGGCGCTGCCGGACACCGTCGACGTGCTCGTGATCGGCGGCGGCATCACCGGCGCAGGGGTGGCGTTTGACGCCGCCTCCCGGGGCGCCCGGGTCGCGCTCGTCGAGCGCGGCGACCTGGCGCAGGGCACCTCCTCCCGGTCGTCACGGTTGATCCACGGGGGCGCCCGGTACCTGGCCACCGGTGACGTCGCGATGGTCGCCGAGGGGGTCCGCGAACGCGACCGGTTGCGCCGCATGGCGCCGCACCTGATCCTGCCGCTGCCCTTCGTCGTCCCGACCGACTCCCCCGTCGACCTCGCGTTGCTCCGGGTCGGCATGACCGCCTACGACGCCCTGGCGATGGGACGCGGGGTCGGCACCCACCGTCTCCTCGACGCCACGGGGGTGCTCCGTCAGGCGCCGGGGCTCGCACGGGGCTTCACCCGCGGCGGGGTGCGGTACTGGGACTGCCGCACCGACGACGCGCGCCTCACCCTCGAGGTGGCCCGTGCGGCGATCGACCACGGCGCGATCGTCGCGCCGCACGTGGCCGTGACGGGTCTGGCCCGGCAGGGGGGACGCATCGCCGGCGCCACGCTGACCGACGTCCTGTCCGGCGGGGAGCGGACCATCGCCGCACGGTGGGTGGTGTCGGCCAGCGGCGTCTGGGCGGCCGACGTGCAGCACCTCGACGCGGCGAGCGAGGACCTGCAGATGCTGCCCGCCCGGGGCATCCACCTCGTGTTCGACCGCCAGGACCTGCCGGTCAACAGCGCCCTGGTCCTGCCGTCCGGCGCGGGGGACGGACGGCGGCTGTTCATCATCCCCTGGGGAAGTCAGGTCTACGTCGGGACGACCGACGACGTGCACGACGGCACGCTGGAGGACCCAGCGGTGATCCCGGCCGATGCGGACTACCTCCTCACCGGTCTCAACGCGGCCTTCGGGACCTGGTTGACCGTCGACGACGCGGTGGGCGCGTGGGCGGGTCTGCGCCCCCTGCTGCGGGACCCGCGCGCGAAGGTGACCGCCGACCTGTCGCGGCGCCACGCCATCGTCGAGGGGGCCCCGGGCCTCGTGACCGTGACCGGGGGGAAGCTGACCACGTTCCGGCGGATGGCCGCCGACGTGGTCGACCGGATCGCAGCCGCCGAGGGGGGGCGAGCCGGTCCCGGACCGCGTCGCTGCACCTCGGCTCGAGCGGCGCGGTCGCGACGGAGCGCGCCCGGCTGCGGCGGCACGGTGCGAGCGTCGACGTGGACCCCGCGACCCTCGACGGGTTGCACCACCGGCACGGCGACCGCGCCGGCGCCGTGCTCGCGCTGGCCGCGGCGCACGGCGAGCTCGGACCGCTGGTCCCGGGCCTCCCCTACCTGCGGGGCGAGGTCCGGTGGGCGGCCCGCCACGAGCTGGTCGGCCGCCTCGACGACGTCCTCCAACGCCGGCTGCGGGTGTCGACCCGTCACCGCGAGGCCGGCGGTGCCGAGGCGATCGGTTGGAGCGCGGACGTCCTCGCCGAGGAGCTCGGGTGGTCACCGCAGCGCCGGGACGCCGAGGTCGCCGACTACCTGGCCGCGGTTCGCACCGAACGCGGCGCGGTCCCCCTGCCCATCACAGCTTGATCCGCAGCACGCTCGGCAGGACGTCGAACGTCGCCGGCGTGGTGCCGAGGACCTCGCCGTCGGCTTCGACGACCAGCGGGGGTCCCTCGAGGACGACGGTCGCGCTGTTCCACTCGCGCACGTCCGGACGGCTCGTGTGGGTGCCCTTGCGCAGGGCCGGCGCGGCGCGCACGACGTCGAGCGGGCGTCCGGTCCACGCCTGGACGTTGAAGCGGCCGTTCCACGGCAGGGCACGCGGGGCGACGTTCATGCCACCGCCGAAGAACTGTCCGTTGGCCACCACCACGTTCGACAGCGGCTCGGTCAGCTCGTGGTTGTCGAGCCGGACGGTGGTCTCCACCAGCCGGAACCGGGCGATGGCGGCGATGGTCGCGACCCCGTAGCGGGCGGGACCGAGGCGGCTCGGCAGGCGCCCCGCCAGCGCGGTGACCGTCCCGCCGTACCCGGCCTCGGCGATGTTGGCGAACAGGACCGTCCGGGGCTGGCCGTCCAGCCCCGTCAGCCGCACGCGGCCGAGGTCGAAGTTGTTGACGGTGTCGCCGAGCAGGTGCTGGATCGCGAGCTCGGGTCGGCGGTCGAAGCCGAAGGTCCGAGCGAGATCACCGCCGGAGCCCCCGGGGATGACGCCGAGCACCGTGTCCGCCTGGTGTGGGTCCCCGGTCTCCGGGTCGACGAGGCCGTTGACCACCTCGTGGACGGTGCCATCGCCGCCGACCGCGACCACGAACCGACGGCCGCCCAGCACGGCCTCGCGGGCGATCCGGGTCGCATCGCCGGCGGCGGTGGTCTCGGCCACGTCGTGCTCGAACCCGCGCTCGTGCAGCGCAGCGGACGCGGCGCGCAGGACCTCACCGCGGTCGTTGCCCGCGTGGGGGTTGGCGATCAGGAGCGGCGCCCCGAACGGTGCGGTCACGGTGTGCTCCATCGGTCGCGGGACGGGTCCTGGTCGAGGCGGCGCGCCAGTGCGGTGGCCAGGTCGGTCACGTCCACACCGGCGGCGGCGAGGCGCTGCTGCGCCCGGGCACACCCGGTGACGACCGGACCGTCGCCGAGCTGACGGGCGCGGAACGCCGCGGTCCGGTCGGCGGCGTCGGGGTCGAGCTGGTCCATGGCAAGTCCGGCGCCGCTGCACCCGGTGTGGACGCCGTGCTGCTCGGGTTCACGCAGTGCGGCGCCGGCAGCAGCCAGCACACGTCGTGGTGCGTCCGTGACCGCTTCGCCGCGGGCCAGCACGCAGGGGTCGTGCCAGGTGACGTCCCAGGTGCCACCGGGGAAGCGCAGCCGGCCACCGGTGACGAGCCCGTCGAGGTGACTGGCGAGGTCGGTGGCCTGCAGGCCCACCGCACGCAGCGACCCGAGGCAGTGCGGGTCGGTGGCCACGACCCGGGCCGGGCGGTCGTCCACCGCGTCCGCGAGACGCGACCGGGCGTCGTCGCCCGCACCGGGAACACCGAGGTCGTCGAGCAACGCGCCGCAGCAGCCGCTCGGGACCTCGACCGCGACCCGATCACCTGCGGCCCGCAGCACGTCGACGGTGGCGGCGATGGCCTGCGCGTCGTCGCGGCAGCCTGCCACCACCAGGACGTCCGCGTCGGGGTCGGACGCTGGCGCGGCGGGGAGCGCTGCCCCGGTCGGTGCGCGGCCCGCCGCGACGTGACGGGTCGCCTCGCCGACGACGCTCGGAGCCGCCCCAGCTGCCTGCCACGCCGCGCGGCCGGCCCGGACCTGGCTCGGCACGTCCTGGTCGAAGGTGCACGGCACCTGGCACGCCAGGCAGCCGCTGCACGCGGTCAGCCGCCCCGCGACCTCGGGGACGAGCGGCAGCCGCCCCGCCGCGAGGTCGCTGACGGTGCGGTGGAAGCTCCACGGGACGGCGTCGTCACGTCCGGTGGCCGAGGTCACCGGACAGGCGAACGTGCACATCTTCGGGCAGTAGCTGCCGTGGAGCGCGTCGTCGGCGACCGCGGCGACCTCTGGCCCGGCGGCATCCTTCCGCGGGGTCGTCACGCGGGACCTCCGAGGCCGAGCTTGCCGGGGTTGAGCAGGTGCCCCGGGTCGAGCGCGTCCTTGACCCGCCGGAGCACGTCGAACCCGGCCGGGCCGAGCTCCTCGGGCAGGTACGGGGCCCGCAGCAGCCCGATGCCGTGGTGGTGGGACGCGGTCGCCCCGACGGCGAGCGCCGCACGCTGGCCCGCCTCCCACGCCGCGTCGTAGCGCGCCAGGGCCTGCACCTCGTCACCCTCGTTGACGGCACCGAGCGTGAAGTAGATCGACGCGCCCGTGTCGTACACGTGGCTGACGTGCGCGAGGACGAGGTCGACGTGGGCCTGCAGCGCGTCGCGGACGGCGACGTACAGGTCGGGCAGGTCGCGCCACAGGCCGGCGACCTCCATGGTGTCCAGGGTGAGCGCGTCACCGAAGGTCCCACCGGGCTTGACGTACTCGGCGAACCGGTAGCTCATCCCGTGGCGGTGGGCGCGCCAGTGCTCGCCCGGGCCGCGACCGAGGTCCTCGGCCCCGAGGCGGGTCAGCTCCCCCGATGCGACCTGTTCGGTGAACGCTGCGACGTCGGCGCGCCCCTCGCAGCCGACCACCAGCAGGCACCCCTCGGGGACGGGCAGCCCCTGGCCGCCGAAGACCACGGCGGTGTCCGGCTCGTCGTAGAGGCGGAGCACCGCGGGCATGGTCCCGGTCCGGACGATGGCGCGCATCGCCTCGAGCCCGGCACCGACATCGCCCACCAGCCAACCACGGTCGAGCGTGGTCTCGGCGACCGGGCGGACCCGGAGCCAGGCGCGGGTGATGATCCCCGTGGTCCCCTCGCCGCCGAGGAACAGCCGGGTCAGATCCGGCCCGGACGAGGTCTGCGGTACGGGGCGTGAGGTGAACACCTGCCCGTCGGCGAGGACGACCTCGAGGCCGACCACGGTGTCCTCGAGCTTGCCGTGCAGCGCGGACGCCTGACCCGCCGACCGCACGGCGAGGAACCCACCGATCGTCGACGCGTGGGCGCTGCTCGGGTGGTGACCCAGCGTCCAGCCGCGGTGGACGAGGTGGTCCTCGAGCCGCTGCGCGATGACCCCCGGCTCGACCTCGATGACCCCGGAGACCTCGTCGAGCGGTCCGATCCCGGTCAGGAGCTTGAGGTCGACGGTCAGCGCGCCGGCGACGGGGTTGGCGCCCCCGCAGACGCCGGTGCCGGCACCGAACGGCACCAGGGCCACCTGGTTGGCGGCGCACCACGCCACCACGTCCACGACCTCGTCACGGCTGCGTGGCGCCACCACGGCGTCGGGAGCCGGCAGGTCCTCGCCCGCGCGGCGCCGCATCAGCATGCGCGGCCACCAGTCGTGCGCGTACGGCCCCGTGACGTGCGGGTCGGTGACCACGTCCAGGCCCGTGACGTCGGCGAGGTCGTCGAGGAGCGCGGTGGACAGGGGCACGGGAGCTCCGGGCACGGGTGGCGGCACGACGGCAGGCTAGTCGTGGCCGCCCCCGTCCCCGTGGGTCGGCGTGTGCCGCCGTCAGGACTCGACGATGCCGCGGCGGAGGCCGTCGAGGGCCGTGTCGGCCGCCTTGGCGAGCTGGTCGTCGCCGACCGAGCGCAGCTGGCCGACCAGGTCGGCGACCTGCTTGACGTTGCGCACGAAGTCCCCGCCGGTCAGCTCGAGCCGTCCGAGTGCGTCGTCGAGGGACGCCCCGCCGGCCCACCGCCAGGCGGGCGCGACGAACCCCGCGTCGAGGTCGCGCAGGGGCCGCAGGCCCGCCGCCTGCTCGCGGCCCCGCAGCTCGTCGGCCAGGTCCATCAGGTCCTCGGTCACCTCGTACAGCCGCAGCGTCGGCAGCTCGGCATCCTCGGTGGGATCGCCGCCCCGTGGGGTGTAGAGGAACAGGGCGGCCACGCCGGCCAGCTCGTCGGGTTCGAGATCGTCGAGCAGCCCGCGGCGCAGCGCTTCGGCGACCAGCAGGTCGACCTCGCTGTAGATGCCCGCGAGGGTCCGGCCGGCGTCGGTCGGTTCGGGGTCCCAGCTGCCGCGGTCGCCAGGCGGCAGCCCGTCGGGGTCCGCGACGTAGCCGAGGTCGGCCAGGACGCGCAGGATGCGGTGCAGCTGGCGGACCAGGTTCCCCGTCCGGGCGCTGACGCGCTGCCGCAGGTCGCGCGCCTCGTCGTCGAGCTCGTCGTAGCGGTACTGCCAGCGTTCGTGCTCGGAACGGTCGGGACAGCCGTGGCAGGGGTCGGTGCGGACCTGCTCGTGGAGGGCCACGACCTCCGCCGAGGGGCCGCGGTCCTGCTGCGGGTCGCGGGGCAGGTCGGCGACGTCGAGCCCGGGCGGGTCGAGCTGGCGCAGGCTGACCCCGAGCTCCTGCCGGTAGGCCGACTGGCGCGGGTTGCCGGCCCCGGGCAGGCGCAGGCGTTCGACCGGGACGGGGGGGTGCTCGAGCTCGCGCGGACCGAGCTTGGTCAGGCTCTTGTCGTCGACGACCAGCTGGGCGATCGGCGTGCCCTTCTTGGTCAGGTGGACGCCGACGACGGCGGCCAGCCCCCGCTTGCCGAGCCACGGCAGGTGCAGCACGTCGCCGGGCTGCAGGCCAGCGATCGCGGTGCGGATGCGGTCGCTGGCGGCGTGACGGCGCTCCTTGGCCTCGCGCTTCTCGCGGCGGGACACCTCACGCCGCCGCGCCCAGTAGGCGGGCCAGTCCCCGAGGTGGCACGCGAGGTGGCGGGCGTAGCCGGCCATCCCCTCCTCGAGCTCGGTCAGCCGTTCGGTGGTGCGGGCCACGGAGGCGTCGGCCTCGAACTGCGCGAACGAGGCACCGAGCAGGTCCTCGGCCTCGCGCAGGTCGTGGCGCCGCAGGAGGTTGACCGCCATGTTGTACGACGGTGCGAACGAGCTGTGCAACGGGTAGGTCCGGGTGCCGACCAGGCCGGCGACCGTCCGGAAGTCCAGGTCGCGCTGGTAGAGCACGACGGCGTGGCCGACCCGGTCGATGCCACGTCGGCCCGCGCGGCCGGTCAGCTGGGTGTACTCCCCCGGCGTGAGCAGCACGTGGGACTCGCCGTTCCACTTCTCGAGACGTTCGATCACGACCGTCCGCGCCGGCATGTTGATCCCGAGCGCCAACGTCTCGGTCGCCACCACCACCTTGAGGAGGTTCCGCTGGAAGAGGACCTCGACGACCTCCTTGAACGCGGGGACCATCCCCGCGTGGTGGGCGGCGATGCCGTCGATGAGGCCGGCACGCCAGGTCGGGAAGCCGAGGACCCGCAGGTCACCGTCGGGCAGGTCACCGACCATCGAGTCGACGATCGCGGCGATCTCCTCGCGCTCCTGCTCGCTGGTGAGCCGAACGCCGGCGACCCGCAGCTGGGCCACGGCGTCCTCGCACCCCTGGCGCGAGAAGACGAACAGGATGGCCGGCAGCCAACGTCGCTCGGCGAGCTCCTCGACCACCTGCGGGCGGCTCGGCCAACGCAGCCGCACGTCCGGGCCCTGGCGCCGCCCCTTGTTGGACACCCGGTTCCGGGTCCGCGCGCGGCGCTCGAGCATCAGCACGTCGGGGTTGGGCACGCCGCCGAGCGCCTGCGAGGCCGCCTCGCGGTGTTCACGGGTGGCGCCGCCCTTGCGCCCGGCCCGGAAGGTGTCGTGGACGGTCTGGTTGACGAAGTAGTGGTGGCGGAGCGGGACGGGACGGTGCTCCTCGATGACCACCTCGCAGCCGTCCCGGACCTCGTCGAGCCACCGGCCGACGTCCTCGGCGTTGGACACGGTCGCCGACAGCGCGGCCAGCTTGACCCGCGTGTCGAGCTGGATGATGACCTCCTCCCAGACCGCCCCGCGGGAGCGGTCGGCCAGGAAGTGGACCTCGTCGAGCACCACCGAGCGCAGGTCGTCGAGCGCCGGTGACGCCTCGTAGATCATGTTGCGCAGCACCTCGGTGGTCATGACGACCACGGGGGCGTCGCCGTTGACCGAGCGGTCGCCGGTCAGCAGGCCCACGTTCGCCTCGCCGTAGACCTGCGTGAGGTCGCGGTGCTTCTGGTTCGACAGCGCCTTGATGGGGGTGGTGTAGAACGCCCGCCCTCCCGTGCGCAGCGCCTCGTGGCAGGCGAACTCGCCCACGACGGTCTTGCCGGCGCCGGTGGGTGCGGCGACCAGGACCGACCGGCCCGCCAGCAACGCGTCGATGGCGCGTCGCTGGAAGGGGTCGGGCGAGAAGCCGAGGCTGGCTTCGAAGGCGCCGAGCAGGGCGTGGTCGGTCACGGGTGGCTTCCGGCAGGTTGAGGTGCAGGCTACGACGTGCGCGCACGGCCGGCGGCCAGCCGTGTCAGCGCAGGTCGGTCAGGGACGGCAGCCGGCTCGGTTCGGCGACGCCGCCGGTCGTCCGCCCCTCCAGCTCGCCCAGTCCGGCCTGGGCCGTCTGGGTGAACTCCTCGGCCCGGATGCGCAGCCGTAGGACCTCGGAGGTCAGGTCACGCATCACGGCGGGCTCGCCGGCCTCGGCCGCCTCGCCGAGCAGCTCGACCGCGTCCCGGGTCAGGGTCACCGCCGTCACGAACTGCCGCTGAACGGGCCGGACCGACGGTTCCACGTCGACCCCGACGAGCCGACGAAGCACCGCGTCGTAGGCCTCGAGCCACCCCTCGACGTACGGGGTGACGACCTCGGCGTCGCCGGTCGACCGCAGCAGCTGGAGCTGGTCACTGACGGCCGGCATCCCGCTGCTGCCGGCGGTCCAGAGCGCGTCGGCGTCGACCGCCAGGCTGACGACCTCGCGGTTGACGACGGCGACGGCGGTGTCGTCCACCGTCGGGGCGAACGCCCGGCCGATGAGGATGCCGATGATCAGCGCCACGATCGCCGACAGGGCGACCGGCATCACCGGGGTCCGCTGCAGCCGGCGCCAGCTGAGCTGGATGGACTCGGAGCGGGAGGGTTCCCGGGCGGTGGGCGGGAGGTCGGCCGCCTCCGCTCGGTTCACCGCCGCCTCCGTCGTCGTCGTTCGATCAGCCACGCGGCACCGATGGACATCTCGTAGAACAGGGCCATCGGGCCGGCCATCAACATCAGCGTGATCGCGTCCGTGGTCGGCGTGATGATGGCGGCAGCCACCACGATCGCGACCATCGCGTACGGGCGGGCCCGTCGCAAGCTGGCGGCGGTGATCACGCCGACCAGCGACAGGAAGATCAGGACGAGCGGCAGCTCGAAGACCAGACCGAAGGCCACCGACGTGGTCAGGAAGAACGAGATGTACTCGTCGAGGGTGAGGAAGATGTCGACGCGGTCACCGGCCATCCCGAGCAGGATGCGCAGCCCCTGCGGGATGACCACGTAGGCGAACACCATCCCGACGGCGAACATGATCTGGCTGAGCACGACGAACGGCAGCGCGAGGCGGCGTTCCTTGCGCGTCAGGCCCGGGGTGATGAACCGCCACAGCTGGTAGAAGATCACCGGCCCGCCGACGAACAGCCCCATGACCACCGACGTCTTCATGCGGACCGAGAACGGTTCCATCGGTCGGATGGCGACCAGGTTGCACTCGCCACCGCTCGGATCGAGCACCGCCTGCGAACGGCAGAACGGCTCGAGCAGCACCTCGAGCACCATGGGGAAGACCAGGTACCCGACGATGGTGCCCACCACGAGGGCGAGCGCGGCACGCGACAGGCGGGAACGCAGCTCCACGAGGTGCTCGAGGAGCGACATCTCCCCCGCGTCGGCGCCTCGGAGCGGCTCCGCGGTGATGGGTCAGCGCTCCTGGTCGCGCTCGCGGTCGCGGTCCTCGTCCTTCGTGGCGTCGTCGTCGACGCCCTCGCTGGAGCCCTTGCGGAACTCGGTCATCGACTGCCCGATCGACCGCGCCAGGTCCGGGAGCTTGCGGCCACCGAACAGCAGCAGGACGATGAAGAGGATGACGATCAGTTCCCAGCCGCCGGGCATGGTCATGATCCGCGCCTTCGTCACTCGTGGGCGCGTCGAGCCGACAGGTCCGCGCGCGCCAGCAGTCTACCTGCGTAGGCGCCGTCCAACGAGGTGCGGGCGCCACCGGTGCGGTGCGGCTCCGCCGGGCACCCCGGAGCCCCTGGACCCCCGCTAGGAGGGACCGGGGCGCCAGCGACGCTTGCGGCGGGTTGCGGCGAGCCGCGCGCGTTCATCGAGCCGGTCACCGATCGCCGCGAGTTCGGTCGCGGTGACCTCGCCATCCACCTCCAGCTGCCGCAGCGCCGGGGTCAGTTCGCGTTGGAGGTCGTCGAGGTCCCCGGCCAGCCGTCCGAGCCGTCGGACCAGCGTCCGCACGCTGAGGACCAGCGCGACCATCGTGACCAGCACGAGGACGCCGAGCAGGGGCCAGACGACGGTGGGCACGCGCGCGGTCCTCCGGAGGTGACGACGACGCCCGGGAGCCTAGGGGCCGGGGCGTGGTGGTCGGTGCGGCAGCGCGCCTGGAGACGGTGGGCGTTGGATGGCCCCGGTCGGGCCGGCGCCGGTGAGGGAGAGGACACCAGCGTCGGTCCGGCCGGGGCCGGGTGGTCCGTCAGCGCCCCGTGGTGGCCAGGAGGCGGTCGAACCAGGTCGGGTCGTCCTGCAGCAGCAGGTGCATGTCCAGCAGGTCGTCGGGGGTCAGCCGCGGGCCCGCGGGCGGGTCCTCGGGGTGCGCGGGACGGGTGTCCGCCTCGGCGACCGCCTCCTCGACGTCCTCGATCGGGACGCCGCCGGTCGTCAGCAGGCTCGCGATGCGCTCGTCGGCGGGTTTCTCGACCAGCTCGGCGCAGTCGGGGCAGCTGAAGCGGTAGCAGCTGCCGTCGGTGACGTCACCGAGCGCGTCGACGACGCGGCGGAGCACGACGTCGGCGGGTCGCAGCTCGATCTCGCCGCAGGACGGGCACGTGGCGCGGATGCGGGTCACCTCGATGACCTCCGGTCGGGGACTCTCCCCATCCATCGGCCGCCACGTGCGGGACTTGATGGCTCGACCGGCCGACAACCCCGGAACCGCTGAGGCGGGCTAGTCCTCGTAGCGTCCAGCGCTCGAACGGGCCAGGTCCCGCACCGCCCGAGCGAGCCCCTCGGGCGTCTGGACGGTCGCGGCGCCACCCGCCACGAGCACGAGCCGGGCCACGTGCCGCGGGGCATCGGTGGTCAGGTGGAGCAACGCGCCGCCGTCGGAGGTCTCCTCGGTCCGGTCCACGTCGAGCACCTCGGCGAGCCAGCGACCGGCCCGGGTGACCGCCAGGGTCACGGCGAGGTCGTCCTCGCCCGGCTGGTAGCGCGGCTCGGGCAGGTCGGCCGGTGCCGGGACCCGCACCGGGTCGTCACTGACGGTCACCTCGGCCACCCGGTCGAGCCGGAAGGTCCGCAGGTCGTCGGCGCCCTGATCGTGACCCTGCAGGTACCAGTCCCCCGACACCACCTGGACGCGCCACGGGTCGACGGTGCGGTCGCGGGGTGCGTCGTCACCGCGCCCCTGGTAGCGCAGGTGCAGGCGTCGCCCTTCGGTCAGCGCCCGTCGGACCTCGAGCACCACCGAGGTGGTCGAGGGCTCCAGCACGTCGGCCACCCGCTCAGGCACGCCGAGGGCGTCACGGACCTTGGCAGCAGCGCTGGTGAGGGCGGGCAACTCGTCGCCGAGGACCTCGGCGACGGCGTCGACCGTGAGGACCAGGCGCAGCGCCTCGGCGGGCGTGGGCCGCATCGGCCGTGCGAGCTCGTCGGCCATGGTGATCACGACCCGTTCGCCGACGACCGCGACGTCGAACAGGGCGCCTCCGCCGAGGCCGGGCAGGCCGCAGAAGTCGAGGTGGTCGACGAGGTCGGTCCGGATGCGCTGCTCGCTGACGCCGAAGGCCTCCGCCGCCTCCTGCAGGGACGCACCGGGGCGCGCGAGCAGCCAGGGCACCAGCGCGAGCATCCGGCCGACGTCATCCAGCGCGCTCACCGGGCCACCTCCTCGTGGGCGGCGGCGATGGCCCGCAGGATGTCGGCGACCTCGGCGCGCAGGTCGGCGGGGCGCAGCACCTCGACCTCGTCGCCGAGACCGAGCAGCCACGAACGGTCGCGGACACGGTCCACGCCCGGCACCCGGAGGACGACCCACCCGTCGTCGGTGGCCTCGCCGGTGGCCACGCCACCGCGCGCTTCGACGGCCCAGCGGGCCGCCGGTGCGACGGCCAGGTCGACCTCGACGCGTTCGGACTCGGGGCCTGCGACGGCCGCGGCCAGGTCGAGGTCGTCCGGCGGCGTGAAGGCGTCGGGATCGCCGACGGGCTTCATCCGGCCGTCGACGCGATCGAGGCGGAACGCTCGCTGGGCGTCGCGGTCGTGGTCGCGCGCGACCAGGTACCAGGCGCCGCGCCGCTGGACGACGGCGTACGGGTCGACCGTGCGGGTCGCGGTGTCGCCCGACGCCGTCCGGTAGCCGAACCGCAGCGCGATGCGGCGCACCAGCGCGTCGGCGAGGGTGTCGCCGATCGGGTCGACCGCGACGTCCACCTCGGGGGCTCCTGCGGCCACCAGCTCGGCGGGGTCGGGGGCGCGGGCGGCCAGCTTGGCCAGCGCGAGCCGGCTGCCGTCCTCACCGGCGAGCTTGACCGCGAGGGCGAGGGCGGCGACCTCCTCGGCGTCGAGGGCGATGTCGGGCAGCTCGTAGCGGCTGCGGTCGATGCGGTAGCCCTGCTCCTCCTCGAAGGCGACGTCGGTGACCTCGATCGGGACGCCGAGGCTGCGCAGGTCGTCCTTGTCGCGCTCGAACTGGCGGCGAGCCGACTCCGGGTCGCTCTGCTGGTACTCGCGGGTGCGCTGGCGCAGCTCGCGGTAGGTCAGCGGGCGCCGGGTCTCGAGCAGGGCCACGGTGAGGTTGACGAGCCGTTCGACCTTCGCCGTCACGGATCCCCCTGCTGTCGGGCACGAACGGCGGAGCCTAACGGTCCGGCACCCCCGGACCGGTCAGCTGGGTCAGCCGCGGGGGTCGTGCACGGTGCCGAGGAAGAGGATGGTCCCCGTCTGACGGTCGCTGACGGTGAACGCGAACGGCCGGTCGACCAGGAACGGGGGCGGCCCGCCGGCGGACAGCACCGTGACCCCGCCCGTGACGGCGGCTGCTTCCGTCCCCTCCTCGTCGACGCGGATGTAGGTCTTCTGCACGACGGTGTCGAGCCACGGGTTCGCCGGCGACATGGGTGTGAGATCGCCGCCACCGAACACCGAGGTCATGCCGAGCGCCTGCAGGGCGTCGTTGAGCTGCGCGTCCCACTCGAGCTCGAACGTCGGCAGTGCCAGTTCCGATCGCATCGACGGGGTCAGGTCGTCGACCGCCCGCCGCCAGGTGTCGGCGTCCAGGCCGGCGAGCAACTCGTCGAGGTCGACGTCCTCGTCGGGCAGCAGCACCTCCATGCCGAACCGTTCGTCCTCGCCGTACGGCAGCCGCGCCACCGTGAACCCGTCCGCCCTCGCGGTCTCGAGCTCCGGGTCGGAGCGGTGCATCGTCGGTACCTCGACCTCGGTCCCGTCCGCCAACTGGAACGGGGCGTCGCGGGTGTCGCCCTCGTCGAAGGTGGTGGTCCAGGTGCCGAGGAAGTACACGGCGTTGAGCAGCACCAGCACCGCCTGACCGCTCGGGAGCCCGAGGTCCTCGGCGATGTCCTCGATCAGGCCCTCGGTGTGTTCGTCGACCCAGTCGTCGATCCGGTCGGCGGTGTCCTGCGAGCCGAGGTCGACCTCGTCCAGCGTGGCACCGAAGGTCCCCCGCACGAACTCGACGTAGTCGTCCTCGAAGGGGTGCCCCTCGGCGGCCCACAGGGAGTTGGCGACCGCGAGGGTCACGTCGCTGTCGGCGGTCAGGTCCGCCAGCAGCGCCGCGTAGCGGGTGTCGCGCGGGCCCTCCAGCCGCAGCACCTCGACCATCTCGTCCGCGGTGGTGCCACCGGCGCCGGCGGCGACCATCGCGAGCAGCACCGATGCGGACAGCGGCGAGGTCACCGTGTTGGCCGCGTCCGTGGCGACGGCCCGGTGCAGGTCGAAACCGAAGGCGTTCACGCCGGCCGCCGCAGCGGCGGCGTCCTGCGGCGACAGGCTGCCCGCCAACTCGATGGGGATGCCGCCACCGCCAGCGTCCTCCGGTGGCGTCGCTCCCCCACCGGCAGCGCCGCACGCGGACGCCACCAGCGCGATGGCAGCCATGGATGCGATCAGACGTGCGTGGCGCACGAGGCTCCCCTGCGGTCGACGTCCACGGTGGGACGTCGACCAGCGTCCGCGGGTTCCGAGTGCGCGCAGGCGCGGTGCGTGGCCACCCGCGGAGGGTGGTCACGCACCGTGCGATCGCTGGGGTGGCGCTGACGTGGCTACGAGGGACCGCTGCGACTCGGGAGGGCACAAGTCAGAAGGGCATGGCGGGGTCGACCGGGTCCGGCGGGTCGCCGGGCGGGTCGACGCCGTGCGACAGGGACCGGCCGTAGCGGTCAGGCGCTCGCGGTGGCGGTCCTCGGCGGCCGAGGCCGTCGGGAGAGCCGCGACCGTCGTCCCGGTCGCCCGGGCCGGGTGTGCCGTGGCGGTGATCGTCGGGTGGTCGCCAGGTGGTGGGGATGGTGCGGACGGTCAGGCCGGTGCGGGGGTGGTGCCAGGTGCGGGTGCCGTCAGCGGTGCCGGTGGCGGTCCACCCGTCGGCCTCTTTGCGCCGGTTGGCGGGGCCGCAGAGGGGGGCGAGGTTGGCGATGTCGGTGGGGCCACCGGCGGTGGCAGGCGCGGCATGGTCGAGATCACAGACCCGGGCGGCGACGGGGCAGTTGCCGGGTTCGGTGCAGGTGTCGTGCACCGCGAGGGTCGCGTCGGCGAGCCAGCCGGGCGGCCGTCGTGTCTTGGTGCCGACACCGACGACCTTGCCGTCCTCGAGCAGCACCAGGCGCAGGTCGGTGCCGTGCTCGTCGACCAGCCGCCGGGCCGTGGCCGCGTCGACGTGCATCACCCCACCGGCCAACGTCGTGAGCAGCTGGGCGGAGAGCCGGTCGTCGCCGAGGAGGGTGTCGAGCTCGGCCCGCATGATCAGGGTGGGTGGCCGCACCGCCCCAGCCTGACCAGCCGTGTCGTCGGTGGGGCCGCCGCGGCGGCACAGGTCGATCAGCTTCCTCGCGCGTGCCTTCCCGGCGGTCAGCCGGTTCGCGGCGACCTGGTCGGGGCCGGGCCGGTCACCGAACCGGTTGCGGGTGGCGACACCGATCGGGCCGGGGTCGGTGACGGTGTCGAGGGCGGCGAACCCGACCGGGCCGAAGTCGCCGTGGAACCGGCCACCGGACCCGTCCAGACGCGGTTGCAGGACCATCACGTCGTCCGGCACGGCAGGCTCCTGTTCGCCGGCGTCTTCGGACTGGAGGTCGGTCACCGCCCAGGACACCACGTTGGCCAGCGCGTCCGGATCGGCGCCGGCAGCCCCGTCGATCGCGCGTGCGAGCGCGGCGTCGAGCCGGTCGTCCAGGTGCCGTGGGCTGCGTTCGACCTTCAACGCGACGGCGCGGACCTGGGACCAGGACACCTCACCCGCGGCGAACGCCGCGCGGAGGGACGGGAGGCGGCGGCACACGTTCGCGGCGCAGGTCAGCATGCGGCGGTCCGAGCGGGTGGAGCGGCCCACGATGGCCAGCCACTGCTCCAACCCGACGCCCGTGGCGGCCGGCGCGACCCCGGCGTCCTCGAGGACCAGGATGGCTTCGACCAGCCGGGCGGTCATCCGCTCGGTGTCGACCGCCAGCTGGAGCAGGCCCGCCAGCTCGGGCACCTCGGCCAGCACCGGCAGACCGAACGGCGGGTCGGTGTGGCCCTGACGGTCGTCAGGATCGGGGGCGGCAGCAGCGGTGGTTCCCATCACCACGCATCATGCCCGACCCTTGTGACACCACCGCCGGCTATCCACAACCCCGTGGAGAACCGCTCGTATGGGTCACATGGAGGCGATGAGCTTGTCGACGCGGTCGTCCTCGTAGCGGAACGGGTCCTTGCACAGCACGGTCCGTTGCGCCTGGTCGTTGAGCTTGAGGTGGACCCAGTCGACGGTGTAGTCGCGTCGCTTGGCCTTGGCGTGCCGCACGAAGCGGCCGCGGAGGGCTGCCCGGGTGGTGGCCGGCGGCTCGGTCATCGCCGCCTCGATCTCGGCGTCGTCGAGGACGCGCTGGACCCGCCCCTGGCGCATCAGCAGGTGGTAGAGGCCACGGTCGCGGACGACGTCGTGGTAGGCGAGGTCGAGCATCTGGACACGCGGGTGGGACAGCGGCAGGTCGTGCTTGGCCCGGTACTGGTCGACCAGCTGGTACTTGGCGACCCAGTCGAGCTGCCGTGACAGGGACATCGGGTCGCTCACGAGGTGCTCGAGGACGTACCGCCACTCGGACACGACGTGCTTGGCGTCGTCGTCGTCGGCGTAGGAGTTGGCGACGAACCGCTCCACCCGCTCGAGGTAGGCCTGCTGGACCTCGAGCGCGGACATCTCGCGCCCGTTGGCCAGCCGCACCCGGGTCGTCCCGGTCAGGTCGTGGCTGATCTCGCGGATGGCGCGGATCGGGTTGTCGAGGGACAGGTCGCGCGAGACCGCCTGCTCCTCGAGCATCCGGAGCACCAGGTCGCAGGTGGCGACCTTCAGCCAGGCGGTGTACTCGGACATGTTCGAGTCACCGACGATCACGTGGAGGCGGCGGAACCGTTCGGCGTCGGCGTGAGGCTCGTCACGGGTGTTGATGATGGGGCGCGACCGGGTCGTGGCCGACGACACACCCTCCCAGATGTGCTCGGCACGCTGGGCGAGCGAGAAGATCGATCCGCGGGGGGTCTGGAGCACCTTGCCGGCGCCGGCGAACACCTGCCGGGTGACCAGGAACGGGATCAGGGCCTCGGCGAGGCGCTGGAACTCGCCGACGCGGGCGACGAGGTAGTTCTCGTGGCAGCCGTAGGAGTTGCCGGCCGAGTCGGTGTTGTTCTTGAACAGCGAGATGCGGCCCTGGATGCCCTCTTCGGCGAGCCGCTGCTCGGCGGCGAGCACGAGCTCCTCGACGATCCGCTCCCCCGCCTTGTCGTGCACGATGGCCTGACGTGGGGTGTCGCACTCGGGGGTGGCGTACTCGGGGTGCGAACCGACGTCGAGGTAGAGGCGTGCCCCGTTCTCCAGGAACACGTTGGACGAACGGCCCCACGACACCACACGCCGGAACAGGTAGCGCGCGACCTCGTCCGGGCTGAGCCGGCGCTGGCCCTTGAAGGTGCAGGTGACGCCGTACTCGTTCTCGATGCCGAAGATCCTACGACGCACGCCTACCTCCGCTGCCGGCCCACGGCCAGGGTGCCGGACCGGCCGAGCCAACGTACGCGTTCCCGTCGGATCCGCTCGGTAGGAGCTGTGCCCCTTCGCACTCAGCCCTCGGTCTGGGTCACGCCTGACGCCGTGTCGTCCTCGCCGACGATGGGGCCGAAACCGCCACCGGACCCGATCCCCTGCGCGTCGGCGTGGGTCGCGGCCTCGCGTTCCGCCTCGGATCGGAAGGCCCACTCGGCGGTCTCGTCGAGGAGCCGGATCTGGCGGTGCAGCGCTGGGTGTCGCTCCTCGGGCAGGTTCTCGAGCAGGTCGAGCACGGCGCTCCGGATACGACGCACCACCTGCAGTGAGCTCGCGCCGTGGTGGCGGATCTCCTCGAAGGCGAGCGCCACGTACAGGTCCCACGTCGGTTGCGGGACGTACAGCCGGGGCGCTCCCTCGTCATCGGCGTACCAGCCGGACGGGAACGGCCGGGTGCCGAGCTGGCGGAGCAGGTCGTGGAGCTGGTCGACCACCTGCACCGCCGTCGTCGGGTCGTTGATCCCCGTCGAAAGGGAGCGCTCGGCGATGTCGATGAGCAGCCGGAAGCCGAACGGGACGTCCTGCATGATCGAACGCTCGGCGTCGATGTCGACCGTCTTCATCAGGGCCTTCAGATCGATGTCGGCGTCCCCGTACACCTCGAGCAGCCGAGCCCCCGTCGGGATGAAGTCACCCACGGCGGGAACCATGACGATGGTGACGTTGCAGCGAGCGATCGCCTTCATCAGGCGCGACACGTCGATCTCGAGGATGACGCCGTTGTTCACCGACGTGATCGTGTGCGACGGCTCGTGCTCGGGGATGGTGCCGGTGACGTGCCGGGGTCGTTCGTCCTCGGTGGGGTACTCCTGGCGGATGGCGTACCGGGTCTCGTTGCCGATGCGGTCGATGATCGAGGTGACCCGCGCCTGGTGCACGATGTGGTCCACGTAGGAGATGAACATCCCGAGGCTGACCACGGCGAGGACGAAGGCCACGGTGACCGACAGGCTGGTGAGCGTGTCGGCCTCAGCGTCGTAGGTGAGGCTGAACTGCTGCAGGACCACCAGCGCGAAGGTGAACGTCCCGACGAACGTGCCGATGGTCAGGTGGCTGTGGGCGTCCTGGAGGAAGGTCCGTACCGCCCTCGGCGAGAGAGCCTGCGTCGCGAGCTGGATGATCACGGCGACGATGGTCAGGATGAGCGCCGTCAAGGTCGCCACGGCGGTCGCGATCAGCGACAGCATCGTGCGCGCGGTCTCGGGCTCCCCACCGAAGATCGGGAACGGTGCGGGCCCGGTGATCAGGAAGTGGTCCACGCTGAGGGTGGCCGCGGCGAGCGCGAGTGCTGCCCCCGCGCCGGCGCTCGGGACGACCCAGAGTCGCGAGCGCCGGTACCAGCGGAACTCCCGCAGGTAGGTCGAGGTACGTGGACGGTCCAAGGGGGCTCCGAGGTCGAGCCCGAGCCTACGAGCAGGAACCCCACCGACCTCGGCCACCGGGCCACCGGATCGAGCGGCCGTTCAGCAGGCGACCACCCTGGCGCGGGTCATGTCCTCGGTGACGAGATCGGCGTTGACGGCGGCCCCGACGGTGTTGCCCTGCGCCGCTGCTGCGATCACCTGCGCCATGGGGTCGGTGACGTTGCCCGCGACCCAGACGCCTGCGACCTCCGTCCGACCCATCGGATCGGCCGGAACGTGGACACCGTTGCCGGACGGGTGGTCCACCACCGGCACCCCGAGACCGGCGAGCAGGTCGGAACGCGCGGCGAAACGTGGCGCGACCGCGAGCGCCTCGAGCGGCACCCGGCGGCCGTCTGCCAGGCACACGCCGGTCAGCCGGTCGTCGGCCGACTCGACGGCCACGACCTCGCCCTCGACCACCTCGATGTCGCGCGCGGCCAGCGTCGCCGCCTGGTCCGCGTCGAGCTCGGGGCCGGTGTGCCGCAGGTAGACGACCCGGTCGCTGAGCTGGCGGAAGAGCCCGACGTGGTGGAGAGCGACCGGCGAGGTCGCGAGCACCCCGATGGTGCGGTCCCGGACCTCCCACCCGTGGCAGTAGGGGCAGTGGACGACATCGCGTCCCCACCGCTGCGCGAGTCCCTCGACCTGCGGCAGTTCGTCGACGAGCCCCGCGGTCACCACGAGACGCCGGGCCAGGACCGTCGCGCCGTCCTGCAGTTCCACCCGGAAGCGCTCCTCGTGGCGGGACCGGTCCCCCACCCAACTCGCGGTGACGGCTCGCCCGTCGTGGAGGTGGACGCCGTATCCGGCGACCTCGGTGCGGGCGATCGCGCGGAGTTCGTCCGGCGGGGTGCCGTCGCGTGTCAGGAAGCTGTGCATGGCCGCGGCGGGTGCGTTGCGGGGCTCGCCAGCATCGACCACCAGCACGGTGCGTCGGGAGCGGCCGAGCACCAGGGCCGCGGCCAGACCAGCGGGACCACCACCGACGATCAGGACGTCCACCTCGCGGCCGGCCGGGGCGGGGGCACGAGCGGTCATCGGGTCCTCCTGGTCGCGGACGAGCTTCCGTTCGCGGACACGGTGACCCACCGACCCATTGTTGGCAAGCGGCCTTGCTGATCCGGCAATCGCGTTCCCGTGGCAGGTCGTGCCGACGCGCCATCGCCGTCAGCGACCGAGGTCAGCCGGCGAGGGCCGCCTCGAGCTGGCTGTTGCGCAGGCGGAAGAACCGGCGTCGCGGGCGGGTGCGGTCGAGGCCAGCGACCTCGAGATCCCCGGCCGGGATGTCACGACCTGCGACGCGGCTGAGCGCCCCGACCGCGACCCTCGCGGCAGCGTCCCGGTCGAGGCCGTCCTCGAAGGCCTCCTCGAGGGCGGCGGACAGCGCCTCGGACTCGCCGCCGACGGCCACGAAACGGTGCTCGTCCACGATCGAGCCGTCGTAGAGGATGTGGTACAGCTCGAGCTCACCGCCCTCGCGGCGGCCCGGTGGGGCGACCTCGGCGATCAGCAGTTCGACCTCGTACGGCTTGGCCTCGCCGCCCATGAACGCCGCGCCGAGCGCCTGCGAGTAGGCGTTGGCCAGGGACTTGGCGTTCACGTCGTCGCGGGCGTACTGGTAGCCCTTGACGTCGGCCAGACGGATGCCGGCCACGCGCAGGGCCTCGAACTCGTTGTAGCGCCCGACGGCGGCGAACCCGATGCGGTCGTAGATCTCGGAGGTCTTGTGCAGGGACCGTGACGGGTTCTCGCTGGCGAAGACGACCCCGTCGGTGTACTCGACGGCCACCAGTGCCCGTCCGCGGGCGATGCCCTTCCGGGCGTACTCGGCCCGGTCCTTCATCATCTGTTCGGGTGCGACGTAGAACGGGGTGGCCACGGCGGTTCCTGTCAGCGGGTGGTGCGGGTGCGGCCGATCGGGCTCGGGGCAGCGGGGTCGGGCAGGTGGGTCACAGCTGGCGCAGGGCGATGACGGCCTCGACGTGGCCGAGGACCTCCTCATCGGGCAACTCGCGGTACCCCGACTCCTCGTCGATGACGGCCACGATCGGGTAGATGCGACGGATCAGGTCGGGGCCGCCGGTCGCGCTGTCCTCCTCGGCGGCGTCGAACAAGGCCTCGATGGAGGTGCGGACGGCGGCCTCGATCCCTTCGTCGAAGCGGTGCAGACGCTTGAGGGTCGCGCGTGCCGCGAGCGATCCGCTGCCGGTCGCGGCGTGGTCACGGGCCTGGTAGCGGCCCCCGACCGGGTCGTACTCGTAGATGCTGCCCTCCCCCGAGCGCGGGTCGACGCCCGCGAACAACGGGACGACGACGAGGCCCTGCATCGCCATCGGCAGGTGGGCACGGACCATGCCGGCCAGTTTGTTGGACTTGCCCTCGAGGCTGAGCGGTTCGCCCTCGACCTTCTCGTAGTGCTCGAGCTCGGTGGCGAAGACGCGGGCGAGCTCCATGGCGGGGCCGGCAGCGCCGCTGATGGCGATCGCGGACGAGTCGTCGGCCGGGAAGACCTTGCGCATGTCGCCACGGCTGATGAGGTGGCCGGCGGTGGCGCGCCGGTCCCCGGCGATCACCACGCCCCCAGCCGCGGTCACGGCCAGGACGGTGGTGCCCTCGACGAGCTGGGCACGCAGCTCCGGCGGCATCGGCTGGCCGGCCAGGAGCGGTGGGACCGCCGCGGGAGCCTGCTGGCGCAGGACCTCGAAGAACGAGCTCCCGGCCGCGTCGAACGGCCTCGGGATGCCGGTGACGAGCTCGTCACGGGTCCAGGTCACGGGAAGCTCCAGGTCGCATGGGGCGCCGAGCGTAGGGCAGGCGGACGCCCGCCGACCGTGTCCGAGCCGCAGCGCCTCAGGGTGGTCCCGTTCAGACGGCCGGCGTGCCGCCGACCGCCCGCAGCCGCACGGTCTGCCCCGGGCGGATCTGTGCGGCCAGGTCGACGTCCTCGTCCAGCACCACCGCGATGACGGGGTACCCGCCAGTGACCGGGTGGTCGGCGAGGAAGATGGTGGGCGCCCCGGTCGGCGGGACCTGCAACGCGCCGCGGACCAGGCCCTCGCTCGGCAGCTCGTCGGTGATCCGGCGCTCCAGGTGCGGGCCGGACAGGCGCAGGCCGATGCGGTTGCTGTCCGCCCCGGCGACCCACGGTTCGGTGACGAGACGTTCGCGTGCCGCCGGGGTGAACCAGTCGGCACGAGGACCGAAGCGCACGCGCAGCTCGACCTCCCCCTGGGGGATCTCGCGGACGGCCGCGTGGTCCACCGGTGGGAAGTCCGCCGACGCGTCACCGACCGCCAGCCGGTCGCCCGAGCTGACGATCGGTGGTCCGAGCCCGCCGAGCAGGTCGGTCGCCCGCGAACCGAGCACCGCCGTGACGTCCAGGCCGCCGCGCACCGCGAGGTAGGTGCGCAGCCCCCGGTCCGGCGCCGCCAGGGTCAGCTCGTGCCCGCTCGGCAGCTCGAAGGCCGCGTTGGTGGCCACGTCCATCCCAGCGGCCACCGCGGGGCACGGCGCGCCGGTCGCCGCGAGCACCAGATCCCCACCAGCCCGGACGCGCAGGCCGCCGAGCGTGACCTCCAGGCAGGCCGTGCCCTCGGGGTTGGCGACGAGCCGGTTGGCCAGCCGGGCGGAGGCGCGATCGGCGGCGCCCGACCGCGACACGCCCCAGTGCGCGTAGCCGGGTCGACCGAGGTCCTGGACCGTGGTCAGGAGCCCGGGTTCGAGGACCTCGAGGTGCGCGCTCACCTCGCCTCGACGAAGCGCACCTGCGCGCCGGGTTCCAGGAGCGCCGGTGGCTCACGCGCGACGTCCCACACGGTCACCTCGGTGCGGCCGATGAGGCGCCAACCTCCCGGCGATCGCCGCGGGTAGATGCCACTGAACTCGTCCGCCAGGCCGACGGCACCCACGGGCACCGACGACCGCGGGTGCGGGTGCCGCGGCACGTGCAGTCGCCGGTCCTCCCCCACCAGGTACCCGAAGCCGGGCGCGAAGCCGACGAAGCCGACGGTCCAGACCTGCCCGGTGTGTGCCGTGATGACACCGCGGACGCCCAGGCCGGTCAGCTCGGCGACCTGCTCGAGGTCCTCACCGTCGTAGACGACGGGCACCTCGACCTCGCGGGTCGGGGCCGATGGGGCAACGTGCGGGTCGAGGTCCCGGACGACACCCGCGATCGTCGCGCCGGAGGTGCGGGCCGGATCGAACTGCACCAGCAGCGTGCGCGACGCCGGAACGAGGCCGACGACGCCCGCGAGGTCCCGTTCGACGAGCCGGCGGTAGAGGCCGACGACCGCCCGGAGGTCGGCCACCTCGACGAGGAGCCCCGTGTCACCGCACGGCAGCACCTTCACGGCCGGGACCTCACGGTGCGAACGGCTCGAGGAGCACACCGGCGTCCTCGAGCGCGCGCCGGGTCGCCTGGGCGATCCGCACGGCACCGGGCGTGTCGCCGTGCAGACAGATCGACCGAGCGACCACGACGATGACGGACCCGTCGTGGGCGACCAGCTCCCCCTGGGTGGCGAGTCGGACCACCCGCTCGGCGATCCGCTCGGGGTCGTCCAGGACGGCGCCCGGCTGGTCGCGCGGGACCAGCGTGCCCTCAGGGGTGTAGGCGCGGTCGGCGAACGCCTCCTCGACGGCGTCGAGCCCCGCCTCGACGGCCTGTGCCAGCAACGTCGAACCCGGGAGCCCGAGGATCGGCAGGGACGCGTCGTACTCGACGACGGCGCGGACCACGGCCGCCGCCTGCTCGGCGTGGTGGACGACGGCGTTGTAGAGCGCGCCGTGCGGCTTGACGTAGGCCACCCGGGTCCCGGCGACGCGGGCGAGGGCCTCGAGGGCACCGATCTGGTAGGTGATGCCATCGGCGAGTTCACCGGGATCGATGTCGATGAACCGGCGCCCGAAACCGCTCAGGTCCGGGTACGCGACCTGGGCACCGATGGTGACGCCACGTGCGGCAGCGTCCTCGCACACCCGCCGGAGCGTCGACGGGTCGCCGGCGTGGAACCCACAGGCCACGTTGGCGCTGGTGATGTGGTCCAGCATCGCGCGGTCGTCGCCGAGCGCCCACCGGCCGAACGACTCGCCGAGGTCGCTGTTGAGGTCCAGGGGCTGGCCCATGTCGCACCGAACGCGTCTGGGGGTGGGAGGTGACGGTACTGGGCGGACGCAGCACCGGTCGAGGCCGCCGCACCCGCGCCGGCGGCCGTGCTCGGTGAGGGGTCTCAGCCCTTCGGGGGGCTCACAGCAGGCTGGGGATCTTCTGCTCCTCGGCGAGGTTCGCGCGGCGGAAGTAGACCGTGACGACCGTCGCGACCAGGACGATGAACAGCGAGTAGAGCGCCGGGACGATCAGCAGCTCGCCGAGCCGCGGGTGGCCGTCGAAGCTGAGCAGGATGATGGCGATGGCGAGGGGCCCGTTCTGGATCCCGGTCTCGAGCCCGATGGTGCGGGCGTTCGACGGATGCAGCTTGATGCCGCGGGCGATCGCGTAGGAGATCGTGATGCCGAGCAACCCGAGGAACACCGCCACGAGGTAGACCTGCCACGGGGTGATCACGAGCAGCCGCCAGTTGCGCGGCACCCAGGTCACCAGCAGGAAGACGATGAAGAACAGCCCGAAGAAGCCGCCCATCAGCTCCATGACGGCACCGATGTTGGCGTTCTTGCTCCGGATCCACATCGCGGCGGCCACGGGCACGAGCAGGATCGCGAGCGTGACGAGGATGTTGGCGAGGGGGATCTGCAGGTCCGCGCCGGCCGGCATCAGGCGCGTCCCGTAGATGAGCAGCGCGAGCGGGGTCATCACCAGCGCCCACAGCGTGGAGTTGGTCGTCATCATGACGCTGAGCGCCAGGTTGCCCTTCGAGAAGAAGGTGAAGATGTTCGACGTGGTGCCGGCCGGGACCGAGCCCATCAGCAGCGCGCCGATGGCGACGGGTGCGGCGTACTCGTCCGGGAGGGGCAGGATCAGCGCGAGGATGAGCAGGAAGGCGAGGAACGGCATGATCCCGAACTGCGTGACCCAGCCGATGATCAGGCCCTGCGGACGGCGCAGGGCCGACGCGAAGTCCCGGGGCGTGAGGCCGGCACCGAGGCCGAACATGATGATGAAGACCAGCCCGACCAGCATCACCTGTTCGAACTGCGTCACCACCTCGTGGTCCGCGGGCGGGCCCTCGAGGGCGAGGAGGAGCGACGGGGTCATCGACATCGCTACGCCTTCCCCTCGTCGCCGGTACCCGCCGGCGGCTGCCCCGCCGCCACGCCGACGGCCGCGCGTAGATCCTTGCGCAGGATCTTGCCGATCGGGCTCTTGGGCATCTCGTCGATGAACTCCACGCTGCGCGGCACCTTGTAGGCGGCCAGGTGTTCACGGCAGTGGGCGACGACCTCGGCCGGTGAGGGAGCCGGCTCGCCGGCGACGACGTAGGCGCGCACCGCCTCGCCGGTCTTCTCGTCCGGCGTGCCGATGACCGCGGCCTCGTGCACACCTGGCATCGCCGCGATGCACTCCTCGATCTCGTTGGGGAAGACGTTGAACCCGCTGACCAGGACCATGTCCTTCTTGCGGTCGACGATGCGGAAGTAGCCGTCCTCGTCCATCTCGGCGATGTCGCCGGTGTGCAGCCACCCGTCGCGGAGCGTGTCCTCGGTGTCGTCCGGCCGCTGCCAGTAGCCCTGCATGATCTGTGGCCCGCTCGCGACGAGCTCCCCCGGCTGCCCGAGCGGCACCTCGGCGCCCGACTCGTCGACGCAGCGCACCTGCGTGGACGGCACGGGGATGCCGATGGTGCCGTCCTTGTTCATCCCACCGAGCGGGTTGAACGTCAGGACCGGCGAGGACTCGGTCAGCCCGTAACCCTCGACGATCGGCGTGCCGGTCACCTCGCGCCAGCGTTCGGCGACCGGCTGGTGCAGGGCCATCCCCCCGGCCGCCGACGCGCGGAGTTCCGCAGGTGGGTGCTCGACGAACCAGCGTTCGTTGAGGAGCGCGTTGAACAGCGTGTTCACCCCGGTGACCCAGGTGATCGGGTAGTTCTCGAAGGCGCGCTTGAGGTTGCTGGGCGGCCGCGGTGACGGGATCAGGATGTTGTGTCCACCCATCTGGTAGAAGCCGACGAGGTTCACCGTGAACGCGAAGACGTGGTAGAGCGGGAGGGCCGTGAGCACGGTCTCCTCGCCCCGGCGCAGGTGGGAGCCGCACATCGCGAGCATCTGCTGGGTGTTGGCCACCAGGTTGCCGTGCGAGAGCATCGCGCCCTTCGAGACGCCGGTGGTGCCGCCCGTGTACTGGAGCGCGGCGAGGGTGTCGGGCCCGACGTCGTCGAGGTAGGTCGCGGCTCGTGACCCGTTCTCGCGCCGCTGCGCGCCAGCGGCGAGCGCCTCGCGCAGCGGGGTGTGCTCGACGTCGATGGTCGGCAGTGTTCGGTTCCAGTAGCGCTGCGTCGTCCGGATGATGCCGGCGACGATCCTCGGGAGGAACTCCGAGATCCGCACCGTCACGACCGTCTCGATGGAGGTCTTCGGCAGCACGGCGTCGAGCCGGTCGGCGAACATGTCGATGATGACCAGGGCCCGCGCGCCCGAGTCGCCGAACTGGTGGATCATCTCGGTGGCGGTGTAGAGCGGGTTGGTGTTCACCAGCACGCAGCCCGCCTTGAGCACCCCGAACGCCACGACCGGGTAGCTCAGGCAGTTGGGCATCTGCACCGCGACGCGGTCACCGGGCTCCAGCCCGGCCACCTCGCGCAGGTACAGCGCGAAGTCGTCCGAGAGCCGCTCGACGTCGCGGTAGCGCAGCGCCCCGTTCATCCCGTTCGGCATGACCTGCCGGAAGGCAACCTCGCCAGCGTGCTGCTCGGCCGACGCCGACAGCAGGTGGGGCAGGTTGCGGTGGGCGGTCTCGCCGATGGAGGGCTCGATGCCGTCCGGGTAGTGGCGCAGCCAGGGGCGGTCGCTCATCGTCACTCCTCGGCCGGCGCCGACATCGTCACCCAGGTCCTGCGACACCTCCCGCGCAGGCTCCCGACCAGGTGCGGGGGCGCATCATGCCCGAAACGGTGTCAGGCCGCGTAGGTCCACGGGGCCGTGCGGGGCCGGCGCGCCTGCGAGACTGTGCCATGCGACGGATCCTGGGGTGGGTGGCAGCGACGCTGGCTGCGGTCATGGCGGCGGTGCTCGCCTACGCGTTCCTGCCCGTCGGTCCTCCCGACCTCGCGGCGTACGCCGCCAGCGAACAGCCCTTCGACGCGGTCATCTCCCGCGACCGGTTCGGCGTCCCGCACGTGCACGGGGCACGGGACGCCGACACGGCCTACGGCCTGGCGTGGGCGCACGCCGAGGACGACTTCCTGACCATCCAGCGCTCGACCCTGGCGGCACGCGGCCGGCTGGCGACGGTCGCGGGTCGCGACGGGGCGCCGATCGACTACCTCGTGGCGCTGCTGCGCGTCCGTGAGGTCGCCGCGGCCGGCTACCCGACGCTCGCACCGGGGACCCGCGCACTGCTGGAGGGGTACGCGGCGGGGCTCAACGCCTACGCCGCAGCGCACGAGCACGAGGTGCTCAGCGCCGAACTGTTCCCGGTGACCGGTGAGGACCTCGTGGCAGCGAGCGTGCAGAAGGCGCCGTTGTTCTTCGGGTTGGAGGTCACCCTCGGGGCCCTGTTCGACCCGGCACCGCTCGACGAACGGCCCCAGGCCTTGGCGCGGCCGACCAGCCTCGATGCGATCACGGCCGCTGGTTCCAACGTGCTGGCGGTCGGTCCGTCACGTACCGACGACGGCGCGACGCACCTGCTGTCGAACTCGCACCAGCCCTGGACCGGCCCGGTGGCGTGGTACGAGGCGACCTTGACCTCCGACGAGGGGTGGCACGCGACCGGCGCGCTCTTCCCGGGGGTGCCCGCCATCGTGCTCGGGCACAACGAGGACGTCGCCTGGTCCTTCACGGTCAACCGCCCGGACCTGATCGACGTCTACCGGCTGGACGTCGACCCGGAGGACCCCACCCGCTACCGGGTGGACGGCGAGTGGCTCGAGATGGAGGTCGACGAGGTCGACCTCGAGGTGCGCATCCTCGGCCGGCTGCGCTGGACGGTGCAGCGTGAGGTCGCGTGGACGATCTTCGGCCCGGTGGTACGGCGTGACGACGGCGACGTCGCGCTCCGCTGGGCGGGGATGGACGAGGTCGCGATCTTCGAGCAGCTCCACGCGTTCAACCGCGCGGGCTCGATCGACGAGTGGCTCGCGGCCCTCGAGGGTCAGGACGGCCTGGCCTCGTTCAACGTCGGGCTCGCGGACGCGACCGGGCGCATCGGCTACCTCTACCACGCGCTGCTCCCCGATCGCCCTGTGCTGCCGGGTGTCGATTGGAGCGGTGTCGTCCCCGGCGACACGCGCGGGACGCTCTGGACCGGGACGCTCCCGTTCGACCAGCTGCCGTGGATCGAGGATCCGGCGGTCGGCTTCGTGCAGAACGCGAACTCGACGCCCTTCACCGCGACGCTCGGGCCCGAGCAGCCCGACCCGGACCGGTGGCCCGAGGCGACCACCGGCATCGAGCGGTACGAGACCAACCGGTCGTTGCGTGCGCTCGCCCTCATGCGTGAACACGCCACCACCGACCTCGACCGGCTGCTGGAGGTCAAGTTCGACACGCGCTACCACGAGGCGTCGGCGGTCGCGGCGTGGCGCGACCGTCTCGTGGCCGCGCGCGACACGCTGGATGGTGACGACGAGCGAGCGGGCCTCGACACGTTGGCGAGCTGGGATCTCGACACCGATCGCACCAGCGTCGGTGCCGCCCTCATGGTCCTGACCATCGCCGAGCTGTTCGAGGAGGAGACCCTCGAGCTCGACCCCGCACGGTTCGGCGACACCGAGGTGGCCGACGCGGTCTCCGACGACGTCCTGGTGGCGAGCTACCGCGCGGCCGTCGCCTGGTTGGTGGACGCCCACGGGCGGGTCGACGTGCCGTGGGGTGAGGTCAACCGGCTCCGCCGAGGCGCCCTGGACCTCCCGTTGGACGGTGCGCCCGACGTGCTGCGCGCGATCTACGGTGAGCGGCGCGACGGGGTGCTGGAGGCGATCGCCGGCGACAGCTACGTCTCGGCGATCACCTTCGACGCGGCCGGCACCGTCAGCAGCCGGGCGATCCACCAGTTCGGGTCGGCGACCCTGGTCGAGACCTCGGCGCACCACGCCGATCAGGCCGAGCGCTTCGCGGCCAGGCGGCTGCGCGACGTGCCCTTCACCCGCGAGCAGCTCGCCGACGCGTCGGTCGTGACCTACCGCCCCGGTGAGCCGCGCCCGGTAGGGCCCTGAGCGCACCAGGTGTGTCACCATCGGGCGCCACACGGGACCGTGGCTCGTCCGAGGATCGCTCCGTTGCCCCTCGACCCGCAGATCGACGGGATGCTCGCCCTGCTGGAGGTCCTCGGGCGTGCCCGCCTGGACCTGACCTCGCCGGCTGCAGCCCGCCGCTCGATGCGGCAGGCCACCGTGGACGTCCGCCTGCTCGATGGCGGTGTTCCGGTCGGGCGGGTGCGCGGCGACCGCCTGCGGGGTCCTGGTGGACCGGTGGAGGTCCGCACCTACCACCCTGGCGGTCGTCGCCCGGTGCGGAGGCCGACGATCGTGACCTTCCACGGGGGCGGGTTCGTCCTGGGAGACCTCGACACGCACGACACGCTGAGCCGTTGGCTGTGCCGGGAGGTCGACGCGGTCGTGGTGAGCGTCGCCTACCGGCTCGCTCCCGAGGACCCGTTCCCGGCAGCGGTCGAGGACGCCATGGCAGCCACCCGGTGGGCCGCCGACCGCATCGACCGGCTGGGGGGCGATGCGGAGCTGCTGGTGGTGGCGGGCGACAGCGCCGGTGGCAACCTCGCGGCCGTCGTGGCGCAGTCCTGGGGGGATCAGATCGCACGTGGACGACCGCCACTGGCGGCCCAGGTGCTGCTCTACCCCGTGGTCGACCTCGAGGACGACGGCGGCACCCGCTATCCGTCCCGGGTCGAGTTCGGCGACGAGCTCCTGCTGACCGGCGACGACATGCACTGGTTCGCCGACCACTACCTCGGGGAGGCCGAGGACCGACGCGACCCACGCCTGTCGCCGATCAACGGCGACCTCGAGGGCCTACCGCCCGCGGTGCTGGTCACGGCGGAGTTCGATCCGCTCCGCGACGAGGCGGAGGCCTACGCGACGGCGCTGGAGGCCGCCGGCGTCCGCGTGACTCACCGCCGGTTCGCCGGGCTGATCCACGGCTTCGTGGCGTTCAGCGCGCTGTCTCCGGCGTGCGCCGAGGCGCTGGAGGAGACCTGCTCCCTCGTACGTGCGGTGCTCGACCGTCCGTCGTGACCGTCCCGGATCCGACGCGCCCCGCCTCCCGGAGAGGCCCTACTGACCGCCCTTCTGGACGTAGCTGCGGACGAACTCCTCGGCGTTCTCCTCGAGGACGTCGTCGATCTCCTCGAGCAGCTCGTCCACGTCGTCGAGGACATCGCGAGACTCGCTGGTGGTCTCGGTCGTCGCCTCGACCTCGGCCTCGTCCCGCTCCCGGGACGCACCACCCTTCTTGGTCTGCCCACCGTCGCTCACGTGCCGCTCCTGACTCGAGGCTCCGCGCTGCCGTCAGGTGAGGGTACCGAGGACACGTCGCTGAGGACCGGTGTGGCGTCAGCCGGTGAGGCGGCGGAGCAGTTCGGCGGCGTCGGCGACGTCGTCGAGCAGCGCGCCGACCTGCTCCTTGGTACCGCGGCCGGGCTCCATCATCGGTAGCCGCTGCAGCGCGTCCTTGCCGACGTCGAGGATCAGCGAGTCCCAACCGGCGGCCACCACCTGCTCGGGGAAGCGGCGCAGGCACTCGCCGCGGAACCACGCCCGGGTGTCCTCGGGGGGGCTGGTCATCGCCGCCTGGATCTCGGCCTCGGTGACCAGCAGCTCGACCCGCCCCCGGGCGACGAGCCGCTGGTACAGGCCCTTGTCCCGGCGGACGTCGTGGTACTGCAGGTCGATGGCCTTGAGCCGGTCGCTGGCCCACTCCAGCGACTCACGGTCCCGGTAGGCCTCGAGCAGCTGGAGCTTGGTGGCCCAGTCGACCTGGCCGGCGAGCCGTCGGGGTTCGACCTCGGCCGTCGTCAGGACCTGCTCCCAGCGGGCGAGCACCTCCCCGGAGGCAGGTGGCAGGTCGCCGCGATCGTGGTGCTTGCGGGCAGCCTCGAGGTAGTGCCACTGCAGCTCGATCGGGGTGGCGGTGGTCCCGTCTGCGAGCCGGAGCGGCACCGCCTGCGTGAGGTCGTGCGAGACGGCGTGGAAGGCCGCGACGGGTTCGGCGAGGGCGGGCGGTTCAGGGAGCGCACCGTCCTCGATGAGGTCGAGCACGATCATCATCGTGCCGACCTTCAGGTAGGTGGCCACCTCGCACAGGTTGGCGTCGCCGTTGATGACGTGCAGCCTGCGGTAGCGGTCCGGGTCGGCGTGCGGCTCGTCACGGGTGTTCATCAGCGGCCGCTTGAGGGTGGTCTCGAGCCCGATCTCGACCTCGAAGAAGTCGGCGCGCTGGGTCAGCTGGAACCCGACCTGCGGGTCGAGCTCGCTGCCGATGCGACCCGCGCCGACGTAGACCGGACGCGAGACGAAGAACGGCAGGAGCTGTCGCGTGAGCTTGCCGAAGGGCACCTCGCGCGGCACGAGGTAGTTCTCGTGGGTGCCGTAGGCCGCGCCCTTGCCGTCGGTGTTGTTCTTGTGGATCAGGACGCGGCTGCCGGCCGGCAGGGTGCGGACGGCGCGTTCCGCCGCGTCCTCGAGGATCCGCTCCCCCGCCTTGTCCCAGATGACGAGGTCACGGGCGTTGGTGACCTCCGGTGAGGAGTACTCGGGGTGGGCGTGGTCGACGTAGAACCGCGCGCCGTTGGTCAGCACCGTGTTGGCGAGGCCGAGCTCGTCGTCGGCGAGCGGCTCGTGCGGGTCGGGCAGCTCGTACCCGCGGGCGTCACGGAGCGGGTGCTCGTCGGCGTGATCCCAACGCACCTCCCCCGGGCCGGCAGCGCGGTAGGCGCCGACCACCATCGAGGAGGCCAGGACGGGGTTGACCTCGGACGGGCCGATCACCGCGATACCGAACTCGGTCTCGACGCCGACGAACTTCGGGGTGGGCACGGACGGGCTCCTCGGGGGCCACGGGCGCGGCTCCGGACGGCTCCTGTGGCCGCCCGGAGGTGTGCCCTACAGGTACTGGCCCGGGTTGACGTTCTCGATCGCGCGACCGGGGTGGTCCGGTGGACCGCTGACCAGCGTGCGCACGTAGACGATGCGTTCGCCCTTCTTGCCGCTGATGCGAGCCCAGTCGTCCGGGTTGGTGGTGTTGGGCAGGTCCTCGTTCTCGCGGAACTCGTCCCGGATGGCCGTCAGCAGGTCGTCGGCCGTCAGGCCGCGCTGCTCGGTCGCGATCAGCCGCTTGATGGCGAGCTTCTTGGCGCGGGCGACCACGTTCTCGATCATCGCGCCCGAGTTGAAGTCCTTGAAGTACAGAACCTCCTTCTCGCCGTTGGCGTAGGTGACCTCGAGGAACTCGTTGTCCTTGTCCGCGGCGTACATCTTCGTGACCGTGCGCTCGATGATGTCCGCGACCGTCGCAGCCGCGTCCCCACCGTGAGCGGCGACGTCGTCGGCGTGCAGCGGCAGATCCTCGTGGAGGTAGATGCCGAAGATCTCGCGGGCGGCGTCCGCGTCCGGGCGGTCGACCTTGATCTTCACGTCGAGGCGTCCCGGGCGCAGGATCGCGGGGTCGATCATGTCCTCGCGGTTGGAGGCCCCGATGACCACCACGTCCTTGAGCGACTCGACACCGTCGATCTCGGCCAACAGCTGGGGGACGATGGTGGTCTCCACGTCCGACGACACCCCCGAGCCGCGGGTGCGGAACAGCGACTCCATCTCGTCGAAGAACACGATGACGGGGAAGCCCTCGGCGGCCTTCTCGCGGGCCCGCTGGAAGATGACCCGGATCTGGCGCTCGGTCTCGCCGACGTACTTGTTGAGCAGCTCGGGACCCTTGACGTTGAGGAAGTAGCTCTTGACGTCCTCGCGGCCGGTCTTGTCGCGGACGCGTTGGGCGAGCGAGTTGGCGACCGCCTTGGCGATCATGGTCTTGCCGCAGCCGGGCGGGCCGTAGAGCAGGATGCCCTTGGGGGCGCGCAGCTCGTGCTCGACGAACAGGTCGGCGTGCAGGTAGGGCAGCTCGATCGCGTCCCGGATGGCCTCGACCTGGTTGCCGAGGCCGCCGATCTGGTCGTAGGTGATGTCGGGCACCTGTTCGAGGATGAGCTGTTCCACCTCGGCCTTGGGGATGCGCTCGAGCGCGGTGTTGGAACGCAGGTCGACCAGGATGCTGTCGCCGGCCTTGAGCGGGCCCTCGCGGAGCCGGTCGCTGAGCAACACCACGCGCTCGTCATCGGTGTGGCCGAGGACCAGGGCACGCCCGTCGTCGAGCAGCTCGGCGATGGTCATCACGTCGCCACGGTCGTCGGTGCGGCCGACGGCGACCACGTTCATCGCCTCGTTGAGCCGGACCTCCTGCCCGAGCGCGAGAGCCGCGACGTCGACCTCGGGACCGACGGTGACCTCCATCTTGCGACCGTTGACCACCACCGTGACGGTCTCGGCGTCCTCGTCACGTTCGAGGAAGGTCGCGTAGGCCTGTGGCGGGGCGGAGAGGCGCTCGACCTCCTCACGGACGGAGGCGAGCTGATCGCGGGCGGCCCGGAGGGTCTCGGTCAGTTTCGCGTTCTGTGCCGTCGCCCCTTGCAGCTGCGCCTTGGTCTCCAGCAGCCGTTCCTCGAGGGTGCGGATCCGACCAGGGGCGGTCTCGAGGCGCCGCCGCAGCAGGTCGACCTCCTCGCGCAGGAACTTCAGCTCCGCGGCGAGTTCGTCGGCGTCCTCGGGCAGGGGAGCCTGCGAGCGCTCCGTCGGGGGGCCACCCGCCATCGACCACGTGGCCGACGGCGGCTCCTCGCGACCTTCTCCCGTGCCTGTCGTCGGGTCGTCCACCTGGACCTCCTCGCGTCGGGGCTCGCGGCGGACACCGCGGGCGCCGGACGGGCGGGGAGGCGTGGCCTCCGGCCCGCCCCGACGTGTTCGACTGTACCCGCGTGCCCACGACGGGAGGCCGAGCCCGCACACGGTGTGCGGGACCCCCCGGGACCTGGGTCCCGACTCCTTCGGCGCCGTCCGACCGGACGGGGCCGTGACGCGACGGACGGGTCCGGAAGGTGCATCCTGCCCAGCGACGTCCAGCGCGGGTGCGTCGGTCGCCGGTCCGGTCGGGTCCGCCTCGCACCCGCGGACGCCGTCCACCCCTCCGCGACGCGGGATGTGCTGGTGCGCACGCTCGAGCTCTTCACGACGGTCATCGCCGGCGCTTTCGGCGCTGCGGTCGCGACCTTCCTGGTCGGCGCGAGCCTGTTGCTGATCCTCCCGGCGGCGCTCGGCGTCGGTGTGGTCGCCGTGGTCGCCGACCGCGGGCGCCGCACGCTCCGGTGACCGCCGACCCGGGCAGACCGGGGTCCGACGGACACATCGGCCGCGTCCGCGCCATCCTCGGCTCGCACCTGCTGGTGGTCCCCGGCGTCGCGTGCGCGATCGTCGACCAGGGCGACCGGCTGCTGATGATGCGTCACGCGGAGTCCGGACGGTGGGTCCTGCCCGGTGGTGCGATCGAACCCGACGAGCAGCCGGCGGCCGCGGCCGTGCGCGAGGCCCGCGAGGAGACCGGGATCGAGGTGCGTCCCCTCACCATCGTGGCCGTCGACGGGGGCCCCGAGCACCACCAGCGGTACCGCAACGGTGACGAGGTCTCCTACGTCACCACCGTCTTCCGCTGCGAGCCGATCGGTGGGACCCTCGAGGGTGACGGGGACGAGACCCTCGAACTGCGCTGGGTGCCACGCGCCGACGTGCCGGCGCTGGAGCCGTTGGCACCGTGGGTGGCGAGCCTCCTGCCGCACCTCGACGACGACGTGGCCCGGTTCGAAGCGCCCCCGACGGATTGACCGCGCGTCAGTCGTCCTCGTGCGGCTCGTCCGTACCCGCCTCGTCGTCCGGTCCGGCGGCCGTCCACGCCACACCGGCGGTCGCGGTGTCGGCCTTGCGTCGCGGTGGTGGCGGACCACCCTCATCCCTCGCGGGGACGCGACGGGCCGTGGTCAGGAACGCGGTGTGCGCCACCATGCGGTGCCTCGGCCGCACGGCCAGGCCGTCGACGTCCCACCCACGGACCAGTGATTCGCTGGTCCGCACGTCGGCGAAGCGCCCGTCAGCCCACAGCGTCTCGGTCATCCGCATGACCTGGGGCACGGTCGGGGTGTAGCTGAGGACGATGCCTCCCGGCGGGAGCGCTGCGGCGACCGCCGGGACCACCGTCCACGGCTCGAGCAGGTCGAGCACGACCCGGTGGGCACGCAGCGCCGCCAGGCCCGTCACGACGTCGCCCTCGATCAGTTCCCAGTTCTCGGGCTCGTGTCCGAGGAAGCGCACCACGTTGCGGCGGGCGATCCGCGCGTGATCGTCGCGTCGTTCGAAGGACACCACCCGCCCGCTCGGTCCGACGGCCGCGAGCAGCGCCAGGGTGAGAGCCCCCGACCCGGCGCCGGCCTCGACCACCGTGCAACCGGGCCGGATGTCGGCCTCGGCGACGATCATCGCCTGGTCCTTGGGGTAGACCACCTGCGCCCCGCGCTTCATCTTCAGCACGAAGTCCTCGCGGGTCGGACGCAGGACCACGACCTCCATGTTGCGGTTCGTGCGGACGGCGGTGCCCTCGACCACCCCGATGAGCGCATCGTGCGGGACCAGCCCGGCGTGGCTGTGCCACTCCACACCGGCCTCGAGGGTGACGAGGTAACGGCGGCCCTTGCGGTCGGTGAGCACCACCAACTCGCCGGCGGCCAGGGGCGCGTCGGTACCGGGCAGCACGGGCGCAGCAGGCGGTGGGGCGTCCACGGAAGGACCTTCGTGTCGGGAGGTGACGCGAGCAGCTGCGGGCGGCGACGCGCGATCGGGGAGCGGTCAGGCGGGGGCGTCGGCCGCGGGGGCGTCGGCCGCCGCCGCTGCGTCGTCCGAGGCACCCTCGAACAGCGGCAGGGCGGCGAGGATGCGCTCGCGCTGGCGGCAGAACGCGCACACCTCGACGGTGGTCGGCATGCCGCAGGTCGTGCAGGCGGCCAGCTCGAGCGGCTCGGCGCCGGGCGCGTCGTCGGACCACTTCGCGGCGTGTCGGTCGAGGAAGCCGAACAGGAACTGCGCCTTGGTGCCGGGGGCACCGGCCTCGAGCGCGTCGAGGGCGGCCTTCAACTCGTGGCCGGTGTTGCCGTCGACCAGCGGGCACTCCTCGACCACGTAGTCGATGCCGCGCACCACGCAGTAGGCCGCCATCTCCCGCTCCGACAGCCGGTACAGCGGCTTGACCTTGCGGACCTGGTTCGTCCCGGTCGCCGGCAGCACCGGTCGCTGGCGGGCCAGGAAGTCGTCCTGCCACCGCAGCACGTTGCCGAGGAGGGTGGCTGCCTCGTCATCGAGGTTGTGGCCGGTCACGACCACGTCGTAGCCCTCGTCCACGGCCACCTTGTTGAAGGCGTACCGCTTCGACAGGCCGCACACCCCGCAGGTGGAGCGGCCCGCGGCGGCCGAACCGCTGGGCGTGGTGTAGCCGTAGGTCTCGGCGAGCGAGACCACGTGCAGCCGGACCCCACGAGCCTCGGCGAAACCCTCGCAGATCTCCTGCGAGCGGCGCGAGTAGCCCCCGATCCCGAGCCCGACGTACAGGCCGTCGACGTCGTAGCCGAGGCCGAGCAGCACGTCCCAGAGCGCCAACGAGTCCTTGCCGCCCGAGACGGCCACCAGGAGCCGGTCGCCGTAGTGGAACATCCGCTCGTGCGGGTCGGCCAGCGGCGGGTGGTCGATGGCCTTGCGCACCTGCATGGTCACGTGGTCGACGAAGTGGTCGGGGCACCACGCCGAGCGGTGCCGGGGTTCCTCGATGACCGCCGGCGCACGGCACTGGACGCAGCGTGGCGAGGATCCCGCGCCACCGGAGATGACCGGCCGGATCTCGATCTCCGCGTCGTCCCCGAGTTCGTGCCCCGCGGTCACCAGCTGTCCGTCGTGGATCACCAGGACGGTGTGCGCAGGCACGTCCAGCCGGTCGAGCACCTCCGCGACCGTGAGGGGGCCGGGCAGGGTCTCGACGCGTTCGGGGTTGCGCAGACGGACGCGCACGATCGGACCTTCTCGGGGTGTGCGGTGGGGACCCACCAGGCTAGCCGGCGAGCCCACCCGTCCCGGTGGGCGTGACCTCGTCGACGCCGGCGTCGGCGGCGCTCGGCCGTGGGTGGCCCTCGACCTCCCGCGAGAGCGGCACGCGGGCCGGTGCGTCGAGCGCGACGGTCACGATCTCGCCCCGGACGTCGACCTCGAGCGGTTCGCCCTCGGTCACCTGGAGGACGGCCTCGTCGTGGGTCAGCTCGACGGCGAGCTGGCGGTCGTGGAACCGCAACGGGAAGCGCATCCCTCGCCAGGACGATGGCAGACGTGGGTCGAACCGCAGCTCACCGTCGTGGTCCGAGAGGCCCGCGAACCCGTAGATGAGCGCCATCCACACCCCGCCGGTCGAGGCGATGTGCACCCCGTCGACCACGTTGCCGGCGACGTCGGCGAGGTCCATCAGCAGGGCGTACTGGAAGTACTCGAGGGCCTTGTCCTCGGCCCCGATCTCGGCCGCCAGGATCGATTGGACGCAGGCCGACAGCGACGAGTCACCGGTCGTCAGCGGGTCGTAGTAGCGGAAGTCGCGGGTCTTCTGGTCGGCGTCGAACTCGGTGTCGAGCAGGACCAGGGCCAGGACGACATCGGCCTGTTTGAGCACCTGGTAGCGGTAGATCTTGAGCGGGTGGTAGTTGAGCAGCAGGGGGTAGTGGTCCCGTGGGGTGCCGGCGAAGTCCCACACCTCCTTGTCGAGGAAGTTGTCGTCCTGCGGGTGGATGCCGCGCGCCTCGTCGTAGGGGATGTGCATCCGGTCCGCGGCGGACTCCCAGTCGACGATCTCCTCGTCGCGCAGGCCGGTGGCGTGCACCAGGTCGCGGTAGGCGTCCGGGCGTTCGGCCCGCATCCACCGGGCGACCTCGACCGCGTAGTGCAGGTTGCGCCGCGCCATCAGGTTGGTGAAGGCGTTGTCGTTGACGACGGTGGTGTACTCGTCGGGGCCGGTGACCCCGTGGATGTGGAACTCCTCGGTCTCGGGCGAGTGGAACCCGAGGTCGACCCACAGGCGGGCGGTCTCGACGAGGATCTCCCCGCCGAGCTCGGTGAGGAGATCTCGGTCGCCGCGCACGTCCACGTAGCGCTTGATGGCGTACGCGATGTCGGCGTTGATGTGGTATTGGGCCGTCCCCGCGGCGTAGTACGACGAGGCTTCCTCGCCGTTGATGGTGCGCCACGGGAACAGCGCGCCGGTCTCGGACAGCTCGGCGGCCCGCTCCCGGGCCGCATCGAGCATCGAGTGCCGGAAGCGGAGGAGGTTCCTGGTGATGCGCGGCTCGGTGTAGGTCAGGAACGGCAGGACGTAGATCTCGGTGTCCCAGAAGTAGTGGCCCTCGTAGGCCTGGCCGGTCAGCCCCTTGGCGGGGATGCCGGTCCCCTCGGCCCGCGCTGCTGCCTGGAGCAGCTGGAAGAGGTTCCAGCGGATCGCCTGCTGGATGCGCCGCGGCCCGTCGACCTGGACGTCGGCACGTTCCCAGAAGTCGTCGAGGTAGGTGCGCTGACTGGCCTCGAGCGCCGCGAAGCCGTCACGCTTCGCCCGGTCGAGGGTCCGGCCGGCGCGGTCGACGAGCTCACCGCTCGGGACCGACCGGGACGTGTGGTAGGTGAAGTACTTGGTGAGGCGGATCGGGACACCCGCCTGGGCGTCGATGGTGTAGACCACCTTCCCGAGGTCCTCGGACCAGCTGGTGGTGGCCTGCCAGGGGCTGTCGGTCTCGAGGACGTGATCCATGCCGACGCCGAGGGTCATCCGCGAGTTGGTGGTGCGGTACCCGGTGATGATCCGGTGATCGCGCTCGTGGTGTTCCCGTGCGTTGAGCACGCGCTGACCGAAGCCCCGCGATCGGCGCGGATCGTCGAGACCACCGTTGCGCGGCTCGTCGAGCGGCCTGGCGTCCTGACGGTTGAGGACCTGGCTGGAGAGCACGACCGGCGCGTCGGCGTCGACGGTGACCTCGTACTCGATCGCACCGACGTGGCGGTGCTGGAAGGAGATGAGCCGACGGGAGGTCACCTGGACCTGCTTGCCGGACGGCGCGGACCAGTTGAGCGAGCGGTGCAGCACCCCCTCCCGGAAGTCGAGGCAGCGCTCGTACTCGGTGACCCGCGCGGTCGGCAGGAACAGAGGCTCGTCGTCGACGTACAGCTTGATGACGGCGGCGTCGGGGCTGTTGATGATGGTCTGCCCGGTCCGGGCGAAGCCGAAGGCCTCCTCGGCGTGGACGATGGGCCACGTCTCGTGGAACCCGTTGATGAACGCACCCGGCTCGACCGACGGCCGGCCCTCCTCGAAGGTCCCGCGGATGCCGAGGAACCCGTTGCCGATGGAGAAGATGGTCTCGGCGTTGCCCATCCACTCCCGGGTGAAGGAGCGTTCGATGATGCGCCACTCGTCCGAGGGGAAGACGTGCTCGGGAGGCAGGTTGATCTCGCGTGGGATCACAGCAGGGCCGAACGGGAGTGGGGGCGGTCGGAGGGTGGCTGCGGACGCTAGCGGCCCTCCCGGTGCCCGTCACCGAGCCCACACCGCGGCCCGCGGTGGCCCTTCAGCGGGCCGCCAGCACGTCGCGGATCTGCCCGCGGAGACGATCGAGGCCGACACCCCGTTCGGCGCTGACCCACAGGACCTGGTCCGGTGCGAGGTCGCACCCGTCGGCGAGGTCGCGCTTGCGACGCTCGCGTTTGGAGCTCTTGACCTTGTCGTGCTTGGTGGCCACGACCTGGAACGGGACGTCGTGCTCGCGGAGCCACTCGAGGACCTCGGTGTCCTGCCCGGCCGGGCCGACCGCGCCGTCGACGAGCATCAGGACGAGGCGCAGCTCCTGCCGTCCGAGGAGGTAGCCCTCCATCCGCCGTCGCCACGCCGAGCGCGTGGTCTTGGACGCCGAGGACGCGTACCCGAACCCCGGCAGGTCCACGAGGGTCGCGCCGTCCTCGAACGCGAAGACGTTCAGCAGCTGCGTGCGGCCGGGCTTGCTCGACACCTTCGCGAGCCCCTTGGACGCGGCGAGCGCGTTGAGCAGGGACGACTTGCCCACGTTGGAGCGCCCGATCACGGCGACCTCGCCACGGCTGCGTGGGAGCTGGTCGAGTCGGTCCGCCGACGTGACGAACCGGAGGGAGAGGGGGCCGCTCAGCTCAGAACCTCACCTGGCAGAAGCCGTGGTTGCAGTACGCACCGGGGTGCTTGTGCAGGTACTGCTGGTGCTCGACCTCGGCCCAGTAGAACGGCGAGCGAGGGACGATCTCGGTGACGATGTCCCCGAAACCCTCGGCGGACAGCTTGGCCTGGTAGCGGTCGCGGGAGGCCTCGGCGATCGCGCGCTCCCGATCGTCGGCCACCTGGATCTGCGAGCGGTACTGGGTCCCGACGTCACCCCCCTGGCGCATGGGGGTGGTCGGGTCGTGATTCTCCCAGAACGGGACGAGCAGCTCCTCGACGCTGGTGACCGTGGGGTCGTAGACGACCAGGACGTCCTCGGCGTGGTTGGTGTTGCCGGTGCAGACCTCGTGGTAGGTCGGGTTCGGCGTCACCCCCCCGCTGTAGCCGACGGCCGTCGTGTACACGCCGGGCAGCTGCCAGTAGATGCGCTCCGCACCCCAGAAGCAGCCCATCCCGACCACGAGCTCGGCGTGCCCGTCGGGGAACGGCGGCACGATCGGCGTGCCGAGCACCGCGTGGCGCTCCTGGACCGCGATGAGGGTGTCACGGCCGGGGAGGGTCTCCTCGGGTGGCAACAGCTCCAGGGTCTTCCTACCGAACAGCACGGCGGTCTCCTGCGACGTGGCGGGCACGTGCTCACGACGTGCCGTGGACGCAGGGTAGGGCGGGAACGGCAGCAGGCGCGGCGCCGGCCCGCGAGGCGCCTGATCCCGGCACCGACCCGACGGTGAGGCGACACGTGGACCTGCGCGCGGCCGTCACGACGGCAGTTCCTGGCTCCTGGCAGCCAGGAACTGGCACGGGAACCGGGTGATCCGCGCCCGTCGGCGGCAACTTCTGGCGCCCAGTAGCCAGGAACCGTCACGCAACGCCCGGTTATCGCAACTCGAAGCAGATGTCGGCCCCGTGGCCGCCCTCCCCCGCGCGCAGCCTGGAGGCGGGCACCACGGTGACGGTGCCGAGCGAGGAGGTGCGCGCATGCGCCCCAACCGTGGAGCCGGTCAGGGCGCCGTGTCGCGACCGGGGGTCAGGCGTCGCGCAGCGACCGCAGGACGTACTGCAGGATGCCGCCGTGGCGGTAGTAGGTCGCCTCGCCCGGGGTGTCGATGCGCAGCGGCGCCTCGAAGCGGACCTCACCTTCCGGGCCCGTCGCGACCACCGAGACCGTCGCGGGGATGTCGCCGTCGTTCAGGGCCGTCACGCCGGTGATGTCGAACGCCTCCTCGCCGGTGAGGCCGAGGGACTCGGCGGACTCCCCGGCGGGGAACTGCAGCGGCAGGACACCCATGCCGATCAGGTTGGAACGGTGGATCCGCTCGTAGCTGACGGCGATCACCGCCTTGACCCCGAGCAGCACCGTGCCCTTGGCCGCCCAGTCGCGCGACGAGCCGGAGCCGTACTCGGCGCCGGCCAGCACCACGAGCGGGGTGCCCTCGGCCTGGTAGTGCTCCGACGCTTCGAAGATCGAGGTGACCTCGCCGCCACCGGCACCGCTGAAGTCGCGGGTGTAGCCACCTTCGGTCCCCGGCGCGAGCTGGTTGCGGAGGCGGATGTTGCCGAAGGTCCCGCGGATCATCACCTCGTGGTTGCCGCGCCGCGAGCCGTAGGAGTTGAAGTCGCGGACCTCGACCCCGTGGTCGGTCAGGTACCGGCCGGCGGGACCGTCGCGCTTGATCGCACCGGCGGGCGAGATGTGGTCGGTGGTGACCGAGTCGGCGAGCTTGGCGAGGACACGCGCGCCGGCGATGTCCCCGAGCGGCTCGGGTTCGGCCGGCATCCCGTCGAAGAAGCTGGGCTTGCGGATGTAGGTCGACGCCTCGTCCCAGTCGAAGGTGTCGCCGTCGGGCGTCGGCAGCGCCTTCCAGCGCTCGTCACCCTCGAAGACCGACGCGTACTCGTCGGTGAAGGTCTGGGAGGCCAACGCCTGTCCGATGGTGTCCTGGATCTCCTGCGGCGTCGGCCAGATGTCGGCGAGGTGCACCGGCTGCCCGTCGCTGCCGGTCCCGAGCGGCTCGGTGGTGATGTCGATGTCCATCGAGCCTGCGAGGGCGTAGGCCACCACGAGCGGCGGTGACGCGAGGTAGTTCATCTTCACGTCGGGGTTGATGCGCCCCTCGAAGTTGCGGTTGCCCGACAGCACCGAGGTGACGGCGAGGTCGTGCTCCTGGACCGCCTGGGACACCTCGGGGATCAGCGGCCCGGAGTTGCCGATGCAGGTGGTGCAGCCGTACCCGACGAGGTTGAACCCGAGCTTGTCGAGGTAGGGCGTCAGGCCCGCCCGGTCGTAGTAGTCCATCACGACCTTCGACCCGGGCGCCAGGGTGGTCTTGACCCACGGCTTGCGCTCGAGGCCGGCATCGACCGCCTTCTTGGCGAGCAGCGCCGCACCGATCATCACGCTCGGGTTGGAGGTGTTGGTGCACGAGGTGATGGCCGCGATCGTGACGGCGCCGTGGTCCATGGTGAAGCTGCTGCCGTCCGCGAGGGTGACCTCGACCGGGTTCGACGGCCGGTCTAGGGCGTCGGGCAGCGCGTCGTGGCTCGGGGCGTCCTCGGCGTCCTCGTGGCCGTTGGCCCCGACCGAGACCGGGTCGGAGGCGGGGAAGGTCTCCTCGACGGCCTCGTCGAGCTCACCGTGCGCGGGCTCCTCGGCGTAGTCGGCGAGGGCGACCCGGAAGGACCGCTTCGCGTCGGTGAGGCTGACGCGGTCCTGCGGGCGCTTCGGACCGGCGAGCGACGGCACGACCGTGGACAGGTCGAGCTCCAGCGACTCGGAGTAGTCGGCCTCGTGCTGCGGGTCGTGCCACAGGCCCTGAGCCTTGGCGTAGGCCTCGACCAGCGCCACCTGGTGGGCGCTGCGGCCCGTGAACGTCAGGTAGCGCAGCGTCTCCTCGTCGATCGGGAACATCGCCGCCGTCGAGCCGTACTCGGGCGACATGTTGCCGATGGTGGCCCGGTTGGCGAGCGGGACGCCGGGGACACCCGGGCCGTGGAACTCGACGAACTTGCCCACCACCCCGTGATCACGAAGCATCTCGGTGATGGTCAGCACGAGGTCGGTCGCCGTCGCACCGTCGGGCAGTTCACCGGACAGCTTGAAGCCGACCACCGACGGGATGAGCATCGACACCGGCTGGCCGAGCATGGCGGCCTCGGCCTCGATCCCGCCGACACCCCACCCGAGCACCCCGAGGCCGTTGACCATCGTGGTGTGCGAGTCGGTCCCGACGAGGGTGTCGGGGTAGGCCTGCTTGGTCCCGTCCGGGCGCACGTTGGGGAACACCACGCGGGCGAGGTGCTCGATGTTGACCTGGTGGACGATCCCGGTCCCCGGGGGCACCACCTTGAACCCCTCGAAGGCCTCCTGGCCCCAGCGCAGGAACTGGTAGCGCTCGCGGTTGCGCTGGAACTCGAGGTCGATGTTGATCTGGAGGGCGTCGGAGGTCCCGAACGCGTCCGCGACCACGGAGTGGTCGATGACCAGCTCGGCCGGCACCAGCGGGTTGATCCGGGACGGGTCGCCGCCGAGGTCGACCATCGCCTCGCGCATCGCAGCCAGGTCGACCACGGCCGGGACCCCGGTGAAGTCCTGCAGGATCACGCGTGCCGGCGTGTACTGGATCTCGGTCGAGGGGGCCGCGGTCGCGTCCCAGGCGGCCAGCGCCCGGATGTCGTCGGCGGTGGTGGTGACCCCGTCCTCGGTGCGGAGCAGGTTCTCGAGCAGCACCTTCAGGCTGAAGGGCAGCCGCGACGATCCCTCCACGGCGTCGAGGCGGAAGATCTCGTAGCGCTCGCCGTCGACCTCGAGATGGTCCTTGGCGCCGAAGCTGTCGCTGCTGCTCACGTTGGGGCTCCCGGGGTCGGGGGCGGCTGGGACCTGCGAACCTAGCCGAGCGTCCCGGTTGCTCCCCCAGCGGGGCTGCGGTGGCATCTCGGTAGCCTGGCGTCCCGGGCCGCTCCCGCGGCCCGACAGGCGGCGGACGGTCGAACGATGGGCGGCACGAAGGACGCGACGGGCGGCGGGAGACGACCGGTCGGGATCGAACCGACCGACCGCTTCGCCCCGATCGGGCCGATGGACGAGGTCCGTGGGCTCGACCCGGGACGCCCCGGCACCCCCGGCCTGCCGGGGGCGGCCCTGGCCGCCATCGAGGAGGCTGCGCCCGACCTGCGGGCCGCGATCGTCGCCTCCGGCCGTCCGACGGGCGTGGTGACCGGCGACCTGGTGTCCTACCCCTACCCCACCAGCTTCGGGTTGTGGCGCGCGGCGCGCTCCCCGGCCCCCCTGCTGTGGCTGACCGCCCGGATGCTCGTCGTGCAGTGGGACGAGCCGGTCGCGGCACGTGGTCGGGGACGCGCGCGGGCTGCGACCCGGACCCGGACCCTGCTGTGGTGTCCGGGCGACCACGAGCACGCCTCGAGCACGCCGGTGGCCGTCCGCCTCAGGAACCGGTCGGTGGTCCCCGACCGGTTCCTGCAGACCCCCCGGGGCTCGGTGCTCGGCCACCTCCGGGCGCTCGGCATCGACCCCGCTGAGGTCGACTACGTCGCCTTCGACCACCTCCAGGTGCGCGACGTCAGGCGCCTGCTCGGGACCACCCGGCCGGCCCCCGACCTCGGGGCGCCCGACGCGCCGCTGGAGGGCTGGCTGCCGAACGCGACGCTCGTCACCTCCGCCCGCGAGTGGCAGGAGCTGCGCCAACTGCACCCGCTCCAGGTGCCCTGGTACCAGCCCGAGACGTTCCGCGACCTCGACCCTTCCCGGATCGCGTTGGTGGCCGGGGACGTGGAACTCGGTCCGGGCGTGGTCCTGGTGTCCGCTCCGGGGCACACCGCCGGGAGCGTCAGCCTCGCGCTCAACACCGACGAGGGGGTGTGGGTCTCCTCCAGCAACGGCGTCGCGGCCGAGGCCTACGCGCCGCGGGCCTCGCGCATCCCGGGCCTCAGACGGTTCGCGGTCGACTGGAGCCAGGAGGTCGTCCTCAACGGCAACACCCCGGAGTTCGCCGCCTGGCACTACGACGCCATGGTGCTCGAGCGGTCGCTGGCCGACACCACCCCGGACGCACCCTTCCCGCGCTGCTTCCCGGTGGCCGAGCTGACCGCGTCCCGGCTCGCCCCGGGGCTGGCACCGACGTTCACGCACGGCGCCGTGACCTCGGGCACCGTGCGGGGCCGCCTCGACGGCGGCACCGCGGCGGTCGCCTGAGCGGGCACCTCGGCAGGCCGACCACCCGACCGGCCGTGCGCACTGCGCTCCGCGCACGGAGGGGCGCGCCGGTCGGCAGGAACGTCACCGACGGCGTCGCGACGCGTTCTGGAGGGGGAACCCGCGGCAGCGGGCGGGCCGTCGGACGTCGGAGTCGAAGTGCCGGAGCCAGGAGATCGGGTCGCGGCCCGGGCGGCGCGCGTGTTCGCCGCCGTGCGCCGTGTCGACCGTCTCCCCCGCGTCGCCGTCACCGGCGTCGCGGCCCTGGCGCTGCTGACCACCTTCACGACAGCCTCGGCGGGCCCTGCACCGACCACGACCCCGGCCGCCGCCGACCGCCCCGAGCAGAGCCTCGGCCGCGACATCATCCGTGGTGTGGCCCCCGACCCGCAGGTGGAGGGGTTGGTCGCCGTCGGGCTGGATGCCACCGAGGACGACATCCCGGCGATCCCGGAGGTCGGGGGCGACCGTGAGCTCGACGCCTTCGAGGGCAGCCCCGTCGGGGACCTGGCGGCCGGTGAGGTGGTGGTGGCCGACCTGATCGTGCGGACGGGTGACGGGCGCGTCGACCCCGAGGACCTCAGCGAGCCGCTGAAGGGTGCCCAGCACGCCGCAGCGGCGGCTGGGCTGACCGCGACGACGCCTGCGGCCGATCCGGACGAGGAGGATCGTGAGGTCACGGTGCTCGGCGTCGATGGAGCCACCTTCCGGCCCCTCACCCCCGAGGTGACCGCCGGGGCCGACCCGGTGTGGGAACGCTTCGCCGAAGGTGACGCGCTGGTGTCCCACGAACTCGCCGAGGAGCTCGACCTCGAGCTCGGCGGCACCCTCGACCTGGTGACCGCAGCGGCCACCGTCCCGGTCCGCGTCGGGGCGTTCGCAGCCAACGGAGCCCCCTCGATCGCCGACGTGGTCGTACCGGTCACCGTCGCCGACGAGCTCGGCGCGCAGGGCCCGAACACGCTCATCGTCGCCGCCGGCCAGGGTGACCCACAGGCGCTCGGCGACGCCCTCGTCGAGGTCACCGGCGGTGAGATCGAACTGCGTCGCGACCCCGCAGCCCCGGCCGTGAGCGGTGGTTCGGCCGAGGGCACGGCCCAGCTGCCCGCCCGTCGCGCCGCGTCCGGACGGATCGAACCCTTCACCTACACCAGCCAGGTCGACGGACGGATCCGCATCCACGGGGACTGGATCGCGCGCAACATCGTCCGGGTGCAGCTGCCCGGGATGCCCGCCACCCAGTGCCACAAGGCGATGGTCCCCCAGCTGCACGCCGTCGTGAACGAGCTCATCGAGCGCGACCTCTACAGCCACCTCGACCCGGCGCAGTTCGCCGGCTGCTTCGTGGCACGGCACATCGACTGGAACCCCACCAAGCCGCTGTCGATGCACGCCTGGGGTCTGGCGATCGACTTCAACACCCAGGACAACTGGCTCGGTGCCGAACCGAAGATGGACCGCCGGGTCGTCGAGGTCTTCGAACGCTGGGGCTTCGACTGGGGTGGCCACTGGCGCCGCCCGGACGGGATGCACTTCGAGCTCGCCCGGATCGTGCCGGTCCCGTAGCTAGGCTGCGGGCTCCCCCGTCCGCTCCCCGGGAGTCCGACGTGCCAACGCTCGCCATCGTCCGCCACGGCCAGTCGCTGTGGAACCTCGAGAACCGCTTCACGGGGTGGGTCGACGTCCCGCTCACCGAGAAGGGTCGCGACGAGGCCCGCCTCGCCGGCGAGCGGCTGCGTGGTCAGCACTTCGATGTGGCCTACACGTCGTCGTTGATCCGGGCGCAGGACACCCTGCGGATCATCATCGAACACGCCGGCCTCGAGGGGCTGCCGGTCATCCGTGACGAGGCCCTCAACGAGCGCCACTACGGCGACCTCCAGGGCCTCAACAAGGCCGACACCGCCGCGAAGTACGGCGACGAACAGGTCAAGATCTGGCGCCGGTCGTTCGCGACCCCGCCCCCGAACGGCGAGGCGCTCAAGGACACCGCGGCCCGGACCCTGCCCTTCTTCGACCGGGCGATCATGGGCGACATCCGGCAGGGCAAGGACGTGCTGGTCGTCGCCCACGGCAACTCGAACCGTTCGATCGTGATGCAGCTCGACGAACTCGACGAGGACGGCGTGCTCGCGCTCGAGCTCGCGACCGGCATCCCGCTGGTCTACGAGCTCGACGAGGACGGCACGGTCCGGTCGCGGCAGCTGCTGACGGACTGATGGCCGGCCGGGACGGTGCCGGCGGCGACCCGCCGGCGCTGTTGCGTGTCCGCGGCCTCCAGCGGGCCTTCGACGGCGGGATGGCCGTCGACGGGCTCGATCTCGACGTGCGCCGCGGCTGGTGCACCGCCCTGCTCGGGCACAACGGCTCGGGCAAGTCGACCGTCGTCCGGTGCCTCGGCGGCCAGCTCACGCCGACCCGGGGCTCGATCGAGATCGATGGGCACGACGCCCTCGCCGACGAGTCGGCGGTCCGGGCTCTCCGGGCGGTGGTCCCCGACCCCTCGCTCGACCGGGACGACCTCACGGTCCACGAGTCGGTGGGGCGGGTCGCAGCCGCGCACGGGCGAAGCGACGCCGACGTGCACGCGGTCCTCGAGGAGTTCGGGCTCACCAGCCGTCGCGACGCCCGCCCACACCAGCTGTCCCTGGGCCTGCAGCAACGTGCCCAGCTCGCCTGCGGCTTCGTCCGGCCCTTCGACCTGCTCGTGCTCGACGAGCCGAGCCAGTACCTCGACCTCGTGGCCACCGAACACCTCGTCGCGCGCCTCCACCGCGAGCTCGCGCGAGGTGCCGGGATCGTCCTGACCTCCCACGATCCCGATCTGGCCCGCGCGGTGGCCGACGAGGCGATCATCCTCGAGGACGGCCGGGAGGTCGCCCGCGGCGCACCGTCCACGGTCCTGGCCGGTGAGGCAGCGGTGCGCGCCGGCCTCGCGTGGCCGTGAGTCCCACGCAACGCCCGTGTTCCTGCGCCGGAGCGACGACGAAGTCCTGTTGTGCCAGCAGGTCGTTGCCACGCCAGGGGTTGCCGTGGTGCGGCCGCGAGCGCTGGCACGACCGTAACGGCGCGCTTCTGCTCGGGCTCCTCACCCCGAGGCGCAGTGGCCGACGAGGCGGCGCTCACGCAGGCCCTTCTGGTGGTTACGCCGTTGCCGGGGCAAGCTACGCGCAGCGCTAGGTGTGCAGCGCCTTGCGCTGCCGTGCGCGAGCAGCACGTACCCGGTCGCCGCAGCGCGTCGAGCACCACTGACGTCGGCCGTGCGTGCGAACCAGGAAGCGGTCGCACGGCAGCGCCTCGCAGCGGGCGAGGCGACCCGAGTCGGGTCCAGTGAGGAGCTGGGCCGCGTCGGCCGCCAGTACGGCGAGCGCGTGGTTCACCGCCTGATCCGTCGGGTGAGCCTGCACACGGCGTGGGCCGTTCGTGGCATCCCAGACCAGGAGGGCTGCGGTCGGCACGCTGGTCAGAGCGTCGTTCAGAGCGGTCACGGCCGCCTCGGGCGGCGCGGCGCCGTCGATGTGAGCGGCGAAGAGCACGCGAACGTGGTCGCGGAGCGTGCGCATCCGGGCCGCGCAGACCTCGTAGAGCCGCACGTCCGGTGCCCTGAGCTCGTGGGAGCTCAGCCAGCGCATCGCTGACTCCGGTGTGCCGAGTAGGTCGTACCACTGCCCGCCGGGCAGGGTCGCGACGCTGTCTGCGAAGGCGAGGGACCGGTAGGCGTCCTCACCCGGCGCTGGCGGGAGCGCGGCCCGCAGGTTCGCATCGATCACGACGTCATGGTAGCGCTTGCGTTCTACCGTGATCTCCACATAGGCTCATCACGGCATCGAGGACGTCCTGCCGTGATGCCGCCGCCGTCTCTCCACGGCGGTTCACCGTTCAGAGGGAGCACCGCCACCATGACCAGCCCCGTCCGCGCGCTCGTCGTCATCGACGTCCAGAACGAGTACTTCGACGGTCCGCTCGAGATCCAGTACCCGCCCCATGCCGAGTCCCTGCCGAACATCGCCGCCGCGATCGACGCCGCCACCGCCGCTGGCCTGCCGATCGTCGTCGTCCAGCACACCGCCGGCGACGAAGCGCCCGTGTTCAACCCCGGCCGTCCGGGCTTCGCCCTCCACCCGGAGGTCGAGAGCCGCCGCACAGACTCCTGGTTCTCGATCACGAAGCAGTACAACAGCGTGTTCGCCGGCACGGAGCTGTTGGGCTGGCTGCGAGAGCGCGACATCGACACGGTCACGTTCGTCGGGTACATGACCAACAACTGCGTGATCTCGTCGGCCGCTGCAGCTGCTGACCAGGGCCTGGGCGCCGAGGTGCTGTCCGACGCCACCGGCGCCATCAACATCGCCAACGACGCCGGGTACGCCGATGCAGAGGCCGTCCACACGACGCTCATGACGCTGCTCCACTCCAACCTCGCCTCCGTGAGCAGCACTGCCAAGTGGACCGAGGCACTGCAGGCCGGCACGCCACTGCCCGGTAGCGACCTCGTGACCTCGGCGCTGACCGGAACCCAGCGCGCCATTCGAACCTGACGGCGCCGGTCCGCACCACGGCGACATCGCAGATCCACGATCGCTCGTGATCGCGATGGCGATGGCGATGGGACCACGCATGAGGGTCACCTCAGCGAAGCCCATCCGTGCGTCCTGAGCTCGGCTCCGGTCCGAGATCAGGGCCGCAGGGGGCGCCCGCTGGGGATCCGCTGCTCGTCGTACTCCTCGCGGGCGGCCAACACGCTGGAGAAGTTGTCCTCCGCCCACCGCCCGAGCGCCTGCAGGGGCTCGTGCAGCGTCCGGCCGAGTTCGGTCAGCTCGTACTCGACCCGTGGGGGCATCTCGTCGTAGGCGTGCCGCGACACGATCCCGTCACGCTCGAGCTCGCGCAGGGTCTCCGCCAGGACCTTGCCGCTGATGCCGCCGACGGCGGTGCGCAGATCACCGAAGCGCTTCCGCTGGCCACTGAGGACGATCACGATCATCGCCGTCCACTTGTTGGCGATCCGCGCGAGGGAGGTCCGCGACGGGCAGGTCGACTGGAGGATGTCCCAGGTGGGTGTGGACGCCGTCACGGTCACTCCTCGTCTCGCTTCGCCAGTTACGTTGAGGTAACAGGTTACCGTATGTCACCATGCGACTTCCACGACCCACGACCCTGAGGATGCTCCTCATGACCGACCAGACTCCGGTGGCTGTCGCCACCCGCTACTTCGACGCCCTGCGCTCCGGCGACGTCCCCGGCGCGATGGCGCTGTTCAGCCCCGACATCGTCTGGCACCAGCCCGGCAGCAACCGCTTCTCGGGTGTCCGCCGCGGCCCCGCCGAGGTCGGCGCCATGATCGGCGACATGATGGGGGTCAGCCAGGGCACCTTCCAGCTCGCCGTCACCGGCTCGCCCATGCCCAACGGCGACCAGGTCGCCGTGCCGGTCCGGTTCACCGGGACCCGCGAGGGCGCCTCCATGGACATGGGCGGGATCGACCTGCTCACCGTCCGCGACGGCAGCATCGTCGAGGTGGCGCTGTTCTCCGAGGACGGCCCGACCGAGGACGCGTTCTGGGGTCAGGGCTGACCGCACGAGCCGTCCGGCCAGCCCGGGCGCGCCAGCGCGAGGTGATCGCGTGCCGCGCCTCGGCGGCGCCCGGCGGTCAGTAGCTGCCGGAGACGTAATCGGTCAGCTGCTCGGCCTGGGTGGCGAGCTCGTCGATGCGGTGCTTGACCACGTCGCCGATGGACACGATGCCGACCAGGCGACCGTCGTCGATGACCGGGACGTGGCGGAACCGGCCCTCGGTCATCAGGTGCATCAGCTCGTCGATCGTCGCGTCGGGTCCGCAGCTGTGCACCGGTGAGGTCATCACCTCGCCGACGGTGAGCTCGAGCACGTCCGGGTGGACGGCCAGCTGGCGAACGACGTCGCGCTCGGAGAGCACACCGACGGCGGTCTCCCCCTCGACCACCACGATCGCGCCGACGTTGCGATCGGCCAGCCGGCGCACGGCTTCCCCGACGCTGGCATCCGACGTGATCGTCAACACGTCGGAACCCTTGGTCTGCAACACCCGCTGGATCGGCACGCTCACGTTCGTCCTTTCCCGTCGTCCGTGGCTCCCGGGCCAGCATCGCACCGCGGTAGCCTCCTGGCTAGTCGTCCCACGAGGTTGCCCGTGCTCGAGCCCGTCACGCCCAGCGAGGGCTGGCCCGTCCTCCACCTGTTCCTGACGGTGGATCACGGGCAGGTCCCCCACCTGCCGCCCGGTGCCGCCAAGGACCTCGCCGACGTGCTCGGACGCTGGCAGGAGTCGACCCAGCTCCACGTGTTCAGCACGCTCGGCCACAAGTCCGACGTGATGCTCATGGCGATCGACCCCGACCTCGGCAAGCTGCGGGCCCTGCAGACCGAGGTCCAGGGCTGCGAGGCTGCCGCCGCCCTCGAGCTGACCTGGTCCTACCTGTCGCTGACCGAGGCGGGCGAGTACGTCACCACCGGCGAGCAGTACCGCGAGGAGATGGCCGCCAAGGGCGTGACCGGCGAGGACCTCGACACCCGCGTCGAGCAGTTCGTCGAACGCATGGCCACCTACGTCGACCACAAGCTGCACCCGCAGATGCCCGAGTGGGAGCTCGCGTGCTTCTACCCGATGTCGCACCGCCGGGAGGGCGACGACAACTGGTACTCGCTCGACTTCACCGAGCGCAAGCGCCTCATGCACGACCACGGCAAGAGCGGTCGGGCCTACACCGGGCGGGTGCTGCAGTTGGTGTCCGGGTCGACCGGTCTGGACGAGTGGGAGTGGGGCGTGACCCTGTTCGCCCACGACCTCGCCGACCTCAAGGACATCGTCTACACGATGCGCTACGACGAGGCGTCGGCGCGGTACGCGGAGTTCGGCGACTTCGTCATCGGTATCCGCCGCTCCCCCACCGACCTGGTGGCCGAGGTCGGCCTGGACCGCTCCGGCCGGTGACGGCCGGTTCGACCCAGGCCGCGATCGCACGCGGCGTCACGTTGCTGCACCGCATCGGTGCCGCGCCCGGCGACCGGGTGGTCGTCCAGCTCGGGCAGGACCTGACCACCTTCGGGGTCCTGGCGGCCGCGTGTCTCGAGGGCGTGGTCACCGTCCCGCTGCCGGCCGACCTACCGGCAGCCGAGCGGCGCGAGATCGTTCTGGACGCCGACCCGTCGGCCATCGTGGCGGACCCGACGCTGGTGCGCCGCGATCCGGCGGCGGACGTCGACGTCCCGGTCCACGCGACCGAACCGGCCACCCTGGGCGCCCTGCCCGGGACCGACCCGTCCGCGGCGTGGCCACGGACGCGGCCGATGGCCTACACGTCGGGGACCACCGGTCGCCGCAAGGGTGTCTATGTGGGGGTCCACGACCCTGACTGGGGGCGGGCGGTCCACGCCGACGAGCTCGCGGCCTTCGACCGCCGGCACGGTGACCACCACCTGGTGGTCTCGCCGCTGTACCACTCCGGCCCGTTGCGGTTCGCGCTGGTGACGGCGCTCACGGGCGGCGAGGTGACGGTCCTGCCGAGCTTCGACGCGGCCGGGTGGCGGGCGACCCTGCGTGCGCAGCGGCCGGACTCGGTGTTCTGCGTCCCGACGCACCTGCACCGCCTGCTCGCCCTGCCGGATCTGGAGCGCGGCGACCTCGCCTCGCTCCAACTGCTCGCCCACGCCGGTGCGCCGTGTCCCGAGCCGCTCAAACGCCGGGTGCTGGACGTCGCGCCCGAGGGCAGCGTCTGGGAGTTCTACGGGTCCACCGAGGGACAGTTCACCGTCTGCCCCCCGCAGGTGTGGCGTGCGGCGCCCGGCAGCGTCGGCCGGGCGCGGGCCGGCTCCCGCATCGAGGTGCGACGCGAGGACGGCGCGGTGGCCGCCGAGCACGAGGTCGGCACGGTGTGGTGCCACGCCCCCGGACACGCGCGGTTCCGCTACTGGCGCGACCCCGCCCGCACGGCGGCCGCCTGGGACGGCGACGCGTTCACCGTCGGCGACCTCGGAGCCCTGGACGGCGGTGGCCGTCTGCGCCTGGCCGGCAGGCCGGGCGACCTCGTCATCTCGGGCGGGGTGAACGTCTACCCGGCACGGGTCGAACGCCTGCTGCTCACCGAGGAGGGGGTCGCCGAAGCGGTGGTGTTCGGGGTCCCGGACGAGGAGTGGGGCCAACGCGTGGTCGCGGCCGTCGTGCCCTGGCCCGGCGCGACGCTCGATCCTGGACGGCTGTGTGGTGCCCTGGCCGCCCAGCTCCGCCGCGCCGAGGTGCCGCGGACCATCATCGTGGTCGACGAACTGCCCCGTACGGCCACCGGCAAGGTCCGGCGGGTCGGGCTGGCCGAGGCGTTCGACGGCACCTGGGACACGACGTGAGCGCGCCCGCCCGGGGCGACCGCCTGGCCGAGGTGCTCGACCACCTGGCGGGCCACACCCCCGCGGACGCGATCGAGGCCCGGTCCCTGTCCCGGACCCTGGCGTTGACCCGGTGGTTGCCGGCGCCCTTCGACGAGGACGCGGACGCGACCCACCTGACCGGATCGGCGATCGTCGTCGACCGCCGTGGCCACGTGGTGCTGCACCGGCACAAGCGCCTCGGGCTGTGGCTGCAACCCGGCGGGCACGTCGATCCTGGCGAGAGCGCTGCCGAGGCGGCGGCCCGCGAGACGCTCGAGGAGACCGGGCTCGTCACCGACCACCACGGCGGCGCTCCCCACCTCGTCCACGTCGACGTCCACCCGGCGCCGCGCGGGCACCTGCACCTCGACCTGCGCTACCTGCTGGTGGCCGATCGCAGCCAGGCGCTGGCCCCCGGAGCCGGCGAGTCGCCCGACGTCGGCTGGTTCACCCCCGACGAGGCGTGCGCGATCGGGGACGGCAGCGTCGCCGCGGCCGTCCGCGCCGCCGAACGCCACCTCGCCCGGTGACGTCAGCCTGCGACGGTGACGCCCGGACGCTGCAGGACGCCTGGTTGGCGTCACCCTCGGCGGCTGGCGTCACCAGACAGCGAGGTGGTCCTCGGCGACGCCGGCCATCGTGACGGCCGTCGCGGTCCCGTCCGGGCCGGCGAGCGTGCCGGTCCACCGCCCGAAGGGTTGGGTGTAGGCCGACGTCACCACCACGAGTCGCTCGTCGGCGCTGCGCACGCCCGCGGTGGCCAGGCGCAGGTCGGTTCCCGGTCCACGGACCTGCCACTCGCCCGTGGGGTCCGTGTCGGCCGGGGCGAGGTCGCTGACCTGGAGCCGGTGGGGCACGCCGTCCCACCAGACCACGTCCTCACCGTCCTCCTGGCCGTTCATGCCCGTGGAGGTGTTGATCCCGACCCGCCGCCCGTCCGTTGCGACCCCGGCGCCAGCCGCCCACCGCCACGTGGTCCGGCGGTCCTGGCGACCGGCGGTCCAGTCCGACCAGCCCCCCGCCTCGGGCCCGAGGGCCACCTCCGGCCCACGCCCGAGGTGGACCTCGCCAGCGACCGGTGTGCCGGCGGCCTTCCGCGTGACGTTCCAACCGCCCCCCGGGGTCCGGGTGGCGAGGGTGGCGGGGGTCACCTGATCCGTGCTGCGCACGTCCGCGCGGAGCCGGCCCACCGCCGTCGGGACATCGAGGTCGATCGACCCATCGCCCCCGAGGAGGATCGAACCGCCGCCGGCCCGGGCGCCGGCACCGTGGCCGGGGACCGCGCCGACCCGTACCCCGCGCGAGAGCGGCAGCGTGCGTTCCCACGTGGCGGTCACGCCCCCGACCGTCGCGAACGCGAAGGCGACACCGACCGCCCCGAGGTCGACCACGGCCGCGCCGACCAGCGTCCGCGCATCGCCTGCGGCCACGTAGGTCCAACGGCGGACGCGCCCGCGCCGCGGGGCCGTCGGTACCGGGTCGGTGGTCACGTCCCCGGCGAAGAGGCCACGGCGCAGGCCACCGGCCGCGTGCTCCAGCGGGGCCCCGCCGATCCGCGCCATCAGAACAGCCGGAGGTGCGCGTCGTCCTCGCCACGCAGGCGGGCGATGTCGACCTCGACGCAGCCGATGCCGCGAGAGGCGGCGAGCACACGGGCCTGCGGCTTGATGATGGTCGCGGCGAAGACCCCTCGGACCGGGGCGAGCAGCGGGTCACGTTGCATGCGTTCGAGGTACCGCGTCAGTTGCTCGACGCCGTCGATCTCGCCGATGCGCTTGATCTCGACGGCGACCGCTGCACCCGCACGGTCCCGGCACAGCAGATCGACAGGGCCGAGGTCGGTGCGGAACTCGCGCTGCACGCACGTGAGGCCGTCCTCGAGGTGGCCGGGATGGTCGGCCAGCAGCTCCTGGAGTTCCTTCTCGACCCCGTCCAGCGTCAGGCCCCGCTCGGTGTCGAGCTCGACGCTGGTGTCCGACAGCACCTCCTCGAGCTCGATGGTCAAGATCTCGCCCTTGGGGTTGGTGACCACCCAGCGGGCGTCCTGTTCCTCGAGCGTGTTGGGCGCGTTCATCCAGTTGAGCGGCTTGTAGGCCCCGACGTCGGCGTGGATGGCGACGCACCCGTCGGCCTTCACCATGACGAGGCGCACGGCCGAGGTCAGGGTGGACGACAGACGGCCGGCGTAGGTGGCCGAGCACCGCGCGACGACGAGCCGCACCGGGACCTCCAGGTTCACGGACCGGTGGGCGGTCCCCCCCGGGCTCGGCCTGTCCGAGCGGTCCGGACGCTACCAGCGGGCACCTGCCGGCCGGGGCCCGCGCGACGGCGGGCGGCGTCGGGTGGCGTCGGGTGGCGCGACGGGCTGGCGCTACGCTCGCGGGTCGACCCCCGGCTCACGTGCGGGTCGTGCCCCTCCCTTCACACGAGGCTCCCGTGGCGCTGCAGGTCGGTCTGGTCGGGCTGCCGAACGTCGGTAAGTCGACCCTCTTCAACGCGGTCTCCCAGGCGGGGGCCGAGGCGGCCAACTTCCCGTTCTGCACCATCGACCCCAACGTCGGCGTGGTCGCGGTGCCCGACGAGCGGCTGACGCGCCTGGCCGAGCTCGCGGCATCGAAGAAGGTGGTGCCGACGGCCATCGAGTTCGTCGACATCGCTGGCCTCGTCGCCGGCGCGTCGAAGGGCGAGGGGCTCGGCAACCAGTTCCTGGCCCACATCCGCGAGGTCGACGCGATCTGCAACGTGGTGCGTTGCTTCGACGACGACGACATCGTGCACGTCAGCGGCTCGGTCGACCCGGCCCGCGACGTGGAGATCATCACCACCGAGCTCGTGCTCGCCGACCTGGCCACGGTCGAGAAGCGCCTCGACCGGGCCAACCGCACGGCCCGGACCGGCGACAAGGACGCGATCCGTGAGCGCGACGTCATCGAGGCGCTGCGCGATCACCTCGGTGACGGTCGGGTCGCGCGGACCTTCCCCGGTGAGCTGCCGCCAGCCGTGGCCCGCGAACTGTCCCTCCTGACCGCCAAGCCGGTGCTGTACGCGGCCAACGTCGCCGAGGACGACCTCGGCCAGGGTGGCGAGGCACGGGGCAACCCCTACGTCGAGGTGGTGCGCAAGCTCGCCGAGGAGGAGGGTGCCGAGGTCGTGGTCATCTCGGCCCAGGTCGAATCCGAGCTGGCCGAACTGGCGGGTGACGAGCGCCAGGAGTACCTGGACGATCTCGGCCTGGACCGGTCCGGGCTCGAACGTCTCATCGACCGCGCCTACCAGCTGCTGGGCCTCTTGACCTACTTCACCGCCGGCCCGCAGGAGGCCCGCGCCTGGACCGTCCCGAGCGGTTCGACCGCGCCGCGAGCCGCACGCGAGATCCACACCGACTTCGAGCGGGGGTTCATCAAGGCCGAGGTCATCGCCTACGACGACTACGACCGGCTCGGGAGCGAAGCCGCCGCCCGGGATGCCGGTCGCCTGCGCATCGAGGGCAAGGAGTACGTCGTCGCCGACGGGGACGTCATCCACTTCCGGTTCAACGTCTGACCGGGCGCCGACCCGGCACCATGGCTCCTACCCCGCTCACCGACACCGAGGAGGCCCCCGGTGGCCCGCTCCGAGCCCATCACCCGCCTCGAGGTCGCTGCGTGCCCGACGCACCGGATGGACGTCAAGCACTACGTCCGCCACGAGGTCGGGTGCGACTGCCTGAACGATGCCCGACGCACGGCCCTGGCCACCCGGCTGGCCGAGGCCCGTGCCGAGGGCAACCCCCTCGCCGAGATGGCCGAGTGACCCGGCCGGAGCCCGGGCCGGACACGAACAGGTAGGGCACCCTCGGACCACCGCTGCCCCCGGGACGACCGCAGGGCACCGCAAGGAGCACGGACGTGGCCGACGAGCGCAGGAGCGGGCGAACCTCCCTCGGCGGCCGCGTCCAGCGTGGTGCCCGCCTCGCTCGCGCCGGCGCCAAGGGTGCCGCCGGCATGACCGCGTCGCGGGCCCGACGTCTGACCGGCGGCGACCCCCGCGAGGCGGAGCTCCACGCCCGCCTCGCGAGCGACCTCGCCGACGTCCTCGGGGAGATGAAGGGCGCGGCCATGAAGCTGGGCCAGCTCCTCAGCTTCGTGGACCTCGACCTGCCACCCGAGGTCCAGACCGCCTACCACGAGGCGCTGGCGACCCTCCGCGACCAGGCACCCGCGTTCGACCCCGGAGCCATCGACGAGGTGCTGCACGCCGCCTACGGCGAGGGCCCCGAGCACGTCTTCGCGTCGTTCGATCCGACGCCCCTCGCGGCCGCCTCGATCGGGCAGGTCCACGCGGCCAAGCTCCACGACGGGCGTGAGGTCGTGGTCAAGGTCCAGTACCCGGGCGTGGCCGACGCGGTCCGTGCCGACCTGCGCAACGCCGAGTCGTTCGCGCCTCTGGCGCGGCTGGTCTCGCCCAACCAGGAGGTGGGACCGCTCCTGGACGAGCTGCGCGAACGCGTCTTCGACGAGCTCGACTACGAACGCGAGGCCCAGTACCAGCGCGCGTTCGCGACCCGCTACGAAGGTCACCCCTACATCCACGTCCCGGACATCGTCGGCGAGCTGTGTCGCGAGCAGGTCCTGGTCTCCGAACGCATCCACGGGCGCAGCTTCGACCAGCTCGTCGCCGAGGGGTCCGAGGACGACAAGCAGCGGGTCGGCGAGATCATCTTCCGGTACGCGTTCGGTTCCATCGGCCGCTTCCGGCTGTTCAACGGCGACCCGCACCCCGGCAACTACCTCATCGAGGACGGTCCAGACGGCCTGCGGGTCGCGTTCCTCGACTACGGCTCGGTCAAGCTGTTCAGCCGCGAGCGGTACGCCTCGATGCGACGCATCGAGGCCGCCATGAGCCTGGCCGACCAGGACGGGGCGATCCTCGCGCTGCGTGAGGCCGGCTTCCTGCCACGCAGCGCCAAGGTCGACGAGTCAGCCGTCTACGAGTGGTTCCGGCTGTACACCAAGCCGGTGCTCGCCGAGCAGCCGTTCACCTTCACCTCCGAGTTCGCCGCGGAGGTGATCCGCTCGTCCGCCGATCCCCGCAGTCCCCTGGCCGACGTGGTGCGGCGGCTGAACCTGCCGTCGGACTACCTGCTGCTCAACCGCATCCAGTGGGGCCTCAACAGCGTGCTGGCGCGTCTCGGGGCGACGGGCAACTGGCGGGCGATCCGCGACGAGTACCTCGAGGGTGGCGGTGGCCCCGCGACCCCGCTCGGTGAGCTGGACGCCCGCTGGTGGCGGGACCGCGATCCGGCGGTCGACCCGCCGGCCTGAGCCTCACCCAGCCTGACGGACGTCAGGACAGCGGGAGGTGAGCCACCACCTGGTCGCCGAGCATCTGCCCGTCACGAACGAAACCCAGTGCGTCGTAGAACGGCCCTGGCCCGCCGGTTCCGTCGAGGTAGAAGACCGTCAGTCGCGAGGCTCCGCGACGGCCCGCCTCCGCGGCGACCTCGGCGACCGCGAACCGTCCGACACCGCGCCCCTGGTACGCGGCGTCGATGTTCAGCCGCCACACGGCGTCGAGCGGCCCCTCGTCCCACCACGGCGGCGGTTCGGGACGGAAGCCCCCCATCACGAAGCCGACGATACGTCCCCCGTCCGCGATCGCCCGTGGCCACGCTGCCTCGTCGACGTAGGCCTCCGCCAACGACACGGCGACGTCGGCCACGAACCGTCGCTGCTCGGTGGCGACCGCGACGGCGAGGACGTCGTGGACGTTGTCCTCGTCGATGGTGCGCAACTCGTACCGGCTCATGCGACCGTCCTGTGCTGCTCTCGGCCCCGCTCCAGTGGGGGGACGTTCACGAAGCTAGGCCGTGCCGAGGACAGCCTGCGTCCGCGGTCCGTGGGCGCGCCCACCGGCCCGAACGTGGTGCGGCCCCGGTCACCAGGACCGGGGCCGCACCGTGATCGCTCGGGTCAGCGCTTGACGCCGGAGTAGATCTCGTCGATGACGTGGCCGTGCTTCTCGCCGACCACGTGGCGCTTGACCGACATCTTCTGGCTGAGCTCGACCCCGACCTCGAAGTCCTCGGGCAGGATGCGGAAGGTGCGGATCGACTCGGCCTTCGACACCGCCTTGTTGGCGTCGTCGACGGCGTTCTGGATCTCGGCCTTGAGGTCCTCGTCGTCGACGAGGTCCGCGATCGACTTGCCGCCCTTGCCGTGCTCCTCGGCCCAGGCCGGGAAGGCCTCCGGGTCGATGGTCACGAGGGCCGCGATGAACGGCTGGTCGTCGCCGACGACCATCACCTGGCTGACGAGCGGGTGGGCGCGGACCCGGTCCTCGAGCACCGCGGGGGCGACGTTCTTGCCGCCGGCGGTGACGATGATCTCCTTCTTGCGTCCGGTGATGCGCAGGTAGCCCTCGCCGTCGAGCGCGCCGAGGTCACCGGTGTGCAACCAGCCGTCCTCGCTGAGGACCTCCTTGGTGGCTTCCTCGTTCTTCCAGTAGCCCTGGAAGACGTGACCGCCCTTCAGCAGGATCTCGCCGTCGTCGGCGATGCGCACCGAGGCCCCGGGGATGGGCTTGCCCACCGAACCGATGCGGAACGCATCCGGACGGTTGATGGTCGCGCCGGCGGTGTTCTCGGTCATCCCGTAGCCCTCGAGGATCAGGATGCCGACGCCGTTGAAGAAGTGCCCGAGACGCTCACCGAGCGCCGCGCCACCCGAGACCGCGTAACGGACGTTGCCACCGACGGCCGCGCGGAGCTTGGAGTAGACGAGCTTGTCGAAGACCGTGTGCTGGAGCTTGAGACCGAGCGGCACCTTGCCGCCGGAGGTCGATGCGCGGGAGAACTCCTCGGCCACGGACGCGGCCTTGTCGAAGATCTTGCCCTTGCCGTCGGCGTGCGCCTTCTGCTGCGCGCCGTTGAACACCTTCTCGAACACCCGCGGGACGGCGAGGAGGAAGGTGGGCTTGAACATCCCGAGCTCCTCCATGAGGTTCGGGATGCCGGTCGAGTACCCGAGCGTGACGCCGGCGCGGATCGCCGAGGTCTGGATGATGCGCGCGAAGATGTGCGCGAGGGGCAGGAACAGCAGGGTGCGTTCGCCCTCGCGGAAGAACTCCTTGGCGCCCGACTCGACCTGCGAGGCGTCCCACACGAAGTTGCCGTGGGAGATCGAGCAGCCCTTCGGACGGCCGGTGGTGCCCGAGGTGTACACGATGGTGGCGAGGTCGCTGCCGACCACGGCATCCGCGGTCGCGCGGGCGTCGTCGTCGCTGATGCCGGCGCCGGCCTGCTTGAGCTCCTCGACCGCACCCTCGTCGATGACGAACGCGTGCTCGCAGCCGGGCAGGTTGGCGGCGACCGACTCGTAGACGCCCTTGAGCTGCGACGACTCGATGACGATGGCCTTGGCCTCGGAGTCCGAGACGATCCACTCGATCTGTTCGGCCGACGAGGTCTCGTAGATCGGGACGCTGACGGCGCCAGCGGTCCAGATCGCGATGTCGAAGACGGTCCACTCGATGCGCGTGGCCGAGTAGATGCAGACCTTGTCGCCGGGCTTGATGCCCTTGGCGATCAGGCCCTTGGCGACGGCGAGGATCTCGTCGGCGAACTGGCGGTTGGACCACTCCACGAAGCGGTCACCGACCCGGTGGGCGACGGCCGGAGCGTCCGGACGGCGCTCAGCGGCGGCCCAGACGGCACGGGTCAGGTTGTCGGACGGGTCGATCGCGACCTCGCCCGGGCTGGTGTACTCCTGCACGACATCTCTCCCGACGGTGAGCTTCCCGGACAGCGCGCCCGCGTCCGCTTCCCGGACACCGGCCCTCTCGTCGCCGAGCCTAGCAACCGGAGAAGGGCCGCAGAACGGCCATCTGAGGCGGTTCTCGCGCTCACAAGCCGACCTCGACGTCGACGTCAGCACCCGACCGGGAACCCCGATCCGGGGTCGTCCCGTTAGCCTCGACCCGGGACGCGCACGGGCGACCGAGGTGGGAGCGACGGTGAGCGAGCAGCGGACCTCGGTCGGACCCGGGGTGCACGTCGAGCGGAACGGACCGGTCCTCGTGGTCACCATCGACCGCCAGGACGTCCGCAACGCCGTCGACGGCCCCACGGCGTCGGCCCTCGACGCAGCGTTCGACCGCCTGGACCACGACGACGACCTCGCCGCCGCGGTCCTGACCGGTGCCGGGGGGACCTTCTGCGCGGGGGCCGACCTGCACGCGTTGACCGAGGAGGACCGGCGCAACCGGCTGGAGGAGACGCTCGACGGGCCCATGGGGCCGACGCGACGCCGGACCCGCAAACCCACGATCGCCGCGGTGGAGGGCTACGCGGTCGCCGGGGGGCTCGAGCTCGCCCTGTGGTGCGACCTGCGCGTGGCCGCCGAGGGCGCGACCTTCGGGGTCTTCTGCCGCCGGTGGGGCGTCCCGCTCATCGACGGAGGCACGGTGCGCCTGCCGCGGGTCGTCGGGCTCGGGGTCGCGCTGGACCTCATCCTGACGGGCCGTCCGGTGGACGCCGAGGAGGCGCTCCGGATCGGGCTCGCCAACCGCGTCGTGCCGACCGGGACCGCTCGCGACGCCGCGGTCGCCCTCGGCACGCTCCTGGCGGGGTTCCCGCGCGAGACCATGCTGGCCGACCTCGACGCCGCCAGGCGAGCCTTCGACGCCCCGCTCGACGAGGCGCTGCTGGCCGAGCACCGGTCGGGGACCGCGGCGCTGCTGGCCGGCGGAGCGGCCGACGTCGTGCGATTCCAGGCGGGGGACGGACGCGGTGGACGCTTCGAGGCTCCTCCGCTCTAGCCTCGCGCTCCCTCCCACCGCTCCCCCCCGAGGTGCACCGTTGGCCGCAGCCGAGAACCTGACCCGTGACGAGGCGGCAGCGCGCGCCGCGCTGCTCGAGGTCGACGGGTACGAGGTCCACCTCGACCTGACCGGTGGTCCGGAGGCGTTCACCAGTTCGAGCCGGGTGCGGTTCACCGCGCGGACGGAGGGCGACACCTTCCTGGACCTCACCGCGCTGCGCGTCCACCACCTCGAGCTCGACGGGGCACCGCTGCCGCTGGACCTGGTCGACGCCACCCGGGTGCGGCTGCCGGGGCTGCCGGCGGGCGAGCACGTCCTGCAGGTCGTCGCGGACCACGGCTACACCCACGAGGGCCGAGGGCTGCACCGCTTCGTCGACCCGGCCGACGACCGGATCTACCTCCACAGCCAGTTCGAGCCGTTCGACGCCCACCTCGTCTACGGTTGCTTCGACCAGCCGGACCTCAAGGCGACCTTCTCGCTCAGCGTGGACGCCCCCGAGGAGTGGGTGGTCGTCTCCAACGGCACGGTGACCGAGCGCCCCGCGGAGGGGACGGCGGGCACCTGGCGCTTCACCACGACCGAGCGCGTGAGCACCTACATCACGGCGGTCGTCGCGGGCTCCTACGCGAGCATCCACGACGTCCACGTCGGCCCCGGTGCCGGCGACCGCGAGCTGCCGCTCGGCGTCTACGTGCGACGTTCCCTCGCCGAGCACCTCGACACCGACGAGATCCTGACCGTCACCAAGCAGGGCCTCGACTGGTACGCCGAGGTGTTCCAGATGCCCTACCCGTTCGCCGGCTCCTACGACCAGCTGTTCGTCCCCGAGTTCTCCGCCGGTGCGATGGAGAACCCCGGCTGCGTCACCTTCTCGGAGACCTACGTCTTCCGCAGCAAGGTCACCGACGCCATCCGCGAGCGCCGCGCCGAGACCATCCTGCACGAGATGGCCCACATGTGGTTCGGCGACCTGGTCACCATGCGCTGGTGGGACGACCTCTGGCTCAACGAGTCCTTCGCCACGTTCATGTCGGTGCTGTGCCAGGTCGAGGCGACGCGGTGGACGGGGGCCTGGACCACCTTCCTCGACGCCGAGAAGGCCTGGGCCAAGCTGCAGGACCAGCTGCCGTCGACGCACCCGGTGGCCGACGAGATGCCCGACGTCGAGTCCGTGCACCAGAACTTCGACGGCATCACCTACGCCAAGGGCGCGTCGGTGCTCCGCCAGCTGGTGGCGTGGGTCGGCCAGGACGAGTTCCTCGCCGGCTGCCGCGACTACTTCGAACGCCACGCGTGGGGCAACACCACGCTGGCCGACTTCCTCGGGGCCCTCGAGCGCGCCTCCGGTCGCGACCTCGGTCCGTGGCGTGATCAGTGGCTGCTGACCACCGGCGTCAACCAGCTCGCCGCCGAGCTCGACGTCGCCGCGGACGGCACCTACCGCTCGGTGACCGTGCGACAGACCTCCCCGCGGCCGAACTGGTCCGGCGTCGCCGGGACCGCCGAGCACGTCGAGCGCCTGCGTCCGCACCGCGTCGCCATCGGGCTCTACCGCCGCACCGACGCCGGGCTCGTACGCGACGAGCGGGTCGAGCTGGACGTGGTCGGCAGCACGATCGAGGTCAAGGAGCTGACCGGCGCACCCGCTGCCGAGGTGGTGCTGGTCAACGACGACGACCTGACCTACGCCAAGGTCGCGATCGATGCGGCCTCGACCGAGGTCCTGACCCGCGAGCTGTCGTCGCTGGTCGATCCGCTCGCGCGCGCTCAGGTGTGGTCCGCGACGTGGGACATGGTCCGCGACGGCGAGCTCGCCGCGACGACCTTCGTCGAACTCGTCCGCGGCAACGTCGCCTCGGAGACCGAGATCGGGGTGCTCCAACGGCTGCTGCTGCGCGCCGTGGCAGCAGCCGAGCGTTACGCCGACCCCGGGTCACGTTCCACGCTGCTGGTCAGCCTCGCCCGCGCCGCCCGCGAGCGGGTGAAGGCCACGCCTCCCGGCAGCGACCACCAGCTGGCGTGGGTCCGTCACTGGGCGGCCACCGCCAAGGCGGTCGCCGGCGAGCTCGGCGACGTCCGACGCCTGTACGAGGGTGATCTGACCATCGACGGGCTGACGGTCGACACCGACCTGCGTTGGCACCTGCTGACGGCGCTGGCACAGGCGGGCGAGGCGACCGGCGCCGAGATCGACGCCGAGCTCGCGCGTGACTCGACCGACCTCGGGCAGCGGCAGGCCCTCACGGCCCACGCAGCCCGTCCCACGTCGGCCGCCAAGCGTGAGGCATGGGAGCGCCTCACCCAGGACACGTCGCTGTCGCACACCCGGTCCCGGCAGATCTGGTCCGGCTTCGTCCGGCTGGACCAGGAGGAGGTGCTGGCACCGTACGCCGACCGGTACCTCGAGGTGCTCGACACCGTGTGGGCCGAACGCTCGCTCGACTGGGCGATCGAGTTCTCCACGCACACCTTCCCGCACTACGCCGCGTCCGACGGGCTGCTCGCCCGGGTCGACGAGCAGCTCGCCGGCGATCTGCCCCGCCCCCTGCGTCGCGTCCTGCTCGAACAGCGCGACACCTTGGTACGCACCCTCGTGGCGCGGGAACGCGACCGCGCCAGCCGCCCCCGTGACGGTGGTGACGTGACGGCACGGAGGTAGGTTCCGCGGCTCCACCCCGACCGCGGAGGACCCACCCCGTGACCACGATCAGCGACGGTGCCGACACCGACCCCGTGGCAGGTCTGACGGACCTGCTCGAGGCGGCAGCCCCGGCCGGCGTCGCGGGCCGACCCGACTCCGCACGGCCGGCCCGCCGGCTGGCGGTCGTGACCTGCATGGACGCGCGCATCGACGCCCTCGGCGACCTCCGGCTCGACCACGGCGACGCGCACGTGATCCGGGTCGCCGGCGCCCGCATCGTCGAGGACGTCGTGCGCTCCCTCCACCTGTCGACGGCCATGCTGGGTGTGCGCGGGTGCCTGGTTCTCGGCCACACCAGCTGCGGGCTGCACGACGCCGACGGGACGCTGGCCGGTCGGCTCCGCGCCCTCGACCCGATGCGGCGCGACTGGGCCTCGTTCAGCGACCCGGCCGAGGCGGTGGCCGAGGACGTCGGACGGCTGCTCGCCTGGCCCCACCGCCCCGACCCCTGGGCCGTCGCCGGTGGGGTGATCGATGTCGCCGACGGCTCGGTGCAGGTCGTGGTGCCACCGACCTCGGCGTGAGCGACGGCTACGGACGCGACGTCCTGGCGGACCCCGGTCGCCACCGGCGGACCATCCCCGAGGTCACCGTCGCTCCCGGGATGCTCATCGAGGTCGCCGCCGACGGCTTCGTCGGTGCCGCCACCGCCTGCACGGCCGAGAGCGTGACCCTGCGCGATCGCCGGGGGCGCGAACGCCGCTTCGGGTTGCACCCGGGCGCGTTCCTGGTCGACGACCGGCCGGTCACGCTGGTCCCGCCGCGACGCGACACGGGTCCGGCTCCGCCGCCGGTGACGAACTCGGGGTCGATCGCCGTCCCGCGGACGCCGGCCCGGGTGGCACGGGCCAGCCGCATCCTGGTCGAGGGCGTGCACGACGCCGCCCTGATCGAGCAGGTCTGGGGTGCCGACCTCCGGATCGAAGGGGTCGTCGTCGAGGTCCTCCACGGGATCGACGATCTCACCGCTGTGGTCCGCGAGTTCGGCCCCGGACCCGAGCGACGTATCGGCATCCTCGTCGACCACCTCCTGCCCGGGACCAAGGAGGCCCGCGCCGCGGCTGCGGTCGAAGGTCCCGACGTGCTGGTCACCGGTCACCCGTTCGTCGACGTCTGGGCCGCGGTACGCCCCGAGGTCGTGGGTATCGACGCCTGGCCGGACGTCCCGATGGGTGAGGACTGGAAGACCGGGACGGCCCGACGGCTCGGCTACGGCGATCCCCGCGAGCTGTGGCGCCACATCGCGGCATCGGTGACCACCTGGCGGGACCTCGACCGCGAGCTGATCCGCGCGGTGGAGCGCCTCATCGACCACGTCACGAGCGCGCCGGAGGCGTGATGTCGGCCGCGGTCCGCACCCCCGGGCGGACGGCCACGCTGGCGACGAGACCGAGCTCCTACGTTCCCGGGATGCGCCTCGTGCTCGCACTGTCCGGTGGCCTGGTCGCCTGGAGCTTCCTGGCCAACTACGGCGCCGGGGACACCCTCTACGTCACCCGCAACCTGGTGGCCACCGCCGGCCTCGTGCTCCTCGCGCGCCGCGTCGGGCTCGACCGGGCGGCGCTCGGCCTGTCTCGACGTCACCTCGGTCGCGGGGCGCGGTGGGGCGGCAGCAGCGCCGCGGTCATCGCCGTGGCCGTCGCGAGCGGCATCGCGCTGGCCGACGTCCTCGACCCCGTCGGCCGCCTCCTGGCCGACGACCGGGCAGCGCTCGGCGCCGGGGGGTTGGCGTTCGCGCTGCTGGTGCGCATCCCGCTCGGGACCGCCGTGTGCGAGGAGGTCGCCTTCCGCGGGGTGCTCACCGCCGCGTGCCGGCGGGTCCTGCCCGGTCCGGTGGCGGTCGGCTGGTCGAGCCTGGTGTTCGGCCTGTGGCACATCGCGCCCACCGCCATCGCGCTGCGCATCAACGACGTCGACCCGACCTCCCCCGAGGGCGTGGCAACCGTCGCCGGGGCGGTGGCCGTCACGACCGTCGCAGGCGTCCTGTTCGACCTCCTGCGGTCGCGGTCCCGGAGCCTGCTGGCCCCGGTGCTCGCGCACTGGGCCGTCAACGCCTTCAGCCTCGCGGCGGCTGCCGCCACCCGGTGACCGTCGACATCAGGACGGGGGACCAGGACGGTCGGTCGCGCGACGACCTCCCTTACGCCGCTGCCCGTCACCTTGGACCTCGGCGCCGCCGTCGATGCCGGCCCACGGGGTCGTCGGGTCGCTCTCGGCGAGCCAGTCCCGCCGGCGTCGGTCCTCGCCACGCCGCTCGATGGCGAGCCCCTCGCGGACGGCCGGGCCAGCGGACTCGCAGACCGCGATGATCTCCTCGCCGATCAGCTCATCGCGGTCGAGCAGCGCGTCCCGGAGCGCCTCGAGGATGTGGGAGTTGGCCGCGATCATCGCGCGCGCCCGTGCCTTGCTGACCGCCAGGATCCGGTCGACCTCCGGGCGGGTGTGCGGGTCCCCGAGGGTGCGTCCGACCAGGTCACTGCCACCGAGCGGCCCTTGCTGGTAGGCCGCCAGCGAGACCAGCGACCCGCCGAGGCCGGCGGCCCCGACCAGCTGGCACGCCACCTGGGTCGCCGACATCAGGTCACCGGACGGTCCCGTCGACGACTCGCCGAAGTACTGCTCCTCGGCGACCATCCCGCCCATCGCGATGTCGATCAGGGCGTGCAGTTCGGAGCTCGACCGGGTGTAGACCTCCTCGAGGTCACCGTGGGCGAGCAACCCGAGCGACCCCGACCGCTTCACGATCGACAGCACCTCGAGGCGACGCCGCTGGGTCAGGAACGCCACCGTGGCGTGCCCGGCCTCGTGGGTCGCCACGACGCGGCGCTCGTCGGGCGTGTACTCGACCGGGTTCTTGAGCCCGACCTCCTCGGTGAGTCGCGCCGACTGCACGTCCCCGAAGCTCAGCGCGTCACGGCCGTCGCGGAGGGCGTGCAGCAGGGACTCGTCGAGCAGGTGCTCGATCATCACCGGGGTGTAGCCGAACGTCTGCCCCGCGATGACCTCGCGCTGCTCCTCCCGGTCGAGATCGGGATCGTGAGCCTTGCGCTCGAGCAGGTGGTCGATCAGCTCACGGCGTGCTGCCTTGGCAGGCACCTCGAAGGTGAGCTGGCGATCGAAGCGACCGGGGCGCAGCAGCGCCGGGTCGAGCCGGTCGGCGCGGTTGGTGGCCGCGATGAGCAGCAGGTTGTGGTACGCAGCCGGGGCGCGCTGCAACTGGCGCTCGGCCGGCAGGTAGCCGTTGAGCCAGTCCGTGACGGCGTTGCGCATCCGCTCACGCAGCGGCGGGGTGTCGAAGGACTGCATCTGGATCAGCAGCTCGTTGACGATGCCGCCGGTGCCCTCCGAGACCATCCCGTCCACGCGCATGCCGACGCCCACGGTCCCCTGCACCAGGTGCCGCTCGTGGCGGTGGGTGGGCACGGCGTTCCCGGCGACCATCCCACCGAGCTCGGGGTGGCACGGGCTGACCCCGACCGTCCCCGCGGGCGACATGCCGTCCATGCCGCCGCGCGCGAGGGCGATGGCGTCGATCTCCTCGATGAAACCGATGGCGCCGCCCTCCTTGCGGGCGGCCTTGCGCAGCGCCTTGAAGTAGGCCCGGATCTTGCGCGCCGTGGCGCCGTACCACATCGACTGGAAGCTGGTAGCCGACACGAACAGGAACGGCACGCCGGCCTCACGGGCCAGGGCCTTGGCGAGGTAGGTCTTGCCCGTCCCCGGCGGCCCCTCGAACAACAGGCCCCGGCGGGGCGTGCCGCCGAGCTGGTCCTTGAACCGGGCGTAGCCGAGGAAGGTGTTGAGGGTGCGGACCACCTCCTCGACGATGGGTTCGATGCCCTTGACGTCCGACAGCTTCACGTCGATCTGCTCGGGGCGGTACAGCACGTGGGGCGATCGACCTGCGACGAACGGGATCGCGGCCATCGAACCGATGGCGAGCACCAGCACGAGCGGCACGAGGTACAGGATCGGGTCGTCCGGCATGCCGGGGAGGGCGAAGACGTTGAAGGGCCGCCCGTCGAGCATGCGGTACCACAGGAAGCCGAACGGGATCAGCAGCGTGATCGCGAGGGAGCGGACTCGACGCAGACGCGCGCGTTCGCGGGCCTGCCCGACGTCCGCGCCGCCCGCCCCGATGAGCGCGCCCCCGAGCGATGCTGCGACCGACTGCTGCTGTTCCACGTGGCTTCCCGACCCTCGACCGATCCCGGCACGACCAACGAGCGGGCCGCGTGACCGGGACGCACAGTGTGCACTCTCAGCGGTCTATCGACCACGGAGCGTTCGACCATGAGGACGTTCGTCCAGGGTCAGGGCGACCCGCGTCGGTCGCGACGGGTCGCCCTGATGGCGATGGCGATGCTGGTCGCCAGCCCGCCGAACAGCACGAGCGTGGCGAGGAACAGGACGACGATCGCGGAGGTGCTCACGTCAGCGTCTCCTCGGTGCGACGGGGAGGCGCGAGCAGGTCGACACCTGGTCGCCGCCACGCAGGCAGGGTCAGCGCGAGCCCGATGGCGAGGGCGAGGGCGGCCGCGCCCCACCCGAGGCCGATCACGAACCCCACGGGGTAGGTCCCGTCGGCCGTCGAGTAGGGCGCCGAGAGCTCGGCCCGCAGGTTGTCCAAGGTGACCAGGCCGAGCAGCAGCGGGGTCACCACCGTGAGCGCCAGCACCCACCAGCGCCGGAGCGGCACCTCGGACAGGCCATCGGCGTGGCGCCGGAGCGGCTCCACCTGGCGCAGCAGCCACACCACCACCACGACCTCCACCAGCCCCACGACCGCCACGCCGAAGAGGTTGACGAAGTTGTCGACGACGTCGAGGAGGTTGACCCCACCGGCCGTGGCGTACAGCAACGAGACGAGGGCCGTCCCACCGCCGACCAGCGCGACCGTGCGCCGCCGGCCGAGGGCGAACTTGTCGACGACGGCCGACACGCTCGCCTCGATGATGGAGATCAGCGAGGACAGGCCCGCGACGACCAGGGACCCGAAGAACAGGACCCCGAAGAACCCGTTGAACCCCGGCATCTGGCTGATGACCGCTGGGAAGACCACGAAGGCGAGCCCCACGCCCTCGGTGGCGACCTCGTCCACGGCCGTCCCAGCTGCCGTGGCCAGGAACCCGAGGGCTGCGAACACGCCGATGCCGGCGAGCAGCTCGAACGACGAGTTCGCGAACCCGGCGATGAAGGCGTTCCCGGTCAGGTCGGCGTCGCGAGGCAGGTAGCTCGCGAACGTGATCATGATCGCGAAGCCCACCGACAACGAGAAGAAGATCTGACCGAAGGCGGCCACCCACACGCTGCTGTCGAGCATCGCGCCCCAGTCGGGGGTGAACAGCGCGTCCAGGCCGAGGGTCGCTCCCTCCAGCGTCACCGCCCGCACCACCAGGGCTCCGAAGGAGAGCACCAGGACGGGGATCATCACCCGGTTGGCCCGCTCGATGCCCCGCTTGACGCCACCGACCAGCACCCCGAGCGCCACCGCCCACACCAGCACCAGCGGGAGCAGCACCGGCCAGCGCAGCCCGCCGAGGGTCCCCGCCTCCGCCACCGCGAGGAAGTCGCCGGTGAAGAACGCGTCCGGGTCGTCCCCCCAGGCGCCGTCGACCGCGTACACGGTGTAGGCACCGGCCCAGGCGACCACCACCGCGTAGTAGGAGGCGATCAGCAGGCACACGCCGACCTGCCACCAGCCGAGGAACTCGGCCCGGCGGTGCAGACGCCGGAAGGTCAGCGGCGCCGACCCGCGGTAACGGTGGCCGAGCGCGTACTCCAGGATCAGCAGCGGGATACCCGCCGTCAGCAGCGCGATCAGGTACGGCAGGAGGAACGCGCCCCCGCCGTTGTCGTAGGCGACGTAGGGGAAGCGCCAGATGTTGCCCAGGCCGATGGCCGACCCGATGGCGGCGAGGAGGAACCCGGACCGGGTCCCCCACTGTTCCCGGGGTGCAGCTTCGCTCACGGTTCGCTCCTCCGGCCGGGGCATCGAGGCTCCCGGCACACGTCCGGGCGGGCGTGCACGTCAGCGGTCCTGGCCCTCGGACGCGCGACCTGGCACCGTCCGTCCTCCCGGGGCCGTCCGCGTCCCGTCCGTCCTCCCGGGGCCAACCACGTCCCGTCCGTCCTCCCGGGGCCAACCACGTCCCGTCCATCCTCCCGGGGCCAACCACGTCCCGTCCATCCTCCCGGGGCCAACCACGTCCCGGCACGTGACGAGGGAGCGCCGAGTGGACCTTGCGAGCGGACGCTACCCCGCCGTGCGCTGGCTCACCGCGGTGCTCGTGACCACCGCCCTCGTGGTGGCGATCCGCTTCGGGGCCGCGCTCGCCGACGTCGAGGTCGTGGTCCCCGACCGTGCCGCCGGCCCGCCGGAGCCGCTCGGCCTCGGTCCCCTCGTCGTGGTCACGCTCGGTGCGTTCGTGGTGGCCATCGTCGCCGTCGTGGCCCTCGACCGGCTCCTGCCGGGTCGTGGGCGCCGCGTCGTGCGGCTCGTGGGGCTCCTGCTGCTCGCGGCCTCTTTCATCCCGGTCCTCGGCAGCGACCAGCCGGGCGAGTCCCGCCTGGTGCTGTCGGTGCTCCACCTCGTGGTCGGCATCGCCGTCCTGCGCACGGTCGTCCGCGAGTGATCCGCCGCGCTCAACCGTGGTAGGTCGCCGTGACCACGCTGCCGGTCGCTGAGACCTGCCACCCCTCCCCCAGGTCCACGCCTCGGGCGACGGTGCGCGGCTGGAGGGCGGGGCGGGAGATCACGGCGGCGGCGAACCGTCCCTTGGCCACCTTGGTGCGGGCCGCGTTGGCGGGCCGTCCGTCGGGCCGCACGAAGGCGACCTCCACCACGTCGAGCGCGGCACGGACGCCCCGATCCCAGACACGGCGGTGCTCGGCCGGCAACAGGTCCCACACGCGCCGCCCCTCGCCGAGGTGGGCGAGGTGTCCGGCGAGCCGGGCCCGCCACAGCGGCCCGATCCCACCGATGCTCGGCAGGGTCGCACCGAACTCCACCCGGTAGTCCGGCACCGGCTCGTCGAGGGCGACGAGCCCGAGGAACGCGGAGACGATGCGCACGTCGACCTCGAGGGTCGTCGGGTCCAGCTCGGCCAGCCCTGCGTTGCCGTGGACGATCCCGGTGTAGCGGCGGTGGGCCGGGAGCGTCCGGGCACGCGGCAGCTCCGCCAGCAGCGAACGTGCGTCCGCGGCCTTGGCCACGCCGACCCCGGCCAGCCGAGCCACCGCCACGTCGTCCAGGCCCGACAGGTCACCGGTCACCGCGTCGAGGACCTCGCGACGCGCATCACCGAGCACGTGCTCCCGTGCCACGACATCGGCGTACACGGGCCCATCACCGCCCGCGGCCTTGCCCTTGGACGGTGGGAGGAGCAGCAACGGGCGCGCGTCGGTCACGGTGTCCCCTCGGAACGCAGCGGGTACGGATCGATCGGGATGGTCAGCGGTCCGCCGGAGCCCCGGCGATGAGGTCCCGGACCGCGTCGGGGTCCGCGGCGAGGACGACCAGCACGTCCCCGGACGCCAGGACGGTCTCTCCGGTCGGCACCACCACGCCCTGATCGCGACGGACGCTGGTCAGCACGGTCCGTTCGGGCCAGGCGACGTCGCGGACGGCCGCACCCACGACCGGGGAGCGATCGTCGACCGCGAGCTCGACGAAGCGCACACCGGTCAGGTCGCGCAGCTGCGAGGCCGCCTCGCGCTGCTGGGTCGCGGCGCCTCGCGTCAGGCCGAGCTGGTAGGCCCGCACGATGTCCTCGCGCCGCAGCATCCCCACCATCCGCCGGGTGCTCTGGTCGAGGACGGGGACGCGACCGACGTCGAGGGAGGCCATCCGCCGTACCGCGACGAAGACCGGATCGTCGGTGACCACGGTCAGGGCGCGACGGGTGCACAGGTCCGCGGCGGTGCGACCGTCACGGGTCGCGAGGTCCCCACGGGTCAGGATGCCGACGAGCTGGCCACGCGGATCGACCACCGCGTAGCCACGGCCGCCGCCGCGGGCGAAGTGCGCCTCCACCGCGGCGCGGTCGGCGTCCGCGGGGATGGTCGGATGGTCGCGGGTCATCACCTCGGCGACCGTGACCCGCTGGAGGACGTCCACGTCGTCGGGCCGGCCGAGGACGACGCCACGCCGGCGCAGGTGCGCGGCGTAGATGCCCTCCGGGCGGACACGGTCGTGGAGGAAGACGGCCAGCCCGACGGCGAGCATGAGCGGGAGGACGAGCTCGTAGTCCCCGACGAGCTCGAAGACGATGATGATGGCCGTCAGCGGAGCGCGAGCGGTCGCCCCGAAGACCGCTGCCATGCCGACGGTGGCGACGGCCCCGGGATCGAGCGCGGGCAGGATCGGGAGGGCGGCGGTGCCGACCACCCCGCCGAGGGCCGCGCCGGTCAGCAGCATCGGGGCGAAGGAGCCGACCGCCGAACCGGCACCGACGGTGACGCTCGTGGCCACGAGCTTGGCCACCAGCAGGACGAGCAGGAGCGCCGCGGCCGTCCACGTCGTCCCGTACTCGACGTCGAGGATGGCTTGGATCGGTTCGCGGACGCCGACGATCGGCGGGACCGACTCCCCGTCACCGAGCACCTCGGGGACCACGAGGGCGATGAGGCCGACGACCAACCCGGCCGCGCCGAGGGTGGCGACGCGGCCGATCCGGCGACGCGACCACGCCGCAGCCCGCTGAGCGAGCTGCTCACCCCGGTGGAAGCCGAGCGCGACCACGACCGCCAGCAGGCCGAGCAGGGCGTACACCACGAGCTCGATCGGGTCGCCGAGACCGAACTCGCGGGTCGGCTGGAAGATCAGGTCTTCACCGACCAGCTGGCGCGCGACCACCGAACCGACCACCGAACCGACGACCACGACCTGCAGGCCGGCGCCCCGGACGCCGAGCTGGAGGACCTCGATCGCGAACAGCATCCCTCCGATGGGTGCGTTGAAGGATGCACCGATGCCGGCAGCCGCCCCGGCGGCCACCAGTGACCGCATGCGAGCCTCCCCGATCGGTAGCAGCCGACCGACGACCGAACCGACCGACCCTCCGATCAGCACGATCGGGCCCTCGCGACCACCCGAGGCACCGGAGCCGAGCGCCACGGAGGTCGCGCCGAGCGCGCCGAGCGGCACCCGCCTGCGGAAGCGACCGCCGTGCAGGGCGAGCGTCTCCATCGTGGACACGATCCCCCCACCGGCCACCTCGGGGACCACACGGGTGACGAGCAGGCCGACGAGCAGCCCGCCGACGGCAGGCACCAGGACCAGCTGCCAGGCCGGTGCCGGGTCGGTCCACACCACGTGCTGGAGCACCTCGACGATCGAGATCAGCAGCCACGCCAGGACGCCGGTCAGCAGACCGGTCGTGGCACCGAGCCCGAGCATGACCCCGTCGACGGTGCCCTCCGCCTGGGCCCGGCGCCGGACGGCCCCGAGGGCCCGACGCACGAGCGCCCAGGCCCGTCGTGCCGACTGGGGCACGCGGCGCGTCGGCGGCGGTGGACCCGTCACGCCCCGCGGGCGAGGATGGTCTCGAGGTCGACATCGGCGGTGGACGGGTACCGCAGGTGGGCGTGGCCGACGCGCTCCGCGGGCCCGATGCCGACGGCGAGCATGCCGGCCGCCAGGGCCGCGTCCACGCCGGCCTCGGCGTCCTCGACGACCGCACACGTGGCTGGCTCGACATCGAGGGAACGTGCGGCGGCCAGGAACAGGTCGGGCGCGGGCTTGGCCACCTCGACCGTCGACCCGTCGGCGATGGCGTCGAACCGATCGGTGATCTCGAGCGCGTCGAGGACCATCGGCGCGTTCTTCGACGACGAGCCGATCGCGAGCTTCAGTCCACGGTCCCGGCACGCTTCGACGAGCTCGAGCGCACCGGGCAGCAGATCGTCGGGTGACATGTCGGCCAGCAACTCGACGTAGCGTTCGTTCTTCTCGGCCATCATCCGCGCGAAGGTGGCCTCGTCCACCTCGCGGCCAGCGAGCACGAGGCGCAGCGAATCAGCGCGCGACACCCCCCGGAGCGCCTCGTTCGCCTGTCGGTCGAACGGCAGCCCCTCGGCATCGGCGAGCTCCTGCCACGCGCGGTAGTGGAACTCGGCGGTGTCGGTCAGGACGCCGTCGAGGTCGAAGATCACGGCACGGATCGGCACGTCGGGCACGGCGGTCTCCTCGGGTGGCCGGCCCGCACGCTACCGGCGTGGCTCGGCGGGAGCGGTGAGCCAGTCGAGGAGCTCGTCGCGGCGGTCCGCGACCCCCTTGTAGCGCGCGAGCTCGGGCGGCATGACCTCGATCGCCTCGGCCAGGCGCGCGCGCCGCGACACCGACGAGGCGACCTCGCCGAGGGGCGCCCGCAGCACCCGGATCAGGAACACCCCGAGCCCGAGGTCGGGCAGCGCCAGGGTGGTCTGCCGCTCGGCCCGGAACGTGAGCTCGGCGATCGGACCACGCGCGGTCGCCGGTGGGCCGCGGAACCGCGGGTGGTGTGCGGCCGCCGGATCGTCGGTCAGCCCCCAGACCCAGCGCACGTGCGGTCCCGACGTCACGATGGCGCGGGTCAGGGCGTCGCTCGCAGCTCGAAGGCGATCCGCCGCGGGCACCGGGCCGTGCAGCTCGCTCAGGTGGCGGCCAGCAGCGGCGCCCGGGTCCCACCCCGACGGCGTGCACACGTGGAGCCAGACGGCCCGACCCGACGCGTCCACGAGCACGACGTCCTCCGCCACGGCCAGCGCCACCGCCTCGAGGAGCCGGTGCTCGGGCGGCACCGCAGCGAGGCGGTCGGCCACCTGCCGCGACGCGACGCGGTCCTCGCCTCCCGACGTGACCGGCTGCCGATCGATCCTGCCACCGGACGTCACGCCGACCCCGGCGGCGGACACGGTGAGGCTGTCGCCCGCGGCCATGAGCAGCTCGGGAACGTCACGGCTCACGGCACGACCGAGGGCCAGGCCGGCAGTGAGCGCGTCGCCCGGGGCGAGATCCGGGGTGTGCGAGGTCCAGGGTGCCGGGTCCGTGGCGACCCGCTGCCGCGCTGCAGCCACGAGCCTCGGCACCTCCGCGTCGATCCGCACCAGGGTCCGAGGACCGTCGTCCTCGACGTGGGGCGGGACGGGCCGGGTGAGCGGCCAGAGGTCCGGTCGCACGTGCGGCATCGCCCGGACCGCGAACGGGACGACCACCGGCGGCAGCGGTGCCGCCGGGCTGCCGGTCACGTCAGCTGCCCGAACCGCCGAGGCCGCGCGTGAGCAGCTCAGCAGCGAGCTCGGCGCAGGTCGGGCACATCGGGTATCGCGACGGGTCACCGTCCGGCTTCCAGCGTTTGCCGCACAACGCGGTGACGGCGGTCCCCTTGCGCTTCGCCCGTTCCAGCTGTCGCTTGGCGACGTAGTGGGTGAAGCGGTCGTGGTCCCCGTCACCGGCCGAGGGGTCCGGACGGGTCTGTGGATCGATCACCGGGGTCGCCGGTGCCGTCCGGGGGGTCACCTGGGTGTCCGCGGCACGTGCCGGAGCGTGAGTGGTCGAGGCGTCCATCGGGCCAAGGTAGCGCCCGCTCGGCCGCGACGAGGTGGGAGCGGCCCCCGCCGCAGCGACGCAGGGTCCCCGGCCACGGCCTTCGGTCCTCGGGCTTCAGTCCTCGGGCTCGTAGCGGTGCACGTACGACTCCTCCTCGGTCGAGCCGTCCGGGTAGGTGATCGTCCGGCCGTACTCCACCGTGAAGCCGTCGCGCTCCTGTCCCGGGACCCGGTCGCGGGGGTCGTCCGTCCACGTGTCCACCTCGGCCCACGGGCTGCTGACGAAGCGCACCGTGACCTCCGACTCGCTGTGCGAGGTGACCACGAGGATCGCGTGGGGCGAGTCGTTCTCGACGACCACGTCGATGTGGCCGAACGACAACGTGGCTTCGCGACCCATCGGGTAGCGCTCGAAGTAGTAGGAGTGTGGCTGGAACTCCACGATGGCGATGCCGGCGAACCACGCGGCGTTCAGGAACGTGGTGCCGAGCTGGCTGGAACCGCCACCGACGACCGAGATCAGCTCACCGTCGGCGTCGATGAACCCGTTCTCGACGAACCCACGCTCCCGGGTCCGCGGTCCGATGGCCTCGTTGAGCGAGAAGCGATCGCCCGGGTGGATGATCGAGCCGTCGAAGAGGTCCGCGCCGAGGTGGATGTTGTGGTTGCGGGCCTCGCCGGGCGTCAGCGGGGTGCTGAAGCTCGACACCACCTGCTCGATGCCGAGCTCCTCGGCGTCCTGCCGCGACAGCTCGGGCTCGGTGGTGTCGCCGGCGAGCTCGCCCGCTCGATCGTCGTCGCGGGTGGCGAGCTCGAGGACGCGGAACGCGGTCCGATCGACGTCCACGGCGAACCCTGGTGTGCCGCCGACGATCTCGACGGTGTCGCCGGTGACCTCGAAGTCGGCCTCGACCGGTGGCTCCTCCAGGGCTCCGATCCCCTCATCACCGAGGTGATCGGCGAGACGGTCCCCATCGGTGTGCACGGCCAGACGTGCACCTTCCGGCTCCTCCGGTCGAGCGAGCACCACCAGCACCGACGCCAGGTCGCCCGGGGCGAGCACCAGGTCCTCCCCCGCCGACGGGTTGGTCAGCGTGACCGACGCCGAGACCGCGAGTTCAGCACGTGGCACCACAGCCTCCAGGTCCACGTCGGTGATGTCCGGGGTCCGCGTGCGCGCCGGGACCTCGACCCGCACCTCGCCGGGGCGTTCGACGCGGCCGGCCACCTCCTGGGCGAGCGGACCGGGATCGACCTCGCGCCCCTCGCGCGGATCGGTGACCGCGACGTCGACGGTGTCGTCCTCACCGTCCCGAGCGACCAGCTCGACGGCGGCGTCCCGCACGGGCTGTGACAGCTGGTCGGCCGCGTCGGTGGCCCACCGCGCCAGCTCGCGCCGGTCGGCGGTCACCTCGATGCCGACGTCGACCGTCCCACCCATCCGGGCGCGGGCGTGGTCCCTCAGGGCGCGCAGGAACCCGCGGCGGCCACGTTCCCACGCGGCGTCGATCGTCGCCTCGCGGTCCACGGACGCGCCGACCCCTGCGCGATCGGTCTCGAGTTCGCCCTCGCTCGCGACGACCACGACCGGGTCGGCCAGCCGAGCCTCCGTCCGTGCGTCGACGGTCGCGACGAGCTCGGCCCGTGACGCTCCGCCGACGGACTCACCGTCGACGTGCACGCCGGTGAGGACCGTCTCCCCCTGCCCCCGCTGGAGCCCCACCAGGAGGATGTACGCCGCGGCCAGGACGAGCAGGATGGCCCCCACCGCGAGGACGACCCACCTCGCCGCGGGACGCTCCAGGAGCGGGGACTCAGCCACGGTACGACGCTACGAGGTCCCCCGCCGCGGGCCGTGACCGAACGACGGCACACCCCGGCGAGTTCCGCCTCGGAGCGGCGGTCCACGGCCGTCCGACCCCTGTCCCGTCGACGTCCAGGCGCCTGGCGGAAGGGGGGCCCACCCCACACGATGGGACCCCGACCGAGGAGGAGGACCGGATGGCTCACCCGGTCACCGACGCGGTCGTCGTGGTCACGGGCGCGTCGAGCGGTATCGGCCGCGCCACGGTCGAGATGCTCGCCGAGGGCGGCGCCACCGTCGTCGCCGTCGCGCGCCGCGAGGGTCCCCTGGAGGACCTCGCCGAGGCGTTCCCAAGCGACGACGACGGCCGGGGGCGGGTCCTGGCGATGCCCGCCGACGTGACCGACGCCGACGCGCTGGAACACATCGCCGCTGACACCGTCGGCCGGACCGGCAAGCTCGACGCCTGGGTCAACAACGCCGCGGTCCGGCAGTACGGGCGCTTCGAGGAGGTGCCGCTCGAGGAGTGGCGCCGGGTCCTCGACGTGAACCTGTTCGGCTACGTGCACGGCGCTCGGGCGGCCCTCCCGTGGTTCCGCGAGCAGGGCGCCGGCGTGCTGATCAACGTCGCCTCCGTGCTCGCCAAGGTCCCCTCGCCGCTGCAGAGCGCCTACGTCACCAGCAAGTACGCCATCCGCGGGCTGACCGAGTCGCTGCGCCAGGAGCTGCTCGACGCGCCCGAGATCGAGCTGTGCACGGTTCTGCACGGCCCGATCGACACGCCCTTCTTCCAGCATGCCGCGAACCACACCGGCGTGGTGGTGGGGCGACGACCGCTGCCCGCCGTGGCCGGAGCTGTACCGCACCGCCAGCCAGGCCTTCGGCGCCCCGCCCCACGGCTCGTGACGCGCCGGAGCCCCGACGACCGGGTGGCCGGCGGGGCTCCGGAGCTGCGCGCCGCTAGTAGCCGAGCCCGTGCCCGAAGGGGTAGAGCACACCGCTGCCGTCAGCGGTGGGGATCGTCACCGGCAGCAGGCCGGTGGGCTCGGTCTCGCCGAACAGCACCTCGCCAGCGCCGGCGTGGTTGACCGCCCGGGTCCCGTAGGTCGCCACGTACGCGTCGACCTGCGGGTAGTACGCGATGTCGTAGGCGTCGCGGGTGCCGATCGCCAGGACCGGAGCGTCGCCCTCGGCGAGGTCACGCGCGAGCTGCGCCTGACCGGGGTTGGCCCAAGCACGCCACGTGGCTGCGACCACGAGGTCGGCATCGCTGGCCGCCGCGACCGCCGCAGCCCGCTCAGAGGCGTTCGGGTTGGTCGCCACCGTGTGCGTGGTGACCGAGAGGCCGCGGTCCTGCAGCTCGCCCGAAAGGTCCGCCACGTTCGCGGCCGCCGGCCCCACCACCACCACGTCGCCCGCCCCTGCGTCGAGTGGCAGGACGTCGTCATTGTGGATCACCGTCGCGGCACGCCGCGAGATCTCGAGCGCGGTCTCGAGGTGGGTCTCGTTGCCCACCACGCCGCCGACCGCGGACTCGTCCACGAACGGGTCGTCGAACAGGCCACGGTCGTACTTGACCTGCAGCACGCGACGAACCTTGGCGTCGAGGTCCTTGCTCGCGATCTCACCCGACCGCACCGCCTCGAGTACGGCCGCCGTCGCGGCGTCCATGTCCTGGGGCATCAGCAGGACGTCGGCGCCAGCCTGGAGCGCCATGACCGCAGCCTCCTCGGCACCCCAGTGGTCCACGATCGCCTGCATCTCCATCGCATCGGTGACGATCACCCCCTCGAACCCGAGATCGCCGCGCAGCACCCCGGTCAGCACGTCGTGGGAGAGCGTGGCGGGCAGGTCCGGGTCGATCGCCTCGATGATCACGTGCGCCGTCATCACCATGTCGGCCCCGGCGTCGATCGCAGCCTGGAACGGCGGCAGGTGGACCTCGTCGAGGACCGAACGGTCGTAGGTCACGATCGGCAGGCCGTAGTGCGAATCCACCTCGGTGTCACCGTGGCCCGGGAAGTGCTTCGGCGTGGCGGACACGCCACGTGACTGCATCGCGGTGACCGACGCGCCACCGAGCGCACTCACGAGGTCGGGGTCCTCGCCGTAGGAGCGGATGCCGATGACCGGGTTCAGCGGGTTGGTGTTCACGTCGACGACCGGGGCGAAGTTGGCGTTGATGCCGACCGCCCGCAGCTCATCGGCCAGCATCGCCCCCTGCGCCGCCGCCAGTTCCGTGGAGCGCGTAGCGCCGAGCGCCATGTTGCCCGGCCACACCGTCGCCGGTTCGAGGATGCGTTGGACGAGGCCGCCCTCCTGGTCGATGGTCAAGGTGAGCGGCACGCCGCTCGCGCTGGAGGTGGCGACCTCCTGCAGGCCGTTGGACAGCGTGGCGACCGCCTCCGGGCTGTCCACGTTGCCCGACCAGGCGAAGTAGATGACGCCTCCGAGGTCGTACTTCTCGACGACCTCGGCCGGCGTGTCGACCCCGTAGGTCGCCTGGTTCTGCGCTGCCATCGAGGTGTCGTCGGCGCTCGAGCCGTAGACGTGGGTCCAGAACAGCTGGCCGACCCGCTCCTCGAGGCTCATCCGGTTCAGGGTCGATTCGATGAACCCGCGCTCGGCCGAGACCGGCGGGCCTGGCCGTGTCTGTGCCGCGGCCGGTAGGGCCAGCAGCAGGGACGCGCTCGCGATGAGCGCGACGAGACGTAGGCGTCCGCGACGCATGGTGATCCCTCTCCCGTCACGCTGACCACCGTGCGTGGCCAGCGTCTCTGGTCTTGAGGTACAGACCACTCGTGACGCTAGAGGTCGCCCCCGGAGGGGTCAAGGCCGACGATGAACGGCGCCAGGCGAGGCCGCAGAACGCACGCAATCGGCCTGACAACGATCAGATACTGCAATGGCGGGAACGATGGCCACGGGTTCGTCGGGCGCCGAGCCACCCGCTGCGGCGTTGAGGTACAGACCACTTCTGCCATCGAGGGGATCGGGATCACATCTTCCCGATCCCCGCCGTGAGGCCCGCGATGATCTGTCTCGTCGCCGCGAGGAACAGGACGATCAGCGGCAGCGTCGCGATCAGCAACCCGGCGAACAGCGTCGACCAGTCGGTCTGGTACTCACCGAAGAACCGGGTCATGCCCACCGGCAGCGTCCACTTGTCGCTGCTGCGCAGCAGGACCAGCGGGAAGAAGAAGTCGTTCCACAGCGGCACGAACTGGAAGACCATGACGGTCGACAACGCCGGTCGCACCAGCGGCAGCATGACCCGCGAGAAGATCTGGAACTCCCCCGCACCGTCGATCGCTGCAGCGTCAGCCAGGTCCCCCGGCAGCTGCCGGAAGAACGCGGTGAGGATGAAGACGCTGAACGGGATCCCGGTCGCGGCGTACACGAGCACGAGGCCCGAGCGGGTGTCGACCAGGTTCAGGCCGTCCAGGAGGAGGAACAGCGGCAAGATGGCCAGGCGGAACGGCAGCATCAGGCCGGACAGGAAGAACAACGACAACGCGCTGCTGCCACGGAACCGGTAGCGACCGAGCGGGTAGGCGGCCAGCACGGACACCGTCGTCGCCAGGAGGACCGACGCGATGGTGATACCGAGCGAGTTGAAGAAGTAGCGGCCGAAGTTCGCGTCGGTCCACGCGGTCGCGTACGAGTCGAGGGAGACCCGTTCGGGCAGCGCGATGGGGTCAGCGAAGATCTCCGACGTCGGACGCAGGGAGTTGAGCACGACGAGCAGGAGCGGGGCGACGACCACGAGCGCGTAGCCCCACAGGACCGCGCCGATGGCGAGCGACGAGACGGTGGGTCGGCGCCGCGTGCGCCGGTGGGTCGCCCGGGGCGGCGCGTCGGTCTCCTCCGGTCGCGTACGCACCTCGGTCAGTCCGCTCACGACAGCCGCTCCTCGAGCCGCCGGAAGACCCGTTGGAAGACCAGCGAGAGCCCGAAGATGAAGGCGAACATGAGCACCGCCAACGCCGAGGCGACCCCGAAGGCGTCCACGCCCCCACGGAAGGCGGTGCGGTAGAAGAGCAGGCCGAGCACGTCGGTCGAGCCCGCCGGGCCACCCTCGACACCGCCCATGGCCCAGATGAGGCCGAAGACGTTGTAGTTGCCGATGAAGGTCAGGACGGTCACCGTGCCGACCACCGGCACCAGCAGCGGCAGGGTGATGCGGAAGAAGGTGTTCCACGCCCCGGCACCGTCGACGTAGGCCGCCTCGTGCAGCTCGTCGGGGATGGCACCGAGCGCGGCCCCGAACAGCAGCAGCGGGAAGCCGATCCACTGCCACGCGTTGACCACGATCACGACCGGGAGGGCCGTGCTCGGATCACCGAGCCACGGCACCGCGAGCGACTCGAGGCCGATCCCCCGGAGCAACGCGTTGACCGGCCCGAAGGTCGGGTTGAGGATCAGCGACCACAGGTACCCGACCACCAACGGGGCGAACAGGTACGGCAGCGTGTAGATGGTGCGGAACAACGTCTTGCCCCACCGCGTCCGCTGCAGGAGCACCGCCAGGAACAACCCGAAGGTGTTCTGCAGGACCATGGTTCCGGCGAAGAAGTAGGTGTTGTGCAGGAACGCTCGCGGCAGCTGTTCGTTCAGGGGGTAGCGCGTGAACAGCTCCACGAAGTTGGCGGTACCGGCGAAGTCGCCGCGTGCCGTCCCTCGCCACTCGAAGAGGCTGAAGTACAGCGCCTGGACCAGGGGCACCACCATGAACAGCCCGTACAGCACGAACGCCGGCAGGATGAACGCGGCGAGCACGCGCGCCGGCGGGACCCGCCCCTGCCCCGCTGAGGGCGAGGGGCGGGTCCACCGTCGTGCGCGACGAACGGTGCTCGTGGTCGCCACCGCGGTTCACCTGACGTCGTCGAGCCTGGTCGCTCGGATCAGCCCTGCGGGTCGAACCACTGCTCCACCCCGCGTTGCAGGCTCTCGGCGACCTCCTCCGGTGAGGAGTCACCGAGCATCAGCTGCTGCATGCCGGCCCCGATCAGGTCCGTCCCCGAGGGCTCGCCGTACCGGAAGTCGGTCAGGAGCAGGTAGGGCGTCGGCGCCTCCTCGTACAGGGCGGCGATCTGCTCGAGCAGCTCGTCCTGCGGTTCGATACCGGGCTGCGCCGACAGCTGGTTGATCTCGTCGGCGAACAGCTGCCCGAACTCCTCCGAGCCCATCCACTCCACCAGCGCCATCGCCTCGTCCGGGTGCTCGCTGAGCGCGCTCACACCGTAGGAGCCGTCCACCCAGCCGGGTGTGACCGCGCCGCTCGGCCAGCCACCGTCCGCCGGGAGGCGGAAGGCCCCGAGGTCGAGGTCCGGGGCGTCGCTGCGCCAGAAGCCGACCTCGAACGAACCACCGAGGAACATCGCCGCGCGGCCGGTCGTGAACAGGGCACGCGAGTCGTTGTAGTCCACTCCGACCGCCTGGGCGGGCATGTACGGCAGGAGCTGCTCGACCAGCTCGACCGAGGCGACGTAGTCGGGGTCGGTGAAGTCCCGCTCCCCGGCCAGCACGGCGTCGCGGAAGTCGGACGCGCCGTACCGCGCAGCGCCGACGCTCTCGTGCACGATCGGCAGCATCCACTCGTCGCCACCGCCGTTGGCGAGCGGGTCGTACTCGGACGCCGCGATGGTGTCGAGCACGTCGATGAAGCCGTCCCAGTCCTCGGGCTCGTCGAGCCCGAGCTCGTCGAAGATGCCACGGTTGTAGAACGCGACGAGCGCCTGGATCCCGAACGGGACGCCGTAGATCCGTCCGTCCTCCAGACCGCGGGCGCCGTCGAGGACCTCCTCCTCGAAGCGGTCCAGCGTGGCGACCTCACCGTCGAGCGGGAGCAGCTGGCCCGCCTCGACCAGCGGCTGCAGGCCGCCGTACGCGCGCAGCTGCGCCACGTCGGGCCCACCGCTTCCGGTCAGGCCGGTGGCGAGGATGTTGTTGTAATCGGTGTTGACGTAGGGCACGAACTCCACCGTCACGTGCGGGTTGTGCTCCTCGTAGACCGCGAAGATCTCCTGGTACGCCGCCTCGTCCTCGGTCCGCCAGGACCAGACGGTGAGCGTCACGTCCTCCGCGTCGCCCGCAGCTCCGTCGCCGGCGTCCGCGGCGTCACCCCCGTCGTCGGCGGTGTCGCCGCCCGCACCTCCGTTCGTGTCGTCGTCCCCACCCTCTCCGCCGCAGGCGGCGAGCACCAGGCTCGTCGCCAGCAACGTCGCGGTGGCCACCCGTGTGAACCGTCTCCTGTACATCAGTTCCCGTTCCTTCGATCCGTGCTCCCACCTCGCCCCGCACCGGGACGAGGGTCACCTGTCACGTCCCGAGCCGGCCCAACGCCCCACGGACGCTGCCGTCAGCGGCCGCGAGCGATCGACGAGCCTCGCCGACATCCGCGTCGGTGAGCAGGCTGACCAGCGCCGCCTTCGTGTCCCCGTCGGCGTCCCGCAGCCGTTCGGCGCAGTCGTCACGCGACCGCCCGGTCGCCTCCATGAGGATCGACAACACCCGCCCACGGAGCTTGGCGTTGCTCGGGGCGACGTCGACCATGAGGTTCGAGTAGGTCTTGCCCAACCGCACCATCAGGGCGGTCGAGAATGCGTTGAGGACCAGCTTCTGCGCCGTCCCGGCCTTCAACCGTGTGGACCCGGCGATCGCCTCGGGTCCGGTGTTCACGGCCAGGAGCAGTTCGAGCCCCTCCGGTGGCGTCGCGGTCACCGACGAGCACACCAGCGCCGTGGTCGCGCCGCGAGCGGCCGCGACGGTCAGCGCACCGATCACGTACGGGGTCCTGCCGCTGGCCGCGAGCCCGATCACCACGTCCCCGGCCCGCACGGCATCGGCATCCGCCTCGCCGAGGGCCCGGTCGTCCTCGAGACCCTCGACGGCCGCGATGAACGAGAGCGAGCCGCCCGCGTGGTGGGCGACGACCCGGTCGGGGTCGGTGGAGAACGTCGGCGGCAGCTCGGCGGCGTCCAGGACCGCGATGCGGCCGGAGGTGCCGGCGCCGACGTAGTGGATCGTGCCGCCCGCGCGGTACGAACGCACCGCGGCGTCCACCAGCTCCGCGAGCTGCGGGAGGACCGCACGGACCGCGCCGGGCACCCGCGCGTCCTCGTCGTTGAGCAGCTCGAGGATCTCGAGGGTCGGCACCACGTCGATATCGACGGTCGCGGCGTTGCGCAGCTCGGTCGAGCCGTCGACGATGATGGTCTCGGCGTCGCCGGTCGGTCCCGACGGCTCGTGGATCACCGGGCCCCCCCGGGTGTCGCGTCACGCCGCGTGGGCCGCACGGCGAGGTAGGTCCGATCGAGCGCTGCCAACGTCCCGTCGTGATCCTCCCGAGCGACCCCCACGAAGAGGCAGTCCACGATGGTCAGCTGGGCGACGCGGCTGGCGATCGCGCCCGAGCGGTAGACGGATTCGTGGACGGCCGTGGTCAGGACGACGTCGGCCACCTGTGCCAGCGAGGACCGCCGGAAGTTCGTGATCGCGATGCTGGTCGCTTCCCGTGCCGCTGCCTGCTCGAGCGGATCGATCACGTCGCTGGTCTCACCGCTGTGCGACAACGCGATCACCACGTCCTCGGGTGCGAGCATGGCGGCCGAGGTCAACGCCGCGTGCCGATCCGTGCAGGCCGAGGCCGCGATCCCGATGCGCCGCAGCTTCTGTTCGAGGTCGGTGGCGACGAGTCCCGATGCGCCGATCCCGTGGATCTCGATCCTGCGTGCGCCGCGGACGACCTCGATGGCACGAGCGAGCGCCGCGATGTCGAGGTTGGCCACGGTGTCCGCGATCGCGCGGGTGTCCGCGGCCCCCACCTTCTCGACCACCTGCCCGAGGGTGTCCTCGGGCAGGACGTCCAGGCCGACGCTGGAGCGCCCCTCCGCCGCGCTCCGACCAGCCTCGGACGCCAACGCGATGCGCAGCGCGGGGTACCCGTCGAAGCCGACGTTCCGCGAGAAGCGGACCACCGTGGCCTCGGACGTGCCGCACCGCTGCGCCAGCGCCGTGATCGAGAGGTGAGCGACCGCGGACGGATCGTCGAGGACGGCGCGACCGACCCGCTGCTCGGCCGGCGCGAGCGACGGCAACAGACTGCGCACCGCCACCGTTGCCGGCAGCTCGAGATCGGGTCCGGTCATCGGCTCGTCCTCCTGCACGGGGCGACCATCCCGGGTGATGGAAACTTCCCGTGTGCACTGCCGCTCGGCTCGAAACTTTCTTACAGCTCAACGGCGGAACCTTCCAAGAGCCGGCCGTCGATGTCAAGCACGGACCCCGCTTCCGCGATCGCGCTGCGCGCGGCGACCAGCACCGGGACCTGCGTCCTAGAAAACTCTTGACGGTGCTGGCTTGCTGTAGGTAGACAATTTCCGAGCGGGAGGGTCCGCAGGCACCACGGGAGCCACCTGCACGACCCGCCCGAACCACCCACGAGAGGGAGCACCCATGTCCACCGCACTGCCACGCAGGCTGGCCGGCATCCTCGCACTCGCCCTGCTGCTGTCCCTGGTCGCCGTGTCGTTCGCCACCGCGTCCCCCGGTCGTGGCAACCCGCCCGGACCGCAGCTCGAGCTCGGGCTCGAACGCCTCGTCAGCGACCGGCTCGACCTTCTGGCGGGTCAGCGCGTCGGCCTCATCACCAACCAGACCGGCGCGACCCGCGACCTCGAGCACGGCATCGACCTGCTCATCGCCGCACAGGACGACGGCGACTTCGAGCTGACCGCCCTCTACGGACCCGAGCACGGGGTCCGCGGCGGCGCGCCCGCCGGCGCCTACGTCCCGAGCTACACCGACGAGCGCACCGGCCTGCCCGTGTGGTCGCTGTACGGGCCGACCCAGCGCCCGACCGCGGAGATGCTCGAGGATGTCGACGTGTTGCTGTTCGACATCCAGGACATCGGTGCGCGGTTCTACACCTACATCTGGACCATGTACTACGCGATGGACGCAGCCGCCGAGCACGACAAGCGGTTCATCGTCCTCGACCGTCCGAACCCCCTGGGCGACCGCATGGATGGTCCGATCCTCGACCCCGCCCTGTCCTCGTTCGTCGGTCTGCGTGAAATCCCGCTCCAGCACGGTATGACGGTCGGCGAACTGGCCCACCTGTTCAACGCCGAGTTCCTCTCCGACCCCGTCGACCTCGACGTGGTGACCATGCGCGGCTACCACCCGCGCTTCTTCGAATCTGGCTGGGATCTACCCTGGGTCCTGCCCTCCCCCAACATCCCCACGCAGGAGACCGCCTGGGTCTACCCCGGCCTCGGGCTGATCGAGTCGGTCAACGTCTCCGAGGGCCGCGGCACCACCAAGCCGTTCCAGTGGTTCGGCGCCCCGTGGATCGACGAGACCGAGGCCTACGCCCTGGCCGACGACCTCAACCAGCGTGGCCTGCCGGGGGTCACCTTCCGTCCGATGTTCGCCCAGCCGACGGCCTCCAAGCACGCCGGCCAGTTCTCGGGCGGTCTCGAGGTCCACGTCATCGACCCGTCGCGCTTCGAGGCGGTCCGGGTCGGCGTGCACGTCCTCGACGCGCTGTTCAGCCACATCGACGAGGTCGACTGGCGGGAGGGCACAGGCTGCCGGACGGAGGCGCACATCTGCTGGATCGACCGCCTCAGTGGCGACAAGGACGTGCGCTTCCAGCTCGACGCCGGCGTGGATCCGGACGAGATCGTCGATGGCTGGCGGCAGGAGCTGGCCGACTTCCGTGAGCTCGCGGCGCCGCACCGGCTCTACCCGAACAGCGGCCGCTGATCGGTGACGCGGCGCGGGCGACGCGCGCCCGCGCCGCCTCGTCACGTCCATCCACCTCCGACGTCACGCCCACCCACCGGCCGTCACGCCCACCCACCGGCCGTCACGCCCACCCCAGGGAGCCACCCGTGCGCTACCGACGTGCTGTCACCGTCCTCGCCTGCACCACCCTCCTGTCGATGCCGCTGGCGACCTCGGCCCTCGCGGGACCCGGACGAGGAGCACCCGGGTCGATCGACGGCCCCTGGGACCGCAGCACGTCGCCGCCACGGATCCTGCGCGAGGGCACACCACAGCAGGCCGGCCTCGTGGCCGAGCACCTGGCCGCCGTCGAACCGGCCCTCCGGTCCGGGCTGGAACCCCAGCCGACCCCCGTCTACCCCGGCGCCGTCGCCCTCGTGGTCGGTGACGGCGTGATCGCCGAACGATCGGCGGTCGGTCACGCCCTGCGGTGGAACGATCCCGACACGCAGCTGCCCGAGGACGAGTGGGTCGAGGTGCGCGACGACACGATCTTCGACCTGGCGTCGCTGTCGAAGCTGTTCACCGCCGTGGCGATCATGCAGCTGGTCGAGGACGGTGCTCTCGCCCTCGACGACCGAGTCGCGGATCACATCCCGGCCTTCGGTGCCAACGGCAAGCAGGACGTGACCGTCGGGCAGCTCCTGACGCACACGTCGGGGCTCGCCGCGTGGCTGCCGCTGTACAGCGCCTACCCGGACCGCGACAGCCGGATCGCCGCGGTTCACGGAGCAGCACCGACCGCCGAGCCGGGGTCCCGCTACCTCTACAGCGACCTCGGCCTGATCGCCCTCGGCGAACTCGTCGGTGCGGTGTCCGGTCAGCCGCTCGACCGGCACGTGGCGGAGCGGATCACCGGACCGCTCGGGATGGACGACACCGGCTACAACCCCGACCCGTCCCTGCGCGAGCGCATCGCCGCCACCGAGTACCAACCCTGGGCCGGGCGCGGCCTCGTCCACGGTGAGGTCCACGACGAGAACGCGTGGTCGCTCGGCGGTGTGGCCGGGCACGCCGGCGTGTTCGCCACCGCCGACGACCTCGCGGTGTTCGCCCAGATGCTGCTGAACGGGGGCCGCTACGGGACCGTCCGGATCCTCGATCACGCCACGGTCGAGGAGATGATGACCGAGCGTGTGGCCGAGCTCGGCACCACGGCGCGGCGTGGCCTCGGACCCGAGATGGCCGCGCGCTTCTACCACGACGCCATGACCTCCCCCCACAGCGCGGGCCACACCGGCTTCACCGGGACGTCCTTGGTCATCGACCCCCACACCGACACCATCGCGATCCTGCTGACCAACCGGGTGCACCCGAGCCGTGACTGGGCCCCGGTCAACCCCGTCCGGCGGGCCATCGCGCGGGCGACCGCACGCGCCGTGCCGGTGCGACCCCTGGCCCAGGGCGAGGCCTGGTTCTCCGAGCTGTCCACCGGATCGGACCGGACGCTGACCGTCCCGGTCGAGGCTCCTGCGGGTGCGGTCCTCGAGGTCGATCTGTGGTTCGACACCGCTCCCGGTGACCACCTGGTCTTCGAATCCTCCTCCGATGGAGGCGAGACCTGGCAGCCCCTCGCCGGCGAGCTCACGGCGTCTGGTGCGCACCCGCGGTCGACCGACGGCCAGGTGTCGGGCTGGGGCGAGCACCGGTGGTGGTCGGCCACCTTCCCCCTCCAGGACCACGCCGGCGAGCGTCACCTCAGGGCCCGCTACGTGTCGGAGGCGCTCGCGAGCGGCCGGGGGGTCTACCTCGACGGGGTACGCGTCGTCGGACCGGACGGCCCCGTTCTCGACGATCGGCGGCCCGAGCACCGCCAGCGGTTCACCTCCGACGGATGGACACGCACGCAGGACTGACCGAGAGGAACCAGATCTCGATTTTGGTCTAGACCAAAGGCACCGTTCCCTGTTACTGTCCGTGCAGGGGGCGGCGCCACGAACGCGTGGACGACGCCCGAAGGTGCCGCTATCGCCGCAGTTGCGGTGATCGAGGGACGGACGAGGCGACGGTGACCACGACGACGAAGTACGAGGTGGTCCGGACCGCCCTCCTGGACCTGATCGCCGGGGAGACCGTCGGCACCGCGATCCCACCCGAGCGCCAGCTCGCCGAACAGCTCGGTGTGTCCCGCATGACGCTGCGGCGGGTCATCGGCGATCTGGTCTTCGACGGGTTCCTGACACGCCGGCAGGGCAGCGGCACGTTCGTGGGCAAGCCCAAGATCGCACAGCAGCTGACGATGACCTCGTTCTCCGAGGACATGCGACGCCGGGGCTTCCGCCCGAGCGCGCGGACGCTGTCGCTGGAGGTGACGTCCGCCGGGGCACGCATCGGACGGTGGCTCGACATCTCACCGACCGCGCACATCGTGCGGGCCCGCCGGCTGCGCCTGGCCGACGAGGAGACGATGGCCATCGAGACCCTCCACGTGCCGGAGGAACTGGTGCCCGGGCTGACCCGCCGCGACCTGGACACCACCAGCTTCTACGACCTGCTCCGCGAGCGGTACGGGGTGGCGCTCGGCGGTGGCCGCCAGACGATCGAACCGACCCTCGTCGACGAGGAGGAGGCCGCGATCCTCGACGTTCCGGTGCACTCCCCCGCGTTCCTGTTCGAACGGGTGACGCGCGACACCGACGAGCGACCCGTCGAGTTCGTCCACTCCCTCTACCGCGGGGACCGCTACCAACTGGTGACCGACCTGCACCCACAGAACCGGGGCAGCGCGTGAGCCCACCGAGGATCCTCGCGATCGACGGCGGCAAGACCGGCTGCCGAGCCGCCAGCTTCGGCCCGGAAGGACGGGGACCGACATCGACCGGTCCCGGGATCGAGAACGTCGTCGCTCCTGGAGCGTTGGCGCTGATCCGGTCGGCGCTCGAGGTGAGCATCGGCGACCTCGCCCGGCAGACCCCCTTCGACGTGGTGTGTCTCGGTCTGACGGGGGTGCTGCAGCCCGGCGGCCACGCCGCCGCCGTCACGAGCCTGCTCGAGGACATGCGGCTGGCTCGACGGGTCATCGTGACCAGTGACTCGGTCACCACCTTCTGCGGCGCCCTCGGGCTGCGACCGGGCGTCGTGGTGGCCGCCGGGACCGGCACGATCGGCCTGGCGGTCGGCGAGGACGGACGGCTGGCCCGCGTCGACGGGTGGGGCTACCTCCTCGACGACGCGGGCAGCGCGTTCGACATCGGTCGGGCCGGGCTGCGTGAGGCGCTCCGCGCCAGCGACGGACGTCGGGGCTCGGCCGCCCTGCGAGCTGCTGCCCAGGAGACCTTCGGGGACGCCGACGGCATCCTCGCTGCCGTGTACGGCGCCACCAACCCCGCCCGCGTCGTGGCTGGCTTCGCACGTGAGGTCACCGCGGCAGCGCTGGCCGGGGACGAGACGGCGACGAGGCTCCTCCGCGACGCGGGCCGGGCGCTCGCCGAGACCTGCGCCGCTGCCGCCAGCCGGGTGCTCGACCTCTCACGACCGGTCCCGGTCAGCTGGCAGGGCGGGGTCTTCCGGGCCGGCGATCTCGTCATCGAACCGTTCCGCGAGGCCCTGATCGGCGCGCTCCCCACCGCGGTACCGGCGCCTCCTCGCGGCGACGCGCTCGACGGGGCCGCGGCGCTCGCCTCGACACCCGACAGCACGGTCTTCGATGCGCTGCTGGAGCGCGGCGGGCGGGTGGCCTCGTGACCGCACTCCTGCTCTCCGGCACACGCATCGTGACCCCGGTCGGGGTGATCGACGACGGGTGGCTGCTCGCCGACGACGGCGTCATCCTCCAGCTCGGCCAGGGCCTGCCCGAGCCGGCCACGCTCGCCGCTGCCCGGGGCAGCGACGACGACGTCGAGCACATCGTCGCAGCAGGCGGCTGGCTGGTGCCGGGTTTCATCGACGTCCACGTCCACGGCGCGCTCGGCCACGAGACCATGGACGGTGAGGTCGACGGGCTCGCGGCCATGGCCGCGTTCTACGCCAGCCACGGCGTGACATCGTTCCTCGCCACCACCTGGACGGCGTCGACCGACGACACCCTCCACGCGCTGGACGGCGTCGCGCGGGCGCTGACCGAGCTCGACGCCGGCGCCCGGCTGCTCGGCGCACACATGGAGGGGCCCTACCTCAGCGCGCGGCGGTGCGGCGCGCAGGACAGCGCGGCGATCCGGCCGGCGGACGCCGCCGAAGCCGCACGCTTCCTCGACACGGGCGTGGTGCGGTTGATGACCGTCGCACCCGAGGTCCCCGGCAACCTCGATCTGGTCAGCGAGTGCGTCCGCCGCGGGGTCACCGTCAGCGCCGGCCACACCGACGCGACCTACGAGCAGGTCATGGTCGCGGTGGACCGGGGCGTGCGGCACGTGACGCACACGTTCAACGCCATGCGTCCCCTGCACCACCGCGAACCCGGCCTCGTCGGCGCTGCCATGACCGAACGCGTGCTGACCGTCGAGGTCATCGCCGACGGCATCCACGTGCACCCGACCGTCCTGCGCGCGCTGTACGACGCACGCGGCGGGCGCGGCATCGTGCTCGTGACGGACGCGATGCGTGCGACCGGCATGCCCCCCGGGCGGTACCCGATCGGTGACGACCGCAGCGTGGTCCTCGCCGACGGCGCCGTCCGTCTCCCCGATGGGGCCCTCGCCGGGAGCGTGCTGACCTTCGACACGGCGCTGCGCAACCTCGCGGCCGCGACGGGACGAGGTCCGGACCGCCTGTGGGCCTCCGCGAGCAGGAACGCGGCGCAGGTGGCCGGCGTCGCGGATCGCAAGGGAGCCATCGCGCGAGGCCAGGACGCGGACCTCGTGCTGCTGTCCGAGGACCTCGAGGTGCAACTCACCGTCGTCGAGGGCCGCGTCGTCCACCGGTGTGACCGGGAAGCCACCGACCAGCCGTCCGGCTCCCTACCGGGGGGAGCCACCTGATCGACCCGAGATCGACCCGAGATCGCGCGCTGCGCGCGACGTCCGGCACCGACCCACCGAGGGAACGAGGAACGCAGATGAGGAACCACAACCGATGGATGGCCGCCTCCCTGGCGGCGGTCCTGGCCCTGAGCGCGTGCGGCGAGGGCGACGACCCCCGCGACGCGACCGACGACCCAGCCACCGACGGCACCGACGACCCGGCTGCCGACGGGGACCAGGTCACCCTCCTGATCGAGAGCTGGCGAAACGACGACCTGGCCATCTGGGAGGACACGATCCTCCCCGCCTTCCACGAGGACCACCCCGACATCCGGGTGACCTTCCAGCCGTCGGCGCCGGACGAGTACAACGCCGCCCTCGAGGCCAAGCTCGGTGGCGGCACCGCAGGCGACCTGATCACCTGCCGTCCGTTCGACGTCGCGCTCGACCTCTACAACGACGGCCACCTCGCCGACATCACCGATCTGCCCGGGATGGACAACTTCGACGACGTCGCACAGAGCGCCTGGATCACCGACGACGGCTCCGAGGCGTTCTGCGTCCCGATGGCCTCCGTCATCCACGGGTTCATCTACAACCAGGACGCGTTCGACGAGCTGGGGCTCGAGGAACCGACCACCGAGGACGAGTTCCACGCGATGCTCGACCAGATCGCCGAGGACGGCACCTACGCCTCGCTGGCCATGGGCACCGCGGACCAGTGGGAAGCCGCGACCATGGGCTTCCAGAACATCGGACCGAACTACTGGGACGGCGAGGACGGCCGTCAGGCCCTGATCGACGGAGGCGAGCGCCTCGACGACGAGCAGTACGTCGCCGTGTTCGAGGAGCTCGCCAGCTGGGCGTCGTACCTGCCGAGCGGTTTCGAGTCCGTCACCTACCCGGACGCACAGAACCTGTTCACGCTGGGGCAGGCCGCGATCTACCCGGCTGGTTCGTGGGAGATCGCCCTGTTCCGCGAGCAGGCGGACTTCGAGATGGGAGCCTTCCCGCCGCCGCTGCCCGCCGGTCAGGACACCTGCTACATCAGCGACCACACCGACATCGCCATCGGCATGAACCCGGCGACCGACCACCCCGACGAGGCACGCACGTTCCTCGAGTGGGTCGCGTCGGCGGAGTTCGCCGAGCTGTACGCCAACTCGGTCCCCGGGTTCTTCCCGCTGTCCAACCACCAGGTGGACCTCGAGGACGAGCTCGCCCAGGAGTTCCTGTCGTGGCGTGGTGAGTGCGAGTCGACGATCCGCAACTCCTACCAGATCCTCTCGCGTGGCGAACCCAACCTCGAGAACGAGCTGTGGGACGTCAGCGCGCAGGTGATCAACGGGACCATGGAGCCGCAGGAAGCCGCCGAGCGGGCCCAGGAGGGTCTCGAGCGGTGGTACGAGCCGCACCAGGGCTGAACCATCCCCCCGGTCGGCGGGCGCGTGACGCGCCCGCCGACCTCCAGCGCCAGGAGCCAGCGTGGAAGGATCGGGGACCTCAGCCGACGCCGAGGAGGTCCGCACCGAGCGGGCCCTCACCGACGAGGTGGGGACGGTCGGGACGGCTGCCCTGCGGCCGTCCCGAGGCCGGCGTCCGAAGCTGCACCTGCTGGTCTTCCTCGGTCCCGCGGTGCTCATCTACACCGCGTTCATGGTCTACCCGCTGCTCGACTCCATGCGCCTCAGCCTCTACTCCCCCGCCGAGGGCGTCGAGGTGTTCGTCGGCCTCGACAACTTCGTCCGGCTGTTGACCGACGAGCTGCTCTCGGCCCGGTTCTGGAACGCCGTCGGCAACAACCTGGTGTTCTTCGCGGTCCACTTCTTCGTCCAGAACCCCATCGGCCTGCTGCTGGCCGCGCTGCTGGCGTCACCGACCCTGCGCGGCCGGAGCGTCTACCGGACGCTCTTGTTCATCCCGACCACGCTGTCGGTGGTCATCGTCGGGTTCATCTGGCAGCTGATCCTCAGCCCGCTCTGGGGGATGGTCGAGACCCCGCTGCTCGGTCGCGCGAGCACGGCCCTGTTCACGCTGTCGCTCATGAGCGTGTGGCAGTACATCGGCATCCCCATGATCCTGTTCTACGCCGTGATCATCTCCATCCCCGAGGACCTGGTCGAGGCGGCACGCGTCGACGGGGCCAGCGGGTGGCAGGTCTTCTGGCGCATCAAGTTCCCGCTGCTCCTGCCGACCGTCGGCATGGTCTCGGTGGTCACCTACGTGGCCAACATGAACGCCTTCGACCTGATCTACACCGTCAAGGGCGCGCTCGCCGGACCGGACTTCAGCACCGACATCATGGGCACGCTGTTCTACCGCACGTTCTTCGGCTTCCAGCTTCAGCGGGGGTCGTCGACCATGGGGGCAACCGTCGCGACCATGATGTTCCTGCTCATCCTCGCGGGGATCGTCCTCTACTTCTTCGGCTGGCACCGTCGTGTCCAGACCTACGAGCTGTGATGGAGCCCCGACGATGAGCACCGTCACCAGCGAGGCACCCGCCGCCGGGCGGGCGACCCCGACGCGGCACCGACCGGCCCCGACCTTGCGCACCAGGCTCGGGCGTCTCGGGCCGCACGCCGTGCTGCTGTTCTACACCCTCGTGGCGTGTGGCCCGATCGTGCTCATCATCATGAACTCGTTCAAGTCACGCCGGGCCATCTTCGATTCGCCCTTCACGCCCCCCACCGCGGAGACCTTCGACGCGGTCGGCTACAGCACGGTCTTCGAGCGGGCCCGTTTCGAGCTGTACTTCGGCAACAGCCTGGTGGTGACCCTCGCCGCGGTCTTCCTGGTCCTGCTGCTCGGCGCGATGGCGGCCTTCGCCCTGGCCGAGTACGAGTTCAAGGGCAACGCGCTGCTCGGGCTCTACCTGGCCGTGGGGATCATGATCCCGATCCGCCTCGGATCGGTCAGCATCCTGCGCATGCTGGTGAGCCTGAACCTGATCGACACCCGGACCGCCCTGGTCCTGGTGTACACCGCGATGGGGTTGCCGCTCGCGGTCTTCATCCTCACGTTGTTCTTCCGGCAGGTCCCGAAGGAACTCAAGGAGGCCGCTCGGGTCGACGGCGCCAGCGAGTACTGGGTCTTCCGGATGGTGGTCCCCCTGGTCCGTCCCGGGCTGGCGGCCGTCGCCGTGTTCACGATGCTGCCGATCTGGAACGACCTGTGGTTCCCGCTCATCCTCACCCCCGGTGAGTCGGTGCGGACGGTCACCCTCGGCGCGCAGCTGTTCCTCGGCCAGTTCGTCAGCGACTGGAACGCGGTGCTGGCCGTCCTGACGCTGGCCATGGTGCCGATGATGGCGCTGTACGTGATCTTCTCCAAGCAGTTCATGCGCGGCCTGACCTCCGGGGCGATCAAGTGACCCGGATCGGGATCGTCGGGGCCGGGTTCATGGGCACCACCCACGCGGCGGCGTGGGCCGCAGCCGGTGTGCCCCCGGCGGCCGTCATCGCCGGGCCGGACACGCCTCCGCGCGTGCTCGCCGACCGCTACGGCGCGGTCGCCCACACCGAGCTCGGACCCTTCCTCGAGGAGGTCGACGTCGTCGACGTCTGCGCGCCGACCCACCTGCACGCCGAGGTCGCCATCACCGCGGCGGACGCGGGCAAGCACGTGGTCTGCGAGAAGCCCCTCGCCCGGACCGTCGAGCAGGCGGCGGACGTGGTCGCGAGCTGTGCCGCGGCCGGCGTGCACCTGCTCGTGGCCCACGTGGTCCGCTTCTTCCCCGAGTACGCCGCCGCCAAGGCGGCGATCGACCGCGGTGTCATCGGACGCCCGGCGGTGCTGCGTCTGTCGCGAGCGACCTACCGACCTCACAAGGCGGCGGACAACTGGTTCCTCGACCACGTCAAGTCCGGTGGCCTGGTGTTCGACCTGATGGTCCACGACCTCGATCAGGCCCGGTGGCTCGCCGGAGACGTGACCTCCGTCTACGCCCGCGGCGTCGCCTCGGCTGGGCCGGAGGCCGGCGTCGATCACGTGGTGGCGGTGCTACGCCACGCCGGGGGCGCCATCTCCCACGTGGACGCCTCGTGGGCCCACCCCCCGCCGACCTTCCGGACCCGCGGCGAGGTCGCCGGCGACCTGGGTGTGGTGTCGTGGGACTCCGACCGTGATCAGCCGGTCCGCACCGTCTCCCGCGCGCAGGCGGGGAGCAGCGCGGCCATTCCACGCCCCACGACCGCGGCGACGCCCGACCCGTACGCGGCCCAGATCGCGCACTTCCTCGCGGTGTTGCGTGGGGAGACCAGCCCGATCGTCACCGCGGCCGATGGTCTGGCGGCGGTCGAGCTCGCGACCGCCGTGTCCGCGTCGATCGAGTCCGGAGGACCGGTCGCGGTGGGCGGGACCGACGAGGACACCGAGGTGAGCCGATGAGGATCGGTTTCCTCGGCGTGGCCCACGTGCACGCGGATGCCTACGTGGTCGCTCTCCGTGCCGCCGGGGCTGAGGTGGTGGGTGCGACCGATCACGATCCGGTCCGGGTCCGTGCCTGGTGCGACGAGCACCAGGTCCCCTGGTCTCCAGCCCGCGAACCACTGCTGGGCCGCGTGGACGGCGTGCTCGTCTGCTCGGAGACCACCCGGCACCGGGTGGACGTGGAGGCTGCCGCGGCGGCGGGTGTCGCCGTGCTCTGCGAGAAGCCGCTGGCGACCACCGACACGGACGCCCTCGCCATCGTCGAGGGGTGCACGGCGGCGGACGTGCCGCTCGTCACCGCTTTCCCGATGCGCTACAGCCTGCCGATGCGCCAGGTCGCCGAACAGGTCGCCGGCGGCCAGCTCGGGACGATCCTCGCCGCGCACGGCACCAACCAGGGCGAGCTGCCGATGCGCCACCGCTCGTGGTTCGTCGATCCGCGTGAATCCGGTGGCGGCGCGCTGATGGATCACGTGGTCCACCTCGCCGACGTCCTGCGGTGGCTGCTCGGGCAGGACCCGGTGGAGGTGTACGCGGCCACCAACCGCATCCTGCACGCCGGCGTCGTGCCGGTGGAGACCGGCGGTCTGGTCGTGCTGACCTACGCGGACGGCACCTTCGCGTCCATCGACTGCTCGTGGAGCAAGCCCGACGACTACCCCACGTGGGGTGGCCTCACCCTCGAGCTGATCGCCGAGGGAGGCGTCACCGAGGTGGACGCCTTCAGCCAGCACCTGGTCGTCCACGGGGGCCCACACGGCCCGCTCGGGTGGCTGGACTGGGGAGCGGACCCGAACCGTGGGCTCGTCGAGGACTTCCTCGCGGTGATGCGCGACGGCGTCGAGCCGAGGGCCACGGGCCAGGACGGTCTGGCCGCGACCCGCGTGGCGCTGGCCGCCGCACGATCGGCCGCGTCGGGCGAGCCGGTCACCCTCGACCACGTCCGCACCGACGAGCGAGCGGAACGCGCGTGAGCACCCTGATGGCCACCGAGATCGGCGAGCAGCCCGACGCCCTGCGTCGCACGTTCACCGACCTGCTGCCCCTGCGCGGCGAGCTACGACGCCTCGCCGGCGATCGACGGGACGTCCTGATCGTGGCCCGTGGATCGTCCGACAACGCCGCTGTCTACGGGCGCTACCTGCTCGAGGTCCACGCCCACCACGGGGCAGCGCTCGCTGCCCCGAGCCTGGCCACCCACTACGGCGTCGAACGCGACCTGTCCGACACCCTGGTGGTCTCCATCTCGCAGTCGGGCGAGACGACCGAGATCGTGGCCGCGCAGGCGTGGGCCGCCACGCAGGGTGCCCGGACGGTGGCGATCACCAACGGCGCCGACAGCGCCCTCGCGGCGGGGGCCGACCTCGCGCTCGTCACCCCTGCCGGACCGGAACGTGCGGTCCCCGCGACCAAGAGCTACACCAGCCAGCTCGCCGCGATCGCGGTCATCGCGGACGCACTCGGGCCAGCTGCCTCGTCGCTCGAACCGGCCATGGCCCGGGTACCCGACGAGGTCGCCGCGCTCATCGAGCGGCGTGCCGGGGTCGACGCCGCGGTCGATGCGCTGGCGTCGTCGCCGGCGACCCTCGTCAGCGGTCGAGGCATCGTGTACGGGACGGCGCTCGAGGTGGCGCTCAAGCTCGAGGAGACCTGCCTGGAGCCGGTACGGGGGCTGTCGTACGCGGACCTCCGCCACGGGCCGATCGCCATCGTCGGCGAGCGCAGCGTGTGCGTCCTGGTGGCGGCGGTTGACGGGCCCATGCTGCCCGGGATGACCGAACTCGCCGCACAGCTGTCCAGCCTCGGGTCGCGGACCGTCGGGATCGGCGGGGACGCCGGGTTCCAGGCCGCGTGTGACGTCGTCGTCCCGGGGCCGGACCTGCCGGAGGCGCTCGCGCCGCTCGGACTGATCGTCCCCGCGCAGCTGATCGTCGAAGCGCTCGCCCGGCGTCTCGGGCTGGACCCCGACGCGCCACGCGGCCTCTCGAAGATCACCGAGACCGACCGGAACGTCACGGGGTAGGCCGCACCACCAGGGCCTCGGTCGTGCCGAGGTGACCCGTGAACGGCGCACCTTCGCGGTGGCGTTCGGTGCTGACCACGACCGTGCCGGCGGGCGCCGCGATGTCACGGGGTTCGTCGGAGAAGTTCACGTGGACGTGCCGTTCGTCGCCGTCCAGCCAGCGTCGGTAGCTGAGCACGTCGGCGGTCCCGTCGAGCAACTCGAACCACCCGAGCGCCAACGCCGAGCTGTCGCGCCGTGCCGCGATCAGCCGCCGGTACAGGTGCAGCGTCGAGTCCGGGTCGGCCTCCTGGGCGGCCACGTTGTGGTCGTCGGTGTCCGGTGGCCACGGCAGCCACGGGTCGGCGGTGGGCCACCCGCGCGTCGGGGACGCGTCCCAGGGGATCGGGGCGCGGCAGCCGTCGCGCCCGCCGGGGTCGACGACGCGGTCCTCGGGCACCTCGGCATCCGCCAGCCCGAGCTCCTCCCCCGCGTACAGGAACGGCGTGCCGCGGAGGGTCAGCAGCACGACGGCGGCGGCGCGGGCCCTCGCCAGTGAGCCGTAGCGGGTCACCTGCCGGGGCGTGTCGTGGTTCCCGAGGGCCCACACCGGCCACGCATCCGCGCCGTCGAAGTGCGTGTAGGCGTAGGCCAGGACGTCTCGCCACGTGTCCCGCTCCCATGGCGCATACAGCAGCCCGAAGTAGAACGCCATCGGCAACCGGTCGTCGCCGACGTAGCGGACGACCCGTGCCGCGTCCGGCAGGTTCACCTCACCGACCATGGTCGCCTCGTACTCGTCGAGGACGTCCCGGATCTGCCCGAGGTAGGTGTGGGTGATCTCCTCGTCGTGGAACCCCGCCCGGGGCACCCCGATGCGTTCGGGAGGGTCGTCGGCGAGCGCCGCGTCCTTGCCGATCAGGTGCACCACGTCGGCGCGGAACCCCGCCACGCCACGCTCGAGCCAGAAGCGCAGCACGCCGACCATCGCGTCCCGCACGCCCTCGTTGGCCCAGTTCAGGTCCGGCTGCTGCGGCAGGAACAGGTGCAGGTAGTACTGACCGGTGTGCTCGTCGAAGGTCCAGGCGGGCTCGTCGGCGAAGTGGCGGGTCCAGTTGTTCGGCGGGCCGCCGTCGGGGGCCGGGTCACGCCACACGTACCAGTCGCGCCTGGGGTCGTCGCGCGACGATCGTGACGCCTCGAACCACGCGTGCCGGTCGGAGGTGTGGTTCGGCACCCAGTCGAGCAGGAGCGAGATGTCCCGCTCCCCGAGCTCCGCGACGAGCCGGTCGAGGTCGGCCAACGTCCCGAACAGCGGATCGACGTCGGTGTAGTCGGCAACGTCGTAGCCGAAGTCAGCCATCGGCGAGGGGTGGATCGGCGACAGCCACACCCCGTCGACCCCGAGCCGCTCGAGGTGTGCGACGCCAGCTGCGATGCCGGGCAGGTCCCCCACACCGTCCCCGGAGGTGTCACGGAACGAGCGGGGGTAGATCTGGTAGACGACCCCGGACGAGACGGCACGGCGCGACGACTCGGTCATGCCGAGCTGCTCGGCCAGCTCTCGGGTCACACGCAACACCGGCTCCGTTGTGGGGGTATGTCGTTCCTAGCAGTCGCTGCGTGCCCACGCGACGCAGCCGTCGGGGCGGACCAGGACCCACCCGTCGTCCCCGCCCGTCAGCCCCCGCAGCAGCCCGGAAGGATCGTGGTGGCCCCCGGGTCCGATCCGGATCACGGCCTCCACGTCCGCCTCGTCGCCGCCGTTCGGCGGGTCGTCCGTCTCCCCGCCGACACGCACCAGCGCCGGTCCCACGGGCAGCAGCTGGTGCAGGCGTCGCTCGCAGCCGTCGGGAGCGATCAGCAGCGGATCGGGAAGGCGGGTACCTGCGGCGCGATCGGCACGGTCGACGAGCGGTGACGCCGGCAGACGGAGGTCGAGCATCGCCATGCGACGCAGCGCTCGACGGTGCACCGCCGGGATCCGTAGCGCGGACCGCTGGACGGTGAACACCGTCCGGCGCAGCCACCGGGGGGCCTGGAGGTAGACGCGCGTGAGGGCGTCGGTGAACCGGCTCACCCCGCCGACGACGGCGCGTCGTTCGGCGTCGTAGGCGTCGAGCAGTCGGTCGGCGTCGTCGCCACCGACGGCGCCGGCGAGCTGCCAGGCGAGGCTGGAGGCGTCCTGGATACCTGCGTTCATGCCCTGGCCTCCGACCGGGCTGTGCACGTGCGCTGCGTCACCCGCGAGGAGGATCCGACCATGGCGGAACCGCGGACTCGACCGGCGGTGGATCCGGAACCGGCTGCTCCAGACGACATCCACCGGGCCCTCGCCGAGCACCGCGTCGACCCGGCGCTGAACCTCCTCGTCCGGCACATCGTCGGGACCGTCGGTCCGGGTCGTGAGGTGGATGATGCGCCACAGCCCCCGGCGGAGACGCAGGCCAGCGGTCAGCCCACCTGGTCCTGCGCGACGGTCGACCAGACGTGGCCACGGCAGGTCGTCCCGCGCATCGTGGACGGCGACGTCGGCCAGCATGGGGCGCAGCCGGTAGGTCCGACCCTCGAACCCCGCACCGATGACGTCCCGGACGGTGCTGCTCGCGCCGTCGCAGCCGACCACGTACTCGGCGTCCATCAGCCCGTCGGGGGGTCCCTCGCCCTCGCGACGGAACCGGACGCGCACCCCGTCCTCGTGCGGCTCGAGGTCGGTCACCTCGGCGCCGAAGACCACCTCGCACCGGGCGGTCTCACGGACCGCTTCGAGCAGGAGGCGTTCGGTCTCGCTCTGCTCGAGCACGAGCAGCCCGGGGCGGTGCACCTCGTCCTCGAGGCGGCGGAAGTCGAGGTGGAACAGCGCGTGATCCTGCCGGCCGGCGTCGTGCAGGACCAGGTCGGTGACCAGGTGTCCCGCTGCGAGGAACCGGTCCTCGATACCCCACCGGCGCAGCGCGTCCCGCGTGCGCACGTGGATGCCCGCGGCCTTGGAGTGGGCGCTGGTGGTCGGGTTCCGCTCGAGCACGACGGAGTCGACCCCGTGACGCGCCAGCCCCAGCGCCAGGGCCAGACCGACGGGCCCGGCCCCGACGATCGCCACGGGTGTGGTCGGACGCAGCGGGGCGGTCATCGGATCCTGCCAGCGAGGGAGACGTCACAACCGTAGGCACGACCCGCACCGCCGTCGCCCGCTCGGGGGCCGTGCCGCCCACGGCGACGGCGACCGCGGGGCGTGACGACGACGAGCCGGCCGGGGCCGGCTCGCGACGCTCCGAGCGTAGGGGCCACACCCCTCGCCTTCGTCGTCGCTCCGCTCGGTTAACCTCCGCCCGACGACGGGGCCTTCGTGGTCCCGGAGCTGGAGACGACGATCTCGACGGGGGCACCATGCGTCGTTCTGCGATCACTTCCCACCTGAGCCCTGTGCTCCTCGCCCTCGCCGCCGTGCTGGTCCTGGCCGCGTGCTCGAGCGACGACGACACGGCGGCCGAGACGGACGCTGCAGCTTCGAGCGACGCGGCTGATGACGATTCCGCGGACACCAACAGCGGGGCGACCTCCGATGACGACGGGCCGCCCAACGACGGCGAGACGGACGGATCGACGTCGGACGTCTCGGCGGAGGAGGCCGAGGGTGACGAGGACGACCGGGACTCGCCCTTCACCGTCAGGACCGGGGCGCTGGAGCTCGACGAGCTCATCGACGGCCTGAGCGGCCACCCCGGCGTGCAGGTCGCCGTCACCCGGGTGACGGTGGAGCCGATGGCCATCCTGGTCGACATCGAGCTGCTGAACGGCTGGACCGACACCGTCGCCCTGGGCGCTGCCACACCGCGCCTGGAGGACAACACCGGCCGCAGCTACGAGTTCGTCCCACCCTCGGACAACCCGAGACTCGAGACCCCGGCGGGCGGGAGCCTGTCGGCGACGCTCGCCTTCCGCGGCGCGCTGGCGACGGACGCCACCCGGTTCGACCTCCGCCTGAACAGCAACCAGAGCAGGAGCGGCCAGCCGTTCATCGGCATAGAGGACCTCCCGCTACCGGCGGACGACTGATGCGCAGCTCGGCTCCGAGCCGGGCCCCGTGGCTCGTCGCTGCGGCGCTCGCAGTCGCCGCGTGCACGGACACCGGCGCGCCCTCCGCGTCTCACGAACCCCTGCCCGATCGATCGGTCTTCGAGGTGGTCGACGGTCCCGGGGGTGCCGACGTGACACCGACCACGATCGATCTCACCGAGCCGGGCCCGGTGCCCCCCACCACCGTCACCGTGCGGGAACCCGACGCTGCCCCGGTCACCAGCGTCGAGATCCGGGTCGGCGAGGTGATCGAGTCCTTCGCCGGCGAGACCACCTCCGAGGGCACGATGCTGACCCTGGAGGAGACGATCCTGTTCGACTTCGACTCGGCGGAGCTGCGCGACGGGGCCGACGGAGCCCTCGACGACCTCGTTGAGGTGCTCGAGTACTACGACGCGGCGCCGGTGGAGATCGGTGGCCACACCGACGGGCTGGGCTCGGACGAGTACAACGACCAGCTCTCGCTCGAGCGTGCGGAGGCGGTCGTGCAGGGCCTCGTCGACCGCGGGGTGCCTGCGTCGCGCCTCACCGCTCAGGGCTACGGCAGCAGACAGCCCGTCGCCGAGGAGGAACTCGGCGACGGCAGCGACGATCCGGACGGCCGTGCGGCCAACCGTCGGGTCGAGGTGCTCATCGTCGGCGTGGAGCCGCCATCGTGAGCTACCACCGACGGGCTCTGCTGCTCGCGCTCGCAACGGTCGTGGCTTCTTGCACCGGGGAGCCGACGATCGACGACGTGGCCAACGACACCGCCGCGCACGTCATCCTCGACACCGGACTGCAGGTTGTCGTCGGAGACGTGCGGTTCGAGGACGATCTGGTCCGCGTCCCCCTCCAGGTCTGGAACGGGTCCCCCGAAGACGTCGCGTTCGCCGCCGGGGAGCCCGAGCTCGAGGATCCTTCCGGCACCCCGTACACGTACGAGGCTCCCGAGCCGGCGACGGACCTGTTCACGCGCTCCGGACAGGTCGCCCAGGGCGTCCTCGTGTTCCGACGCGCCCCGCGCGAGGAGGGAGCGGAGCCGAGATCGGATCCCGATCGCGTCAGCCTCGTGCTCAACCCGCGCACGAGCGGCGCACCCACCATCGAACTCCCCGACCTCCGGGTGACCCGGTGACCCGGTGACACGGCACGCGATGCGTGCCGGGTCACCGGATCTGCTCGGGTCAGGGGACCTCGCGCTCGACGGCGCCAGCGTCGCAGCCGTCTCCCTGCGGCCGGGTGACGCCGCGCTGATCGGTGGCGGGGCACCGGCCGGCGTCCGCGCTGCCGAGCACCGGGCTCCCCGCCGCGGGTAGGTGGGTGAGCGTCGGCCCACCGTTGTCACCCAGGCCAGCCAGCATCAGATCGCCGACCACCTCGTCGCCGCCGGTCATGCAGCTCGCGTCGTCGACCACGTTGCCGCCAAGCGACGTGAGCGTCACCGCACCTGGACCACCGAAGAAGGCGATGCAGGCCATGCCCGACCCACCGGACAGCGCCTCGCCGAACGCGGGGTGCTAGACGGCGGCGAGGGCGGTGACCGCCGCCAACGGCACCCCGACGCGCGCCCGCACGAGTGCCCGCCCGACCCCTTGGGGTTCGTCGATCAGCGTCACATCCGCCGCCACTTCCTGCTGGTCCTCCCGGTCGACCTCGTGGCGCAGGCACCACGGCCCGCCGGCGTAGACCGACGCGCCACAGCGGTAGCGACGACCAGGCAGCCCCGCGACCGCGACCCACGCCTGACAGCCGAGACGTGGATCCGACGCCCGCACCTCACGGACCTCACGGACCGCGCCGACCGAGACCGTCCACAGGATCGGTACGGCGAACGCCAGGCCGACAAGGATCAGGAGCACGACGACACCTCGTCGGGCCGGTCGGACGGACGGGTACGTGGCGAACGTAGCGTCGACTCGGCGACCACGGGTCTCGGACGCCTGGGCACACGGGGGGCCAGCCCGCGGCGTGAAAGCCGACCGGACGCGTCACCGACCCGCCGCACAGCGTGACCGGCCGGGGCCCATGGAAGGTTGCCGCCCGGCCGCGCACGCCGCATCGTCGGTAGGTCGGAGGTCCGTGGGCATGCGCATCCTTCAGGTCGCCCCACCCTGGTTCCTCGTACCGCCCCGGGCGTACGGCGGGATCGAGGAGGTGGTGGCGCTGCTCGCCGACGGGCTCGTGGCGACGGGGCACCAGGTGACCCTCCTGGCCAGCGGTGGCTCGCGGACCCGCGCCCGGCTGTGGAGCACGTACAACGAGCCACCGAGCGCACGCCTCGGCGACGCGGCCACCGAGTTGAGCCACGTGCTGCAGGGCCACCTGCACCGCCGCCAGTTCGACGTCATCCACGACCACACCGCCTCGGGCGCGGCACTCGGTGCCATGCCAGGTGGACCGCCAGTGGTGCACACGCTCCACGGACCGTGGGTGCCGGGGACCAGCGATCTGTGTCGCTCCCTCGGCGGCCGGGTGCACCTCGTGGCGATCAGCCACGACCAGGCGAACCGGGCCCCCGCGGATGTGCAGCTGGCGGGTGTGGTCCACAACGGGATCGACGTCGCCGCGCACCGCTACATCGGACCGCGGTCGGGGCACCTGGTCTTCGTCGGGCGTGCCAACCCGGTCAAGGGACCGGATCTGGCGATCGAGGTCGCCCGTCGCCTCGGCCGGCACCTGCGGATGGCCATCAAGGTCAACGAACCCGCGGAACACGCGTACTTCGACCAGGTGCTCGCGCCGATGATCGCCGCCAACGACGTGGAGCTCGTGACGATCACCGAGCCGCGGGCGAAGGTCGAACTCCTCGGCAGCGCCTGCGCGGTCCTGTTCCCCATCCGGTGGCCGGAACCGTTCGGGCTCGTGCCGCTCGAGGCCAACGCCTGCGGGACCCCGGTCGTCGCCTTCGCCGACGGTGCGGTGCCCGAGGTCGTCTGCGACGGTCGCAGCGGTGTGCTCGTGCCCCCGGGCGACCTCGATGCCTTCTGCTCGGCCGTGGAGCGGGCGGAACGGATGGATGCCACCGACTGTCGGGCGGTCGCCGCGGAGCGCTTCGATGCCAGCGTCATGGTGCGCAGCTACGAGCAGGTCTACGCGCGGGCGGTCGCGAGCAACGGCACCGCTGCTCCTCCGCGGCAGTGGCCGGTACCGCGTGCGGCCGCGCCTCGCTCGTGAGCGCACCGCCCACGCGGCCGGATCAGCGTCGTCCGCCGCCGGCCCGCGACAGGGTCCGGATCTCGAGGTCGGAGGCGCGCAGCTGGTGGGTCACGCCGTCGTCGCGGTCCACGGTGATGTCGAGCCAGCCGCCGGCGAGCGGCACGTCGTGGAGCTCGAGACGGCGGAACGGCGGCGGCCACAGCGGCGAGAACGTGACGTACCCGTCCGGGACCCGGGCCTCCGGCCGGAGACAGGCCCGCACGAGGAGGAGCGACGCGGCCGCGGCCCAGGCCTGTGGTCGGCAGGCGGTGGGGAACGGCACGGGGAAGTCGGCGGGCTCGCGCGAGGTACCTGCGAACAGCTCGGGGAGCCGCGACCGGAAGTAGGGCGCGACGGACACCAGGCCGCGAAGCAGGGTCTCGGCCTCCTCCGTCCGACCGTGGAGGGCGCAGCCGTAGGCCGCGATCGCCGTGTCGTGCGGCCACACCGATCCGCCGTGGTACGAGAGCGGGTTGTAGCCGACCGCGGACGTGGCCATGGTGCGCAGCCCCCAACCACTGTGCGCCTCGGGCGTCACCAGACGGCGCGCCACGGCCGCCGCCTGGTCGTCGTCGAGCAGCCCCGACAACAGCACGTGGCCCATGTTGCTGGCGACCCCGTCGACGGTCTGGCCGGTCCCGTCGACGGCCACGGCGAGGTAGGGGCCCTCGTCGTCGGTGAGCCAGAAGGTCTCGTGGAAGCGCCGACGGAGCTCAGCTGCGTAGCGGCGCCACTCGTCGGCGCCGGGTCGGCCGAAGCGTTCCAACAGCTCGGCGCCTCGGGTGGCGGCGTCGTAGGCGTACGACTGCACCTCGACGAGGGCGATCGGCGGCTCGGGGAGGCGGCCGTCGGCGAACTGGATGCCGTCGTGGCTGTCCTTCCAGCCCTGGTTGTCGAGCCCGCGCGTGCCCTGCTTGCGGTACTCGAGGAACCCGTCACCGTCGGGGTCACCGTGGTCGCGCATCCAGGCGAGGGCCGCTTCGGCGTTGGGCAGCAACTCCTCCACCTCGGCAGCGGGCATCCCCCACGACCAGGCTTCGTGGAGCAGCACCACGAACAGCGGCGTCGCGTCGACGGTGCCGTAATAGTTCGGTGGGAGGTCGCCGCGGTGCACGAGGCTGCCGCGCCGGATCTCGTGGAGGATCTTGCCTGGTGCCTCCTCCGTGTCCGGGTCGAGGCGCCGCCCCTGCCGCCGAGCCAGGGCGCGGAGGGTGCCAGCCACGAGGCCGAGGTCGAACGGCAGCGACATGAGGCCCGCCCACAGCGCGTCGCGGCCGAACAAGGTCAGGTACCACGGGCTCCCCGCGGCGTAGAACCGGTCCTCCGGTCGGAGAGGGTCGCGCAGCTTCAGCGACGCGAGGTCCTCGAGGCTGCAGTGCACGAGCCGGGTCAACCGATCGTCGGAGCAGCGAAGCTTCGGGATGTCCTCGGTCGGAGGAGACGCGGCCTGCGTCGAGAACGCCTCGCACCGGCGCTGCGGCCGCGCCGCGCCGTAGACGTCGACGATCTCGACGTCCACGCAGCAGCGGACCTCGCGCCGTCCGGGGATCTCGAGGTCCCAGCCGAGGCGATCGCCCTCGGCGACGGCGCCGGCCGTGCCTCGCAGGACCACCTGCTCGACACCGGCCTCGCGGTGGATGGCCAGCTGGCCGTCGCTGGCGATCGGCGCCGGCCGCGGGTTCCGCCGGCCGTGCTTCACGTCGAAGATGTAGGCGAAATCGCTGCCGCAGCACAGGCTGACGTGCACCGTGGCGGGCCGCGAGGACCGGTTCTCAAGGAGCAGTTCCTCGTGCAGCGACCCGTCGACCACGCGGCGCCGGGTCACCAGCAGCGTGGCGTCGATGGTGTGATCCTCCCCCGGCGCCGCGTACCCGTGGAAGACGGCACGGGCGGCGTCGATGGCTCGACCCGCCAGCGGCGAGGGTGGGACGCCGTCGAGCAGGAACTCGAGACGGTCGAGGAACCGGGTGTCCCGGACGTAGAAGCCCTGGTCTCCTCCCGACACGTCGCCGTCCGGTCCCGAGACGAGGAACGCCTCGCCGTGGACGGTGGTCACCTCGCCGAGCGGCCCGACGTGGCTGTAGTCGGTCATGGGCGTCTCACTTCGTCGCCGCCGGGCCAGGTCGGTGTCGGTCAGCCGCTCGCGGGTGGCATCGTCGCCGGACCCGCCGCGGTCGCCTGCTTGCGCGTCGCCTGCGTCCGCGTGGCCTTCTTGCGCGTGGCCTTCTTGGCCGACGTGCGCTTGGCCGTCGCCTTCTTGCGGGGGGCTGCCCGCCCGGTGCCACCACCAGCGGTCTCGTCCGCCTGCTTCGCTGCGGCGTTGAGTTGATCGAGGAGCCCGTTGAGCTGGTCGATCCGCGCGTCGATCGCGGCCCGTTCCGCCTCAGCGTCGCTCAGCTCCTGCTCGGTCTGCGAGACCGCGTCCCGCAGCGCCTTGGCGGTGGCCCTGACCTGCGCGATCAGCTTGTCGTCCATGCTCGTTCCTCGTCGTCCGGTCGGTGGTGCCTCGCAGCAGCTTCACCGGCCCGAGGCGCGACGGCAAGAGGTGGCGGGACCTCGTCACGCCTCGAGGTCCTCGAGTTCGAGGCCACGGGTCTCGGGGAGCGCGTGGAACACGACCGCTGATGCGGCGACGATGCCGCCCAGCGACCACGCTGCGACCGTGAACCCACCGGTGGCGTCGGCCACGATGCCGAAGGTGGCGAGCCCCAGCACCGCCCCGATGACGCCCGTGACCGTCAGCCAGCCGGCCACCGTCGCCCGGATCGCAGTCGGCACCAGCTCCGCGGCCAGTGCACCCTGCGCCGGCGCGAACGCACCGCCCAGCAGGACGGTGCACAGGTAGCCGACAGCCAGGTGCCCGAAGCCGCCGGAGTAGGCGACCGCGACGGCGAGCCCGGTGCCACCCAACGTCACGGCGCCCGTCACCCTCCGCCCGAACCGATCGGCACCCCACCGCCCCAGCAGGATGCCGATCAGCCCCATCGGCCCGGCCGCGAGGACCAGGGCCGCCACCTCGAGCGGTGATGCGTGAAGGACCCGCTCGCCGTAGACGAACAGGTAGGTGAAGCCGGGTCCCGTCGCCATGGCGATCATCCCCACGAGGAACGCCAGCACCGCGACCCGACGGCGGTAGAGGCGTGGCACGGCGCCGGGGAGGCCGTCCGCTCGCACGCGACCTCGGGCGATGGCTGGCTCACTGACGTGGGGGGCCAGGAGCGGCACGAGCAGCAGCGGGACCAGGGAGAACGCTGCCACGACGCGGAACGACGGGTCGCCCGGCAACAGCCCCCGCCCCACCGAGACGATCCCGGAGCCGAGCCCGTAGGCGGCAGCGATCAGCCCGAGCGCGCCGGCACGGTCCACCGACCGCGAGGCTTCGGCGGCGACCACGCCAGCCACGGCGTTGAGCGCGGACAGGCACGGCCTGGCCAGGGCGACCAGCGCCACGTACCACCAGAACCCCGGGGACAGGGCCGCCAGGCTGCTCAGGCCGTACCCCACCGCGGCCACGCTCAGCAGCACGCGGCGTCGACCGTGCCGGTCGGCCACGGCGGCGAGCCAGAGGCTGCCGAGGGACGCCGCACGGACCACCGCCAGTGCGATGCCGACGGTGGTGACCGGCAGACCGATCCGGCCGAGCGAGCCATCGTCGACCGTGACCTCACCGAACGTGGCGGCCACGTCCCCCACCACGGCCGTGACCCCGAACGCGCTGATCCCGGCCCCCAGCGAGAGCCCCGCGACCGAGAGCACGGGAGCGGTGAGCCACGACCGCCGGCGACCGGTACGCGCGTTCACACCAGGTCCGGCTCGCCGCTGTGGCGCAGGATCAGACGTCGAGCTTCGTGGTGCAGTTCGGCGGCTCCCTGCCAGCCGTCCTGCCGCGTGGTGACCGGGGGCCCCACCGTCACCGTGACCGTGCTGCGTCGCGGGAGGGACCGCCCCACGGGGAGCAGGGCCCGGGTGCCCCGGATGCCGACCGGCACCACCGGGACCCCGGACCGCGCCGCGACCAGGAACGCGCCGGTCCGGAAGGGCTCCAGGCCCCTGCTGGGCGACCTGCGGCCCTCCGGGAAGAAGACCACGCTGCGGCCGGCGCGGACGGCGTCGGTGAGCGCTTCGGCGTCGGCGACCCCCCGCGCGCGATCACCTCGTCCGACCAGGTGCACGTGCATCCGCCGCAGGAGCAGCCGCAGCAGCGGGTTGTCAGCGATGTCCGCGACCGCGGCGAAGACCGCCGGTTCCTCGAGCAGGAAGGCCAGCACCAACGGGTCCACGTGGCTCGCGTGGTTGGCCACCAGCACGAAGGGACGAGCACGCGGCAGGTGGTGTGCGTCAGCGATGCGGACCCGGATACCCGTGAGCAACGTGAGCAGCCGGCCGGCCGCGCGCACCAGCCGCCAGCGCAGGGCAACGGTCGGTGCCATGACGATCAGCAGGCCGGTGAGGGCTGCGATGACGCCGAAGGCGGCGAGGGTCCACGCCCCGTGGAGCCTCGCTGCCAGCGTGGGTCGGTCGTGGCGGTCGGGCAGGGCCGGTGGCGTCGCACCGTCGGCGGGAACGGTGGGGGGCGTCCTGGTCGGCATCCGGAGAGGGGGCGGCCCGACATCGTCCGATCCGCCCGCCGTGGCATCGCTCGCGGCGGCCGCTGCCTCCAGCAGATCGTGGGGCGTGCGGACGTCGACCAACACCTCATCGGGGAGCGCAACGTCGAACAGCTCCTCGGTCCGCACCAGCAGCTCGGCCACCGACAGGCTGTCCAGGCCGAGGTCGGCCTCCAGGTCCGCGTCGAGGCTGACGGCCGGCACCGCGTGCTCCCGGCGCAGGTCGGCCACCACCTCGCGGACCGCAGCGAGCAGCGCTTCGGCGGCGCCGTCTCCGGCCGGCTCGAGGGGCCCACCACGTCCGGTCTGCACGGGCCCTCCCTCTGGTCACCGTCGGCCCCGCGGGACGTGTGGCACCGCGGCGGCAGTCTGCCACCGCGGAACGCTTCTGTCCGTGGCGGTCCGGGTGGCTCGGCCCGCGCCCCCGCTGGTCGAGCCAGATCATCGCCGAGATGCGTCGCTACGTCCTCGCGGATCACCCCGAACCCGGCTACGTCCCCCGCTGCCGCGGCTGACCGGTCCACGGGTCGGGCCGCCTGAACCTTCGCGTCCTTCGACCGCCGAACGGCGGGCTCCGCTACCGGGCCAACCGCGGGGGTTCGTCGGGGACCGTCGGCACCTCGATGCGGCCGGCGACGATGTCGGCCTTCAAGTTCTCCAGCTGCGGGACGAGGTGGTCGATGAACCCGCCGCTCGTGGCGTAATCGACACCGCCGTTGGCGAGGTCGAACGTCCTGAGGCCGGCCTCGAGCCGTCCGGCGCGGAAGTCGACGATCGAGTCGTGAACCGCGCGGTCGAAGCGCTTGAGCATCGAGGTGAGCAGGTGCGGCTTCCAGTCGTCAGGGCCGTAGTCCCACAGCTTCGTGCCGCCGTACACGTGTTCGTTGCGGTACTCGTCCGCGTCGACGCCGATCGCCCACAGATGTCGGGCCTGGCGACCGCTCTCCGCGACGGCGGTCTCGAACAGCCCGAGCCCGGCGTGTCCCGCGGCGTGGTAGACGACGTCCGCTCCGCCGCGGTAGAGGGCGGTGGCGGCGTGTGCGGCCAGGGTCGGGCTCTCGAACCCGCTGCTGTCGGGGTGCCCGGTCAGGTAGACGCTGTCGATCTCGATATCCGGGGCGACGTGTCGTGCACCGGCTTCGAAGCCGGCCTGGAACCGCCAGAGGATCGGCAGGTCGACGATCGCGCCGATGAACCCGATGCGGCCCGTCGCGCTCGTCAAGGCGGCCGCGGCGCCGACGAGGAACGATCCCTCGTGTTCGGCGAAGCGTGCGTAGGTGACGTTGGGGTGCGGGTCGTACACGCTGTCCAGCACCACGAAGTGGGTCTCGGGGTGCTCCCGTGCGTGGTCGCGTTTGGCCACACGGTTGCGGACCACCACGAGCAGCGGCACCCCCTCGTCGGCGACCCGCTCGAGCGTCGTGTCGGAGACGGTCGCGATGTGCTCGACGCGGATACCGAGCTCTGCCGTGGCCCGATCGGCGCCCGACTTCAGCAGCCTGTGGATCGCGCTTACCTCGCTCGGGTCGGCCACGATGACCACCTGGTGCTGGTCTCGGCTCGCCTCGAGGTAGGCGTGCGCCTGCGCCGTGAGGACCAACGTCGTGCGCTCGCTCCAGGCGCGGTAGTGGTCGAGTCGACCACCCGCGAGCAGGTAGCCGGCGTCGCGTCCGGACGCGATCCACTCGTCGACGGCGGCCGTGAGGTGCTCGAGCTGGCGGAGGTCACCGCGGTGCTGGTCGATCCAGCCCCGCAGCCGGTCCCACGCCTCGAGCAACGCCTCGTGCGCGACCTCGACGGTCGCCTCCCCGCTGGCCGCATCGCGGTCGAAGGTCACCAGCCGGTGGTGACCGAAGCGGTCCAGCACGCCTGCCAGCTCCACCGGGTCGAGGTCGAGGCCGGTCAGCTCGCTGGCTCGAGTCCGGCGGCGCACGTCGCGCGAACCGTCCCCGGGCGTCACGAGCCGGAGGAGGACCTGCTCGGCCAGCACCTGCTCCGACGGGCTGAATCGGCCGTAGAGGTCCTCGGCGCGGCGCGACAGCGCGCCCTGCAGGCCGCCGAGGTCGTGGTAGGAACCCAGGGTGACCGTCTGATCCTGGCGGTGCTCGAACAGCTCGGTCAGGACGTACTGGAACAGCGGGAGCGCTCCGGGCCGACCTGCTGCGTCGCTGATGAGCTCGGCGACCAGCGCCGGCTCGATCTCGACCCCGGTGCGGCGGGTCGGCTCGGTGATCGCCGCCCCGAGCTGCGTGACCGTCAGCGGCAGGACGCTGACCACGCGTGCCGAGAACAGCTCCGCGAACCCAGAGTGGAGCAGCGGCCGGTCGTAGAAGTCCGCGCGGATGGTGACCACCGCCCGCACCCGGCGGTCCTCGTCGACGAGCGCGGCGACGAGGTCGCGGAGGAGATCGGCGGCGGCATCCTCGCCGAGGTTGAAGAGCTCCTCGAACTGGTCGATCCACAGCAGGGTGTCGGTCGTCGGTCCCGAGAGCGCCGCCGCGAGCTCGGCCTCCGGATCGTCGCCCGGAACGATGCTCACGATGCGCCATGCCGAGGACCCTGCGACCGCACCATCGCGCAACGCCGGGATGAGGCCGGCGGCCACCACGCTCGACTTCCCGGAGCCGGACGGACCGACCACGGTCACGAGCGGTCCGCCGGAAGCCAGCGCTTCGCACAGCTGCTCGACGAGGTCCTGCCGTCCGAAGAAGTCGGCCCGGTCGTCCTCGGTGAACGGACGCAGTCCCTTGAACGGGTTCCTCGACGGGTCCGCTCCTCCGAGCGCGGCTGGAGCGCCGAACAGGGTCGTGTCCTGTAGCAGGATACGACCCTGCAGCTGCCGGAGCGCGGGGGACGGATCGAGTCCGAGTTCCTCCCGTAGCTGGTGGCGGAAGGTCTCGTAGGTCCGCAGCGCGTCCGCCTGTCGTCCGCAGCGGTACAGGGCGAGCAGCTGCAGCTCACGAGCCCGCTCACGGAACGGCTGCTCCTCGACGAGGCTGCTCAGCCCCGTGAGCGCGGCCTGAGCATCGTCCAGGCGGAGTCCGGCGTCGGCGAAGGCTTCCACGGCTTGGGCGTGGAGCTCCTCGAGGTGACGAATGTGGGGTTGCGTGAAGTCGGCGTATCTCAGTTCGGCGAGCGGAGGGCCGCGCCACATCCGCAGGGCATCGCGCAGTGCCTCCGCACCAGCGCGGACGTCGCCGGTGCGGACCGCGCGACCACCGTCGACCACGAGCCGTTCGAAGCGGGCCGCGTCCACCGCGTCGGGTTCGGCGTGGAGGACGTAGCCGGGCGTACGCGTCGTGATGACCGCCGATGTGCCGGCCTCGTCGAACCGCTTGCGGAGATCCGACACGTAGATCTGGATCGAGTGCGCGGCGGTCCGGGGTGGGTCGTCTCCCCACAGGAACCCGACCAGGCGGTCGGTCGCGACGATCTCGTTCGCGTGGAGCAGCAGGGCGGCGAGGACCGCGCGCTGCTTGGGCGGGCCGAGGTCGACCGGACGGCCGTCGCTGGTCGCCTCGATCGTGCCGAGGATGGCGAAGTCCACGCTGGTCACCCCGGTCCGCGCAACGCGATCCGGCCGCGCTGGCTCGAAGGTTCCCCTCACTCGGGAGCGTACATCGGAGGTTCTCCGGTGGTGTCGGTGCGGTCGGGGCAGGTCGTGCCGTGCGGCGATCAGACCTGCCACGACGCGGACCGGACCTACTGGTCGCGCCACTCGGGCGCGTACCAGTCGGCCTGCGCCTCCCAACGACGCTGGTCGGCCTCACGCTGCCGCGCCTCTTGCATCCGCGCGTAGTGTTCGGCCTCGGCCTCCAGTCGCGCCGTCCAAGCGTTCGCGCCCCGGATCTCCCCCGATCCGCCGGCGGCAGCCGTGTACGCCACCCACCCCGCGGCCGCGCCGAGGAACAGGCCGAGCAGCACGACCAGCAGGACCAACGAACGGCGTGCGTGACCCGGCGTCCGTCCGGGTGGCGACGGTCCATCGCCCGTCGTCTCGGTTCGTGGTGTCAGTACCTGGCTCATGGTGACCCTCCCGCGTGGTCCTGTGGCGGTCGCCGCTGCCGCGGCGCCGTCCTGCGACCCTGCGGGCTGGCCTCGAGTCGACGTCAACGACGGCTCTACGTGGCCTCTAGACCCGACGACGGAGGTGGTGCGGGCGGCCTCCGACGTGCCGAGGCACTCGCGCGACGCCGCCGGCCTGCCCCGCATCGCGTCCACCAACGCCGACACACCCGGGCCACCTTCGCTCTACGTGCCGGCTTCAACATGGTGTCACGGCCAGCGAGAACGCCCCCGACATCAGTCGGGGCGTTCCGTCGATCCTGTCGAAACTGGCCTCGTAGACCGGGCTAGCCGCGAAGTGCGCGAGAGAGGACTGTGGCCCTCGAGCGAGGGGAGCTCCCCTACCGGGGTCGCCTCAGCGTCATGGCGCCGAACCTCATCGGTCCTGTCCCGTCCCACAACCACTGTCCGGTCCTTCGTCGCTGCGGCCACCAGGTCGCCACCGAACCGTACTGAGCACGTGGGACCCGCGGCTGGGACCGGCGCGCCGGCCACCCGTGTGAACGGCTCCACTCCCCCATCGCTGCGCATCCACGTAGGGTGCCGGAGCGAGCTTCCGCCCGAACGAGGCACGGTGTCCACTTCCGCTCAGCTGCAGGCTTCGGCTGAGGTGTTGCGCTCCGAGGCGGCCACTGCGGAGAGCCACACCGTGAGGGTTCCGGTCGAGGCGTACGTGGACAAGCTGCGCCAGTGGCCGGACTCGACGGAGGCGACGAGGCCGGCGGTATCCCCGGCTGCCGAACTCACCAGACGCTGATCGGTAGGCGAGCTGGCGGTGCGGTCACGGCTGGGTCGGCGGTTCCCGCCCGACGGGAGCATGCACCACCGGGATCTCGGCGACGTGGATCGGCCTGGCGCTCCACGGTTCCAGCAGCTCCGCTGCGCGGTCGATGTCCTGTGCCTGCGCGACGACCACGTTGTCCGGCTCGTGGATGCTGATCGACAGCTCGCCCAGGTCCGGGTGCGTCTCCAGCTCACCCGCCAACCGCTCGAGCTCGGCGAGCGGGTAGGTGACAGGTTCGAGACGTAACCGTCGGCCGTCGGCGACCTGGCGCAGCTGGTCACGTTCGGCGTCGCTGACCTCGTCGACGAAGCCAACGACCAGCGTCCCGTCCTCGGCCCAGAACCCCCCGTAGCGTCCTGGACCGAGGAGCTCTCGGGCGCGGCTGCGTACCGCGTCGGGCGTCTCGTCGGGAGTGTCGCCGATCTGGTCCGGCACCTGCGCTTCCTCTGCCGTCGGCTCCGCATCGGAACTGACGCTGACCGGCGCCACCGCCTCACCACACCCTGTCGTGAGCAACGCCGTGAGGCCGAGCAGCGCGGCGCGGCAGAGCCAGCGCGGCTGGATGCTGGACCGTGGTCCGTCGGGGCGTGCGGCCGAGTCCATCACGGGGCCGTTGTCCGCACCACACCGCCGACGCGGGCCTCGATCCTCCGGATCGGGGTGTACGACATGAGCCGATCTGCGGCCTGGCGTGGGCACACCGCACCTCCAGCTTCGTCGAAGTGGAACCTTGCGCCTGAAACGATGCCCTGAGCGGTACTGGTCCGCAGGACCGACCCTCCGGAGTCACCAGGCAGAGCACAGGCGTTGGTGAACGTCTGCCCGGTCAAGAGCGTCCCGCCGACGATGATGTCCCGGTTGACCGCAGTGATGGTTCCGCAGGTGTTCCCCGTGGTCCGGCCGAGCTTGCAGCTGGCCTCGCCGACGTACTGGTCGGCGGTGACCCTGCGCGCGGTGATGCGGTGCGTCTTCACGTTGTCGTTCCAGTACGCCATGTTGCTCGGCTGCCACGGTGCGACCTGGCTGAACACCGCCCCGTCGGTGTCGCCGCTGAACCGTGAGACAAGCATCGTGCCCCAGGTGACACCGGCGTGGCTCACTCGAACGTTGGCGCCTTGGCAGTGCCCTGCGGTGTACACCACGTGCGCGCCGTCCCGAACACCGGTGAAGCCCGAGCTGCACACCGGCCGCGGCCCGGTCGTCTCCGGCCCGAAGAAGATCTCGACCCCTCCGCGGGCGACCGGGGTGCAGTTCCTACGACTCACGCACGTGTCGGGCACGAGCTGTGCCAGCTCGACCGGTTCGCTCTCGTTCACCGTGAACGGGATGTTGGGGAACCGGGCGGCGACCTCAACTGCAACCTGCGCGCCTCGTCCAGGATGCGCCTCCAGCGCGACCGCGTTCGCGACAGGGTCGACACCGGCCTGGTGCCATCCCAGGTCGTCGGGAAGCACCCTGACCACCGCTTCGAGGTCACGCAGCGGGTGTACGGCGGCAACGAACGTGAGGTCGAGACCTTCGCTGACCGCAACGAGCCGGGCTTGAACAGCCGGTGGCACACCGCCCGCGGCAGCGACGGACATGCGGGCGGTCGCCGGCTCGGTCCAGAACCCGGCGAACGCGCCACCGAGCAGCGTGCGTGCCAGCCGGTGGGTCGCGTCGATCCGGTCCACGTTCAGCAGCGCCTGCTCCACCTCGGAAACCGGGACGCCGGTGTCGCGGGCGATAGCGGCAGCCTCCGCGCTGAGGTCGAGCTCCACCTGTTCGGAGGCGGGCGCGTCAGCGGCACGCTCGTCGGCTGCGGAGGCAGGTACCAGGCCTACCGTCAGAGCGACGACGACCGCGGCGGTCGTCGTCGCGAACTTCGAACGGGTCTTCACGCGGGCGTCTCCAGGTCCAGATCGCGCCCGCTCGGGACCGTGCGGGCGAGACCCTTTTCCACCGTGCGACGTCCGCAACCTCCCCAACGACGCGTGGCGTGCGCCCGCCACGCTCGGTGTCGCCTCAGCCGCGCGCCTGCGGTGGCCCGCGGCAGCCACAGGTGGCCGGCGCGCGACAGCCCGTCGACGTTCACGCGATCGGGCGTGTCCAGTACGGCAGCGTCTGCGGGACACCGGTGTGGAACTCCACCTCACGAAGAAGGCGGACGAACACACTCGTAGGACGCTCCGACCACATCGCCGCCAGCGCCGGTACCCGCCGGCCTTCGGCGGTGAACAGCACCGCGCGGTGGAACCGCACGTGCATCCGGAGCTCGAGCCGGTCCAGATCGGCGGTCCGCACCCGACGGGTGCGCCACATGCTGCGGACCACCAGCACGTCCCCGTCGGCCTTGACGTACGCGCCGGCGACCCGCCACACGCCAAGCGCGAACAGGGCCGCGAAGAAGTACCCGTCCGAAACCCCTGACGTCGCAGCCTCCGCGACGTAGCCGATGATGAACGGCAGAGACATCGCCGCCGTCACGAGGGCGGACGGACGGTTGTAGCACCGCTTGCCTGGCGGTAACCGCCCGCCGGCTGGATCTGGGTCCTCTGCCACGTTCTCTCCGGTCCGGTCCATTCCGACGGTGCGTGACGGTCACCTGAACGTCAGCCAGCTGCCTGCCCCGCCGCCGCACGCACCCTCGCTGCAGGCGGAAGGATGCCGGACACGATGCGTGCAACGTGCAACGAGCCGACCTTGACGTGGAGCTCCCCGAACGGCGCCGGCCGATGGCAGATCTCCGGCACACCCCGCCACCTGGACGCCACCGCCGCTGTGCTGCGCGACCGGTTCGGTCACACCAGCGTCACCTGCAGCTGCGCCGACGACGAGGAGCCGGTCGACCCGTACGAGGTCACCTCACGCACCGACGGCCAGCAGGTCGAACACACCATCGTCGGTCCTGGGTCAGTTGATCGCGCGACCGATCTCGTGCTGGGAAGGGGCGTGGCCTGCGCGCGCTGCGGCGGTAACGAGCGCGCGAGCACCGTACGGCTGGATGTAGTCGACGGCCGCCAGCGCGCCCGCATCGAAGGTTCCGGCCTCGGCGATGGTCCACCCTGCGGCGCCACGTGTGCGCGCGGGCACGTTGGCATCCGCGACGACGGCTACCAACGCTCGGCGGCTCGCGATCGACAGGCTCGGCTTCGCCGACGCGATGTCGAGGAGCGCCTCAGCGACATCGTCAGAGTAGGCTCGGGTCGTGTTCGTCGCTCATCGTTGCCTCCTCGGCGCCGCCGCCGGCCCTGGTGGCCGGCGCGCAGAGCGAGCGCATCAGCGCGACGCTGGAACGTCGAGGCCTCGACACAGATGTCCCAGCCATCGCTGGGACGACCGCCCACCGCGAGGACCACGGCCGGCGTTCGGACCTCACCGCCCCCGTCGTCGGACCGGCTGCGGGGCTTCGGCGAGCGGGTGGCGGGTGTCGGGCGCCGTCCCCTGGAGCGACAGGGCGCCGGCTGGGTCCGCGTTCGTCGGCAGTAGTCCGTCGCCGGCGGCGAGCTTGAACGCGTAGCGCATGGCGCAGACGTAGGTGCGCATGGCGCCGTCGCCGGTCTCCTGTCCACGGCGAAGTCCCACTCACGACTGATGCGGCGAGCGTGGTGGAGCCAACGAGCGACGCGGTCGTCCGGCCACGGCTTCGAGCGCGCCTCTCCCCCGTTTCGGGCGTAAACGTGGTCCTCGAGCGCGAAACCGTCGGCCAGGAGCCGCAGCGCGGTCCTGTAGGTGCGTCGCGTCTCGGTCTTCCGACCGCTCAACGAGCGGACGACGACCGGGACGTACTCGGCGATGGTCGGCCCCGAGCCGTTAGCGCCGCCTTCTGGAGCCGCGGGCGCCGCCGCGGAGCTCTGGTCCTGCAACGCCGCGATGAGCGCCTCGAGGTCGAGCCCCTTGCGGTCAGCGGTGTGCTTGAGGTCGTCGGCCCACTCGAGGATTCGGTCGTCCATCACAGATGCTCCTCGCTCATCAGGGTGTCGAAGTCGTTGACGGCCGCTGGAGGCCTCTCCGCCAGCCCGCCGGCCAGTAGGAGCCGAAGAAGTGCGCTGGGCGCAACCACGGCCACCGCCTCGAGGGTCGGCAGGTTGACCAACAGCGCCTGTCACGCCGATGGCTTGGCGTAGACCCGGCGTCAGGCAGAGCTGCCACTTCGCATCGACGCGGACCGTCTCGACCGCGACGCGGGTGGCACCAGGCAAGGTCGGTAGCGGGATGGGGTGAGCGCAGCCCTCGCACGCGCAGGTGACCGGGCCTTCCCCGCGGGCACCGACGGCCTCGGCGTCGCGCAGCCAGAGCACCTGAGCGCCGCGGTCGACCTCGACGCTCAGCCGCGTCGTGGCGTCCCAGGCCAGTTCGCTCAGCAGCTGCCGGGTGGAAGCTCGGCCCTGCCGGTCGAAGCGGACGCTGTGGACCGAGAGGTCGGCAGCAGCCAAGGACGGCAGCGTCAGGACCACCACTGGCGGCAGGTCATCCACCGCGACGAGGTGCCGGTACGCCGTCGGCGCTGCGTGAGCGGACTCGCGACCGGCGACCATCGCATCGGTCCGCAGCTTGGTGAGGAAGGGGCTGGTCGGCATCTCGTCGTCTCCTCGACGAGAGGCCACCGTCCGGTGCCGATCGGTGCGTGCAACCTCCGGCTCAGGCGGGCCCGGACGAGACGATGCCCCGGTCGGAGGAGCTCCGTCCGGGGCATCTGGCTGCAGGGCAACTCCCCTGCTGGTGGTGCGCGAGAGAGGACTTGAACCTCCACCCTCTTTCGAGGACACGGCCCTCAACTATGCGGGAGCCATCCGCTGCCGTGTCGCGCGTTGCATGTTCGTGCCTCTGACCTGCGGAAACACGACGGTGTCGTTCCAACCGGTTCCGTCGGATGTCACCGGTTTCCCGCTCCCATGGTGTCAGGATGGTGTCAGGGCACGGTGCACGAACCGACCGCACGATCGCATCCGAGATCCGTAGACGAGGCGAGATCGACACCCGACCACCTCTTCGACTTGTGGTTACACTTGTTCCAGATACAGGCCGAGGAGTTCGGTTATGGACAACGACCGTGCGGAACGCTTCACCGCGCTCGACGAGCAGCTCGAGAGCGCGCTGCGTGCCGCGAGCGATCAGCCGACCGTGGTCGTGGTCGGCGACGGCGAGCCGGTCGCACTCCCCCGCCAGACGCTCAAGACCCTGCACAAGGTCGTCCACGGCCTGGCCTCAGGGACCGAGCCGCTGCTGACCACCACCGAAGCGGCCGACTTCCTCGGCGTCTCGCGGCCGTACCTGACCCGGCTGCTCAAGGCCGACCGGCTCCCCTACCGCAAGAAGGGCAACCGGCACCTCGTTCCGGCCGAGGCGCTCCGCGAGTTCAAGGCGCACCGTGACCGCCAGCTCGACCAGCTCGACCGCCTCGCCGAAGCCGAGGAGAACCTGGGTCTGCGGTGAGCCGCCCCGACGACCTGGTCGCGGTCCTCGACGCGAACGTCCTGTACCCGCAGTGGCTTCGCGACGTGATGCTGACCCTGGCCGCGATGGGCTACTACGAGCCGCGATGGTCGGGGCAGATCCTCGACGAGATGCGGCGGAACGTCCTGGCCGATCATCCGACCATCGACCCGCAGCGCTTCGACGAGACGACCATCGCCGCGCTTCGCCCGGGCGATCTACTGGCTGGCGGACACGGGCATCGCGGGGGGCACCGGCGACGGAACGAACTTCTCGCCGAGCGCGAACGCTTCTCGGGCCCACAACGTGGTGTTCTTCCACCGGATGGCCGGCTCACCCACTTCGCCGCTCGGTGCCCACTTCGACGACGTGCCCTCCAGTGCGTACTTCTCGGTGGCGACGCGGTGGGCGCGGGCCAAGGGTGTCACCGCGGGTTGCACCAGCACGTCGTTCTGCCCGGCGAACAACGTCACCCGCAGCCAGTTCGTGGTGATGCTCCACCGCTTCGCCGGGTCACCGAACCACGGCACCAGCCACGGGTTCAGTGACGTGGCGACCAGTGGCGAGGTCGCCCAGGCCGTCACCTGGGGTAAGAAGTACGAGATCGTCATGGGCACTACCTCGACGACGTTCTCGCTGGGCAACGCCGTCACCCGCGCCCAGGTCGCGCGTTTCCTGTACCGCTACGCGAACAAGCCGGCAGCCGAGGGTGCGAACCGCATCCAGCTCGGGGTGACCCGTCCGGCGCAGACCTTCTGAGCCCGACCGAGGAGACGATGGTGGGTCCGACCACACGGGTCACCGCGCTGGTGGTGGCAGCAACTGCAGCGCTGACGCTGACGGCAGGCGCCGGCCCGGCTGCGGCGCGAGGCGATGATGGCCGTCGGACCACCCTGGAGCTCTCGCCCGACCGCCAGGTCGGCCAGGGCCAGCTCCTGCGGGCCTCGGGGGTGTGCTTCATCGCGCCGGACACACCCGGCCGACACGTGTTCGTGATGATGTCGCGGGTGGTGGAGCCCGGCTCGGGGCTGACCCGCGATGACTTCGACGGAGTCAGGGCGCCGGTGCTGGCCGATGGGTCGTGGCACACGGCGCTACGCATCCCCGACCGACTGCTGCCCGGCATGTACCACGTGTACGTCGACTGCCTGCACGGCAATCACGCGTACAACGTGGCGGAACGCCGTATCGAGGTGACCGGGACCGACCCACGCCCGCGGTTCGTGGACGTGCCCGACGGCTACCAGCACGCCGAGGCGATCCGGACCCTGGCCGCCCGCGGCATCACCCTGGGCTGCGGCGGAGGCCGGTTCTGCCCCACCGACCCGCTGACCCGCGCCCAGGCCGCCTCGCTGCTGGCCCGAGCGCTCGAACTCGAACGCGGCGGCCAGCCAACCTTCGACGATGTCGACCCCGACTCGGTCCACGCCGGCGCCATCGCCGCCCTGGAGCGGGCCGGGATCGTGCGCGGCTGCGCCCCCGGCCGCTACTGCCCCACCCGTGGCCTGCGCCGCGACGAGACCGCCACCTTGATCGACCGCAGCTTCGAACCCGACGTCGACGGCAGCGGCTACCACTGGTACTTCACCGACGTCCGGCCCGACTCACCCCACATCGACGCGATCGCGGTCGTGGCGCTCGAGGAGATCATGCGCGGCTGCGACGACCGGCGCTTCTGCCCGACCACGACCATCACCCGAGCCCAAGCCGCCCGCACCCTGCACCGCGCCCTGCACCTCGGAGACTGACCCGACGCCGGGACACGGCCCACGCACGGCGGCCAACCCGAGCCCAGTCGCGCTGCTGAACCGTCCTGGGATCGGTGGAGGCTCCTAACCTTGGAATCAAGGAGGAGCCATGAGCACGATCGGTCCGTCGGGGACGCCGAACTCGCGTCGGTACAGCCCTGAGGAGAAGGCCCAGGCGGTGCGGATGGTCCAGGCGTTGCGTACCGAGCTCGGGGCTACCCAGGGAACGGTCGCCCGGGTCGCCAAGCAGCTGGGCTACGGGGTGGAGTCGGTGCGCCAGTGGGTCAAGCAGGCCGAGATCGACGGCGGTGAGCGGCCCGGCACCACGAGCAGCGATGCGGAGCGGTTGCGGCAACTGGAGCAGGAGAACCGGGAGCTGAAGCGCGCCAACGCCATCTTGCGGTCGGCGTCGGCTTTCTTCGCGGCGGAGCTCGACCGCCCACAGAGGTGATGGTCGCCTACATCGACGCGCACAAGGACGAGTTCGGGGTCGAGCCGATCTGCCAACAGCTGCCGATCGCCCCGTCGACGTACTACGCCGCCAAGTCCCGTGAGCCGTCCGCGAGGATGCTGCGGGATGCGGTGCTGATGCCGCTGCTGTTGACGCTGTGGACCGCGAACTACGAGGTCTACGGGATCCGCAAGATGTGGAAGGCGCTGCAGCGCGCCGGCGAGGCGGTCGGTCGCGACCAGGTCGCCCGGTTGATGCGTGAGCTGGGGATCCAGGGCGCCCGTCGGGGCAAACGCATCCGGACCACCCGACCGGACGCCTCCGCGGCACGTCACCCGGATCTCGTGGACCGGCAGTTCATCGCCGAGCGGCCGAACCTGCTGTGGGTCACCGACCTGACCGTGGTGCCGACCTGGGGCGGTGCGGTCTACGTGTGCTTCATCACCGACGCGTTCTCGCGGATGATCGTCGGCTGGCGGGTGGCGACCCACATGCGCACCGACATGGTTCTCGACGCGCTCGAGATGGCCCGATGGAAACGCAACAGCCAGCTCGAAGGACTGGTCTGCCACTCCGATGCCGGCTCGCAGTTCACCTCCATCCGCTACGGCGAGCGGCTCGCCGAGCTCGGCGCCGTCCCCTCCATCGGATCAGTCGGCGACAGCTACGACAACGCCCTGGCAGAAGCCGTCAACAGCCTCTACAAGACCGAGCTGATCCGCCGAAAGGGACCATGGCGCAACGTCGACGACGTCGAGCTCGCCACCCTCGGCTGGGTCCACTGGTTCAACCACGAACGGCTGCACTCCACCCTGGGTGACATCCCTCCCGTGGAGTTCGAGACCGCCACCTACAGTCAGCGAGCGGAGACCAGCCACCCGGTTGGAATCCAATGAACCGAGTCTCCATCAGATCCAGGACGGTTCAACGCGCTCGCCCGTCACGAACAGGGCCTCGGTCGCGACCCCGCGCAGGGCCGCCAACGCCTGGCCGACTACCTACGCGGTTGGCTCGCCGGGCTCTCGCTCAAGCCCACCAGCCTGGCCGACTACCGCCAGTCCATCGAGTGCTACATCAACCCCCGCATCGGTGGGATCCGCCTCGAACACCTCACCCCCGAACACCTCGACCAGCTCTACCGCGCCCTCGAGGTCAACGGCAAACGTCGCGGCCCCTGCCGCACCGACGGCCGCACCTGCCAGACCGTCGGCTGTCACCCCGACCTGCACGACGGCCTCAGCGCCAAGAGCGTGCGCAACATCCACGGCTGCCTCCACGTCGCGCTCCAAGCCGCCGTGACCCGCGGCTACCTGCCCCGCAACGTCGCCGACCTCGCCAACCCGCCCAAGGCCCGACGGGCCCGCTCACGCAACGCCCGCGACCACTGCTGGACCCGCGACCAGCTCCTGGCCTTCCTCGACCACACCCGCGACCACCCCGACCAGCTCCACCCCCTGTGGTTCCTCATCGCCACCACCGGCCTACGACGCGCCGAAGCGCTCGCGCTGCGCTGGAGCGACCTCGACGGCGCACGTCTCACCATCCGCCAGACCGTTACCGTCGCCGACGGCGTCACCATCTGGCAGCACGACGCCAAGAGCGACGACAGCGAACGCTCCATCGCGCTCGACACCCGCACCCTCGCCGTCCTCCACGACCACCGCCGCCGACAACTCGAGCAGCGGCTCGCCGCCGGTCCCGCCTGGTCCACCCACGGCCAGGACCACGATCTGATCTTCACCCGCCCCGACGGCACCGCCATCCCACCCAAACGCGCCTCCCAGACCTTCACCCACCACGTCGACCGCGCCGGCCTGCCCCGCATCGGCGTCCACGGCCTACGCCACACCTGGGCCACCCTCGCGCTACGCGCCGGGGTGCCCATCAAGGTCGTGTCCGAACGCATCGGCCACGCCGACCCCGCCGTCACCATGCAGGTCTACGCCCACGCCCTCGAAGGCGACGACGCCACCGCCGCCGAACTCACCGCCACCGCCATCTTCGGCGACCGATGACACCCACCGACACCCGAGCCGACACCCACGAACACACGGTCACCGTTCTCATGGTGTCAGGATGGTGTCAGAAGCATCAGGAACGCCCCCGACACCGGTCGGGGGCGTTCCGTCTATTCTGCAGTATCTGGGCTGCTAGAGGGGTCTAGCTGCCACGTGCGCGAGAGAGGACTTGAACCTCCACCCTGTTTCCAGGACACGGCCCTCAACCGTGCGCGTCTGCCAGTTCCGCCACTCGCGCGTGACTCGCGCGGCACAGCGCCGCGCGGGTGCGGGAGCGTAGCCGTCACCGACGGGGGTCGCCAACGCGGGGCAACACCGCTCGGCACCCGCACACCGTGGCCGAGAGCAGCCCTCCGGGAGCGCACTGGCTCAGTCCTGGACGAACCGGACGACCGCCAGGTCCACGCGCCCGGACGGCAGCCACACGAGACCCTCGATGTCCTCGGTGACGACGCGGGCGTGCTCGTTGACCACCAGCGGCGCCACCGCGACCGCGTCGAGGATCCGGCGTTCCGCCGCTGCGTAGGCCTCGACCGCCTCCGGTTCGCTGGTGGCGCGACGCCCGGCGTCCAGCAGCTCGTCGGTCTCCTCGTCCGCGTACCGCGTCAGGTTGTCGAGCCCGACGTTGCGGGAGTGGAACAACGGATCGAGGTAGGCCCCCGGGTCCGGCGCGTTGGCTTCCCAGCCGAGGCGGAACCACGGTGCCTCGCCACGTCGGACCGCCGGGACGTACTCCCTGAGCTCCAACGGGACGAGGACCACCTCCACGCCGAGCGCGTCACTGACGTCGGCGGCGATGCGTTCGGCGACGGCCGCGTTGGTCGCGCCACGGTTGAAGGTGAACTCGATCTCCTCGGGAAGCTCGATCTCGGCGTCCTCGAGCAACGCTGCGGCGCCCTCCGGGTCGTAGCGGCAGTGGTCGCACGCGCCGCTCTGGCTGCCCGGGATGCCCTCGGGCACGAGCCGATCCGCGGACCGACGGGTGCCACCGAACACCTCCTCCACCAGGGCGTCCCGGTCGATCGACTGCGACAGGGCGCGACGCACCACCGGGTCGTCGAACGGTGGCACGGTCAGGTCGAAGCCGAGCATCGTGACCGTGCTGGTCGCTCCGTCGAGCAGGCCCGGTCCGCTCGACCCGTCCTCCGAGATCCCGTAGGTCGCCGCCGCCTCCTCGAGGTGTGCTGGGCCGACGTCGGCGACGTGCAGGAGACCAGCCTCCAGGTCGGCCCACTGGCGGTTCCGGGCGGGATCGTCGGGGTAGATCTGCAGTACCACCTCGTCGAGCTCCGGCTCGCGGTGGTGGCCCTCGACCCGTGCGAGGCGCACGAAGCCGCCCGGCTCACGCGGGCCGACCAGCGAGTACGGCCCGTTGCCGATCGGTGCCTCGCCGAAGCCCTCGGGGTCCTCGTCCGCTGCCTCCGGCGTCGGAACCAGGGACGGATCGGCGAGCGTGAGCAGGTACCGCGGTTGGGGTTCGACCAGCCGGATCACGACCGTCGTCTCGTCCACGACCTCGACGCCTTCGAGGTCGCCGCCGCCCTCCGCCGCGGCGTCCGCCCCGACGATGGGGCTCAGCAGGTAGGCCAGGAAGGAGGGCGGATCCGCCGTCCCGTCGGCGATGCGGTCGAAGGTGCGCTTCACGTCGGTCGCGGTGACCGGCTGGCCGTCGTGGAAGGTCGCCTCGCGGAGGGTGAAGGTGATCTCGGTCCCGTCGTCGGACACCGACCAGGCACGCGCGGCGCCCGGCACCGCTCGGCCCCGGGCGTCGATGCGGACCAGCGGCTCGAACAGGGCACCGACGATCAGCTCGCCCTCCTCGTCGGCGACGAAGCGTGGGTCGATGCTCCGCGGATCGTTGGCGAGGCCGATGCGCAGCGTCCCGCCACCGGTCGGCAGATCCTCCGGCGCAGCCGTCGGCGACGCCGGTGGCTGCGGATCAGGGGTGTCGTCGCCGGTGCACGCGGCCGTCAGCAGGAGGAGGGCCAGCAGCAGCGCGAAGCTGCGGCGACGCGTGTGGCTGCGTCGTCCGCGGGACCACATCGTCAGTAGATGGCCACGAGCGTGATGTTGGTGGCCGTGAAGGCCAGGGCGCTGAGGACCGTCAACCGGTCCAGGTTGCGCTCGACGACCGCCGACCCCTGCAGACCGCCGCCCGACCCGCCGCCGAACATGTCCGACAGACCGCCACCCTGCCCGCGGTGCAGCAGCACGAACAGGATCAGGAACGCCGCGAGGATGAGGTGCAGCACGATCATGATGACGGTCAGGGTGTCCACGGGAACCTCGGAGCATGCGGAGGAGCGACGGTCCAGCGACACGGACGCCGGAGCGGTCGCGTGGCCCGGGATGGTAGCGGATGGTCGCTCCCGGAACCGTGGTGCTGGTCAGCCGACGCGCTGGAGCCAGTAGAGGGCCGGGATCGACAGGCCGTCACCCGCTGCCGGCGTGCGGAAGGCCGGCGTGGCCTGCCAGCGGTCGGTGAGCTCGGCGTCGACCGTGATCACCGGGCGCGGCACCAGGCCGAGGCCCCGGACGTCGGTCTCGGGACACGTCGCCGGATCGGCGCAGGCGCGCCAGGTGCTCGGCCGGTCATCGAGGGTGGAGGCGTCGATGCGGACCACACCACCGACGGCCGGGCCGCCGTCGACATCCAGACGGGCCCGGCGGTACACGTCGAAGACCCGTGCTTCGGGGACCGCCTCGGCAGCCTCGGTCGCACCCGGACCGGACGCCGGGGCCGACCAGACCAGCGCGACCGCATCACGCTGCCGGTCCGGTCCGGCGACCGCAGCGGGGACCGCGACCGCCAGCACCACCGCCACGGCCGTGACCGACCCGACCGCCGCCATCTCCGAGCCGCGGCGGAACCGGGACACCGGCGGCCGTTCCTCGACCAGTTCGCGGACGCGTTCGACCAGGGTCGCCGAGGGGGCCAGGGCGGCACACGGGTGGCGTGGGGTCGGGGCGGGAGCGACCTCGAGGGTCTTGAGCAGGCCCGAGGCGAGCGCACCGGGCCGACCCGTCGCTCGGACCGCCACCTGGTCCGCGGCGCGTTCCCGTTCGCGGTGCAGCTGAGCCACCGCCCAGCCACCACCGGGGACGAAGAAGACGAGGTCCCGAAGGACCCCGAGCGTGGTCGCGACCAGGTTGTCACGGCGCTTGACGTGCGCGAACTCGTGAGCGAGGACGCCCTCGAGCTCTTCACGGTCGAGCTGTTCGACCAGCGCAGCGCCGACGACCAGGACGGGCCGGCGTGTCCCGACGACGTAGGCACCACCGGCGCACGTCGGCAGCACGACCAGCTCGGGCACCGGCACCCGCAGCCGCCCGGCCACCCGGGCAGCCGCCGTGATCAGCGCCGACGGGACCTCGAGCCGTTCGGCCGATCGTGCCGCCAGGCGGGCGCTGCGGTGCGCCAGTGCCCGGCGAGTGAGCCGGGTGCCGGCCACCAGCGCCCAGAACCCGATCAGCAGCGGCAGCGCGACCGGTGCGAAGTGCAGGTAGCCGTCGGTGACCGGGACCGCCAGGGCATCGACCGCTTCGGCGGGCGTCATCAGCGTCGGCAGCTGGAGCCCGTCGCGCGACGAGAGCAGCAGCACCGCCAAGAGGGCTGCCGCCGGCGCCAACGCGGTGGCGACGCGCGCGCCCACGGAACGCACCCCGGTCCGCAACAGCGCGCGCACGAGCAGGACCCCGGCCGCGGAAGCGAGGATGGCCCTGACCGCCACGGACTCGACGGGCAGGCTGAGGAGCAGCCCCAGGGAGTCGCCCACCGGCTAGGGCTCCTGGCTCCGACGCCGCTCGACCGCGGCGCGCAGTTCATCGAGGCTGACGTCGTCGATGTCGTGGACGACGTCAGCGAGGTACGACGCCGCCGGCTCGGGGTAGCGTTCCAGCAGCCACGACAGGACGTCGTGGACCGCCGACCGGGCGTAGCGGTCACGGCTGACCGCTGGTCGGTAGCGGTGCGCCAAGCCCTCGGTGTCCCGCACCAGCAGCCCCTTGCTCGCCAGGCGGCTCATGGTCGTCATGACGGTCGTGTACGCGATGTTGCGCCGCGCAGCGAGATCGCCGTGGACGTCACGCACGGTCGTGTCACCGAGCCGCCACACCACGTCCATGACGTCCTGCTCGAGAGGTCCGAGCAACGCCTCCAGGGGTTCGTTCCGCCGGCTCACCGTGGTTCTCGCGCTTCTGCCGCGGGCCGTCCCGCTGGCTCCTCGGTCAGCGTAGCGAGGACGACGGCCCGAGGGGCGGATGCGTGGCCGGTAGCCTGGGACCCTCGTGGAACCTCTCCGCCCCTCCCTGCCTCCCGTCGGCCCCGACCAGGTCGTGGTCCACACCAGCGTGCGGGGGCTCCTCGCCGCCGCGGTCACCCCCCTGGTGCTCGTGGCGCTCGGTGCAGCGGCGCTCATCGACGGCCGCGGGCCGGCGATCGTGCCGCTCGTGCTGCTGCTGGTCGGCCTGGCCGCGGGTCTCGTCGCAGTCGGGGACATGCCCCGCCGCGTGGAGTTCGACCGCACCGGCCTCACCCGCGTGTGCCTGCTCCGCCGCCAGCGCGTCCCGTGGGAGCGGGTCGTGGCCATCGAGCGCAGCCGTCCGAGCTCGGCCACCGTGGCGCGCAACGTCGTCGAGCGACGTGAGTCCAAGGGCGACCCCCGGATCTCCGGTGGCCTGATCGCGCGCGGTCGCCCGCGCGGCCGGTGGCTGCTGACCGACCGCGTCGAGAGCCGCGAGGAGCACGACGAGCTCCGCCGCCTGCTCGAACACGCCGAGCGGCCGGTGGCCATGCGGGCTCCCCCACCGCACGACGGCGTCCCGCCCACCCACCTGTACCGCAGGCGGCAGCGCGGTTCGTGACCGGAGCTCGCTGCCGACGGTCCCCCGCGCCCGGGGCGTGCTACTCGGTCTCGACCGGGACCGGTTCGGCGATCTGCACCTCGCGGCCGAGCGAGCGCACCCGGTCGACCAGCGTCTCGCCCGGCGCGATCGGGAAGTGGCAGCTGACCTCGTGGCCCGGTGCCACCTCACGCAGCTCGGGTACCTCGACGCGGCACCGTTCCTCGGCGATCGGGCACCGCGTGTGGAACCGGCAGCCCGAGGGCGGGTTCGACGGCGACGGGAGATCGCCCTCCAGGATGATGCGTTCACGCGACCGTTCGGCGTGCGGATCGGCGACCGGCACCGCCGACATCAACGCGTGGGTGTAGGGGTGCGCCGGCTCCTCGTACAGCACGTCGGATGCCGCCAGCTCGGCGATGTGGCCGAGGTACATCACCGCGACACGGTCCGAGATGTGCCGGACCACCGACAGGTCGTGGGCGATGAACAGGAAGGTGAGGTCGAACTCGTCCTGGAGGTCCTCGAGCAGGTTGATGACCTGGGCCTGCACCGACACGTCCAGCGCCGAGACCGGCTCGTCGAGGACGATGACCTCGGGCTGCAACGCCAACGCACGGGCGATACCGATGCGCTGCCGCTGACCGCCGGAGAACTCGTGCGGGTACCGGTTGGCGTGCTCGGGCGACAGTCCGACGGCCTGCAGCAACTCCTTGACCCGCTTGCGGGCGTCGGTCTTGCTGCTGCCGTGGATGATGAGCGGCTCGCCGACGGTGTCGCGGATCGGCAGCCGCGGGTTGAGCGAGGCGTACGGGTCCTGGAACACCATCTGCAGGTGCTTGCGGAGCTCCCGGAGCCTCGCCGTGGACGCCGCGGTGACGTCCTCGCCCATGAAGCGCACGCTGCCCGCCGTCGGCTCGACGAGCCGCAGCAGCGAGCGACCGAGGGTCGACTTGCCGCAGCCGGACTCGCCGACGACACCGAGGGTCTCGCGCGCCTGGACCGACAGGCTGACCCCGTCGACGGCGTGGACGCGTCCGACCTCGCGGCGCAGGAGCCCGGCGCGGATCGGGTAGTGCTTGACGAGGTCGACGATCTCGAGCACCGGCTGGCCGCCGGCGGCCGGGACGGGGGTACGGGCCGCGCTCATGCCGTGCTCCCGATGATCTCGTCACCGAAGGCCGGCAGCTCCTCGGCGTGGTGGCAGCGGGTCTGGTGGTTGTGGTCGCCCTCGTAGGGCCGCAGCGCCGGCTCCTCGTCGTGACAGATCTGCGTGGCGAACGGGCACCGCGGACGGAAGACGCAGCCGGGCGGCGGGTTGATCGCCGACGGCGGGGACCCCGGGATGGGCTCGAGACGCTCGGAGGTGCGGGTGGCCGCCGACGGGATCGACGACATCAGACCGCGGGTGTAGGGGTTCCTCGAGCGGTAGTAGATGGTGTCGGTCCCGCCGGTCTCGAACAGGCGGCCCCCGTACATCACCTGGACCCGGTCGGCGACGCCCGCGACCAGCCCGAGGTCGTGGGTGATCAGCAGCATCGCCGCGCCCGTCGCCTCCTGCGCGGTCCGCATCACCTCGAGGACCTGGGCCTGGATGGTCACGTCCAGAGCCGTGGTCGGTTCGTCGGCGATCAGCAGCGAGGGTTCGTTGGCGATGCCCATGGCGATCATCGCCCGCTGACGCATCCCGCCGGAGAACTCGTGCGGGAAGTTGTCGAGCCGGCTGGCCGCCTCGGGGATGCCGACCAGCTCGAGCAGCTCGGCCGAGCGTGCCCGAGCAGCCTTCTTCGACACGTTCTTGTGGTGGACCCGGATGGCCTCGACCAGCTGGTCGCCGACGGTGAACACCGGGTTCATCGCGGTCATCGGATCCTGGAAGATCATGGCGAGGCGGCTGCCCTGGAGCTTGCGCATCTGCCGATCGGTCAAGGCGAGCAGGTCCTGGCCCTCGAACTCGATCGATCCGGTGATCTCGGCGAACCGAGGCAGCAGGCGCATGACCGCCATCGCGGACACCGACTTGCCCGAACCGGACTCACCGACGATCGCCAACGTCTCGCCCGGGTGGACGTCGAAGCTCACGCCGTTGACGGCCCTGACGAGCCCGTCGTCGGTCTTGAAGGTCACCGCCAGGTCGCTGACGGACAGCAGGGGTGCGGGCACGCTCAGCCCCTCCGGGAGGTCGGGTCGAGGGCGTCGCGCAGACCGTCACCGAGGAAGTTGATGCACAGGGTGATGGCCACGATGAAACCACCCGGGATGAAGACGGCCGACGGCTTGGTCTCGATGCTGCCCTTGGCCTGGTCGATGAGGTTGCCGAGCGTGGGGGTCGGCGGCTGCACCCCGGCACCGAGGAACGACAGCGTCGATTCCAGGATGATCGCGATGCCGATCAGCAGCGTCGCGTTGACGATGATCGGCCCGAAGGCGTTCGGCAGGATGTGGCGGAACATGATGCGTGGCGCTCGGGCCCCGGCGGCGCGGGCGGCGAGCACGAACTCCTGGGCCTTGTACTGCAGGAACAGGCCCCGCACGACGCGTGCGATCTGGGGCCACAGCAGCAGCGCGAGCAGGACCGCGATCGCCATCGGGCTCGACCCGAATGCCGGCGCCAGGACCAGCAGCACCACGATGGCCGGGACGATCAGCACGAGGTTGGTGAGCTGGTCGATGATGGTATCGAGGATGCCGCCGAAGTAGCCGGCCAGCGCCCCGAGGAGGGTCCCGATCGCGGTGGTCAGCAGCGACACCACGATCGCGATCAGGATCGAGAAGCGACCGCCGGTCAGGACCCGCACGTACAGGTCGCGCCCGATCGTGTCGGTCCCGAACGGGTGCACGGCCGACGGCCCCTCGCGCAGCGCACGGGAGGTCTGGGTGACCCCGAACTCCGAGAACGGCGGCCCGAACCAGAACCAGGCCGTCATCAGCACCAGGCCGGCGATCGAGACCAGGGCGAGCTTGTGCCGCCGGAAGCGGTCCCAGGTCTGCCGGCCGAAGCTGCGGCCGATGATCTCGACGCCCTCGCGCTCGTCGATCAGGACCTGCTGGTTGCCCATCTCGACGGGGGCCGGATCCATGATCGGGTCGCGCGCCGGATCGTCGGTCCCGGTGCCGCCTGGGGGCAGGTTCTCACTCATAACGGATCCTCGGATCGAGCACGCCGTAGAGCAGGTCGGCCAGCAGGTTGAAGAAGATCACCAGCACCGCCAGCACGAGCACGATGCCCATCATCAGGTCGAGATCGGTCAGGTTGATGGCACGCAGCAGCAGGGTGCCGAGCCCCGGCCAGCTGAAGATGCTCTCGGTCACGATCGAACCACCCACCATGGCCGCGAAGTCGATGGCCCAGATGGTCACCAGGGGGATCATGGCGTTGCGCAGGCCGTGCTTGAAGATCACCCGCCTCGGTGGCACACCCTTGGCCCGTGCGGTGCGGATGTAGTCGGAGTTGATGACCTCGAGCATCGAGGCGCGCATGAACCGGGACTCGGACGCGGTGAACACCAGGATGAGCGTGGCGATCGGCAGGGCGTGGCTCTGGAACATCTGGAGCCAGCCGTGCTGCTCGACCGTGCGGATGCTCTGGGTGAAGAAGATGCGTTCGCCGGTGTTGCGCAGCAGCCAGATGGCTAGGGCCTGCAGCATCAAGCCGAACACGAAGGTGGGTAAGGCGATGCCGAGGAACGAGAACCCGGTCACGGCGTAGTCGAGTTTGGAGTACTGCCGGACCGCCGAGAAGACCCCCAGGGCGATCGAGAGGCCGGCGATGATCACGAAGGCCGGCAGGGCCAGGCGGGCGGTGTTCTTGCCCCGCTCCAGGACCACGTCGAACGCGGGTTGGTTGCCGACGCTGACGGCCGTACCCATGTCGCCCTGGACGGCACCCACCATCCAGTTGGCGTAGCGGACCGGGATCGGCTGGTCGAGGTCGTAGACCTCGATGATGCGTTCGCGGAGGATCTCGCAGTTGCGCTGACAGGTCGCCATGCGCTCGGCCAGGGGGTCGCTGGCCAGGGATGTCAGCGTGTAGATGATGAACGTCCCGATGAGCATCAACGGGATGGTCGCGATGACCCGGCGCAGCACGTACGCGAACACGAGCGGCCTTCCTCACCTTGCCCGACGTTGCCCTTGGTTCTCCCGCGCGACACTGTATCGGCGGGCGCGCTCCGAGATGCTGGGTGCGCTCTGGCGCGCACCGACAGCACGAGGGTTTGGTGCCGCTCCTGGCCGGCTGGTAACGGCCGCGTGCCCTCCGGCGCACATCGTACGACGGAGGGGGCCCGTCACCGGGCCCCCTCCGCATCGATCACCGCCCGTGCATCAGTGGGGCAGGTAGTCCACCGCGTGAACCAGCGGGCCGGCGTCGTTCGCGTCGACCGCGGTCGCGCCCTGCTGCAGGTTCAGGTCCGAGAAGGCGAAGAAGTTCGGCTTCGTCGTCAACGGGATGATGATCAGCCCGTCCTCGTCGACCGTGCGGGTGGTGACGTACCGATCGGCGTCCGTGTAGCAGGCGGCCCGCTCGTCGTCGTCGATCGTCTGGTCGCAGGTGTCCAGCAGCGCGTCCAGGTCCGTGTTGGAGTACCCGTGCGGGTTGTTCTCCGAACCGGTCTTGAACGCGACGCTCTGGCCTCCGGGCCAGGGACCGCCGACCCACGCGAACTGGACGATGTCGACGACACCGCAGTCCGCGGTGGCCTCGTCGCCGCTGGCGAGCGTGACGGTCGCACCGTCGTCGCCACCGCTCACGGAGCAGGCGACGTTGCCGGGGCTGAACGACTGCTGGGAGAAGTGATCCGCACCCGGCAGGTTGTCGATCTGGATGTCCCAGCCACCCTCGCTGAGCTGGTCCTGCAGCAGCTGCTGCTGGAGCTCACGGAGCTGGTTGCCACCGGTGGTCGAGACCCGCAGGGTCAGCGGGCCACGCTCCGGGTGCTCCCAGACGTTGTCGGCGTTGAGCTCGTAGCCGGCACCCTCGAGCAGCTCGTTGGCGCTGTCGAAGTCACCCTGCCCGTAGCCCTGCTCGCCCTGGAGGTCCTGGTAGTACTCGCCGGTGAGCCAGTAGGTCGCACCGAGACCTTCCAGCGGCAGGACGTCGCCGTAGAGGGGCTCGTAGAGGCTCTCCATCACGACGCCCTTGTCGATGGCGTAGGCCAGAGCCTCACGCACGTCGGCGTCGTTCAGGTGCGGGTTGTGGATGTTCATGGACCAGTGCTCGAACGCCGCGGACGGACCCGATGCTGCGGTCACGTTCGGGTCGTCGGCCAGGCCCTCACCGAACGGGACCTGCGGCTGGGTGAAGATGAAGTCGGCCTCGCCGCTGCGCACCGCGTTGATCTGCGCGTCGGTCTCGGTCACGAACTGGAGGGTCACACCCGTGATGCAGGCGATGCCCTGGTTGGTGACGTCGTCGTTCAGCGGGTTGGAGCCGTGGTACTCGTCGTTGCGGACGAGGGTCATGTCGACACCACGGTTCCAGCTGGAGAACTGCAGCGGACCGGAGGCCGGCAGGGGCTCACCGTCGACCATGAACTCGCGCATGGCCTCGTTGGCAGCCTCGCCCTCGGTACCGATGGCGTGGGTCGGCAGGACGCGAGCGAACAGGCTCGGCCAGCCGGCGAAGAACTCAGGCATGGTGTACGAGAAGTTCTGCCCGTCGATCTCCCAGCTGTCGGGGTCGATGGTCTCGTAGTCGCCTCGGGTCGAGAGCGCGAACGCCTCGTCCATGTACAGGTCGAAGTTGTCCTTGATGGTCTGGCCGGTGATCGGCTCGCCATCGGAGAACTGGATGCCCTCGCGGAGGGTGAAGTCGACCGTGACCGAGCCGTCCTCGTTCTCGGTGACCTCGGCCTCGTCCTCGAGGAGCTCGGGAACGAAGAGGATGTCGCTCGTGATGCCGTACAGGCCCTCGAGCATGCCCTGCTGGATCCACGACGCGATCGACAGGTTGTTGGCCGGATCGTCGAGGTGGAGGTCCGGCGGCTCCTGCTCGTGCGCCCAGACGAGGTCCGTCTCGGTCGATCCCTCGCAGTAGTTTTCCGGGTCGCCTTCGGGCGCCGCGGTCTCCTCGCCGTCGTCGTCGACGGTGACACCGTCGTCGTCGGTGCCGTTGCACGCGGCCGCCACCATGGCGAGCGCGCTCGTAGCGGCGATCAATCGCCAGCCGAGCCTCTTGTCCCTAACCACCGTGACTCCTTCCGTTGAGCGGTGATCGTCGGGGACCGAGGGGTACGCGCCGACTCCCATCGACGGTGCCCCCGGGCCACCCCCGAGACATCCCACACGCTACTACCGCGGTCGGAGGTGTTGGGGCATACGCACCGGAAGGCGCGGGGAGCGCACCCAGCTGGCCACGGGCCGTTTGGCCGGGGTCCGGAAGGGAAGGTCAGCGGCGGCGGTGGCCGACGATCAGCGCGAAGTCCTCGCTCGAGAGGCTGGCGCCGCCGACCAACGCGCCGTCGATGTCGGGCTGGCTCATCAGCTCGCGGACGTTGCCCGGCTTGACGCTGCCCCCGTACTGGACCCGGATGCCGTCGGCGATGGCCTGGCCGAACAGCTCGGCGAGCACGCCCCGGACCGCGGCACACAGCTCCTGCGCGTCCGCGGACGACGCGGTCCGTCCGGTGCCGATGGCCCAGACCGGCTCGTAGGCGACCACGAGGTCCTGTGCCTCCGCGAGCTTGACGCCCGCCAGGGAGCCCCGCAGCTGCTCGGCCACGATCTCGACCGCCTGCCCGGCGTCCCGCTGCTCCAGCGTCTCGCCGACGCACAGGATCGGGACCATGCCGTGCTTGTGGACCGCCCGGAGCTTGCCGTTGACGACCTCGTCGCTCTCACCGAACAGGGCCCGCCGCTCGGAGTGGCCGACGATGACGTAGCGCACGTCGAGCCGGGCGAGCATTCGGGCCGACACCTCGCCGGTGAACGCCCCCTCGTCCTCGGCGTGGACGGTCTGCGCCCCGAGCTCGATCGGCAGCTTGTCGGCCTGGATCAGGTTCTGGATGGCACGGAGGGCCACGAACGACGGACAGACGACGATGTCCTGCCCCTCGTAGTCGTGCTCCTCGAGGTGGTAGGCGAGCTTCTGGACCAGCTGGATCGCTTCGAGGTGATCCTTGTGCATCTTCCAGTTGCCGGCGATGATCGGCCGTCGCTCGGACACGCGCGTGCTCCTGATCCGGGGGGTCGGGGCGCGAGCCTAGACGGGGTGCGGCCGCGCGCCGTCCCCGCTCACGTGGTCCCGGTCGCCCAGTCGGCGTGGAGACGCGCGTACACCCCGCCGGCCGCCACGAGGTCGTCGTGGTGCCCTCGCTCGACGAGCGCACCACCGTCGAAGACCAGCACCTCGTCGGCCGCCTCGGCCGTCGACAGCCGGTGGGCGACGGTGATGCTGGTCCGGCCGGCGGTCAGCCGCTCGATGGCCCGACGGAGGGACACCTCGAGGGTGGGGTCCACGGCCGAGGTCGCCTCGTCCAGGATCAGCAGGTCCGGTGCGGTGATCCAGGCGCGGACGAGCGCGATCAGCTGCCGCTCCCCCGCCGACAGCCGGCTGCCCCGCTCGCCGACCGGTGTGGCCAGGCCCTCCGGCAAGCGGTCGAGCCAGCCGTCGAGTTCGAGCTCGGCGAACGCGGTCCACACGTCCCGCTCGGTCGCCTCCGGGACGCCGTAGCGCACGTTGTCGACGACGGTGGTGTCGAACAGGAACCCGTCCTGGGGCACGAAGGCCACGCGACGGCGCAGCGACGCGAACGCGACCCGGTCGAGCCGGACACCGCCGACCTCGATGGTCCCCTCGGTCGGGTCGAGCAGCCGGACGAGCAGCTTGACGAAGGTCGACTTGCCGCTGCCCGTCTCGCCGACGACCGCCACCCTGGCCCCCGCCGCGACGTCGATGTCCAGGTCGCGCAGCACGTCCGGGCCGGTCGGGTACCGGAACCGGACACCGGTGACGTGCACGTCGAGCGGCCGGTGCGGCAGGAGCTCACCGTCCTCCGGATCGGCCACCTCGAGCGGGCGGTCGAGGATGCCGAGCACGCGGCGGACGCCCGCCGCGGCCGTCTGGGCCTCGTTGAGCACCTCGACCAGCACCTGGACCGGCTCGATGAACAGCGACACGAGGAACAGGAAGGCCACGAGCTGGCCGGCGGTCATGCCGGCGTCGGCGGACAGGATGCCGACCACGACCACCCCGGCGGTGACGGACGCGGCGAACAGCTCGGCGGTCGAGAACATCGAGGCGCCGAGCGCTCCCGTGCGGAACTCGGCCCGGAACTGGGCCCGCAGCCGGACCCGGACCCGCTCGAGCACCCGCTGCTCGGTGCCGTACGCGCGGATCGTCGGCAGGCCGGCGATGGCCTCCGAGACCGCTCCGAGCGATTCCCCGACCCGGACGCGGACCCCGTCGTACGCCCGACGCAGCACCCGCTGGAACAGCAGCAGCAAGGCCGCGTAGATGGCCGCGGCGCCGACCACCAGGGCGGCCAGGCGCACGTCGTAGACCAGCATGACGACCACGACGAGGACGACCTGTGCCGAACCGACCAGCATGCCGATCCCGCCCCACTCGACGAACCGGGTGACCGCGTCGATGTCGGAGGTCACCCGCGCGACGAGCGTCCCGCGCCGCTCCGCTGCCACGTGCAGCGTCGACAGGTCGTGCACGTGCCGGAAGGTGGCGACGCGCAGCTGCGACAGGCCGTCCGCCGACGATCGGATGAGCCGGAACTGTGCCTGCCGATTGGCCACGGCAGCGACGACGAGGGCCACCAGGGCGATCGCACCTGCGTTGCGCACCGCTCCGAGGTCGATCGTGCCCGGCGCGAGCACCTGGCCGTCGAGGATCTGCTGGATGACGATGGGCACCACGACCTGTCCGCCCGTCCCGAGCAGGGCCAGCAGCACGGTCACCCGGAAGCCGCGCGTGAGCGACGGGGCGACACGCCCCGCGCGGACCAACGAGCGCCACACCGGCTCGCGGGTGACGGTGTCGACCGTGGTCGCGCTCACGCCTGCTCCTCCCCCGAGGCACGTTCGGCGGCGCGGGCCGCCGCGTCGAGCTCGTAGGCCTGCAGGATCGCGGCGTACCCGGGATCGGTGGCCAGGAGATCGGCGTGGCTGCCCTGCGACACGACACGTCCACCGTCGACGTGGACCACCTCGTCGGCGAGCACGATGCTCGACCGGCGGTAGGCCACGATCACGATCGTGCTCGGCAGCTCGGCCTCCTGCAGCCCCCGGATGATCTCGGCCTCGACGGTCGGATCCACGGCGGACGTCGCGTCGTCGAGGACCAGCAGCCGGGGCGCACGCACGAGCGCGCGAGCCAGCGCGAGCCGTTGCTGCTGGCCGCCGGAGAGCGTCGTGCCGCGCTCCCCGAGGTGGGTGGCCAACCCCTCCGGGAGCGCCGCGACGAACCGGTCGGCACCGGCGAGGCGGAGCGCCTCGTTGACCCGTTCGTCGTCGATGTCCTCGCCGAGCGTGACGTTGCCGCGGACGTCGTCGTCGAACAGGAACGAACCCTGGGCGACGTAGGCGACCTCGGTCGGCACGACGCCGGGGGCGAGCTCGCGCAGATCGCGGTGATCGAGCCTCACGCTGCCGGTGTCGGGGTCCCAGAGGCGGGCGAGCAGGAGGGCGAGGGTCGACTTGCCGCTGCCGGTCGGTCCGACGACGGCCACGGTGCGACCGGCAGGGATGGTCAGGTCCATCCCCGCCAGCACGGGCGGTCCGTCGGCCTCGTAGGAGAACCCGACCGCGTCCGCCTCGACGGCTGCCGCGGTGGCCCGGTCCCCGCGGCCGAGCGGGCCGAAGCTCACCACGTCGTCGACCTCGAGCACCTCGGCGACGCGGGTCCATCCGGCCACGGAGTTGGCGGTGTCCCACATCAGGTACCCGATGAGCCGGATGGGGACGGCGAGCAGCGAGATGAGGTAGGCGATACGCACCAGCTCACCCGTGGTCAGCTCGCCGGCCGCGATGCGCCCGACGCCGAGCACCAGGATGCCGACCGTGCCGATCGCGGGGAGGACCTCCGAGAGGGCGCGGTAGCCGGTCCACAGCCGGCCGACCTCGACGGTCTGGTCCCGGAGGCGGTCCGACGAGCGCTGGAAGCGGGCGGTCTCGGCAGCCTCCCGGCCGAGCGACTTGACCGTCAGTGCACCGTCGAACGATTCGTGGGCCACCCGCGCCACCCCACCTCGACGGCGCTGCTCCTCCTCCATCGCCGTGAACGTCCGGTACGCCCCGCGCAGGTCGATGCTCACCACGATCAGCAGCAGCAGCCCGGCCAGCACCCCGATGACCGGGTCGGTCGCCACCACCACGACCGTGGCCCCGACGAGCAGGAACGCTACGCCCGTCGCGAACGGCAGCGGCCCGAGCATGTAGGTCGCCTTCTGCGTGTCGCTGTCGGAGACCGACAGCAGGTCACCCACGGTCCGCGAGCCGTACCACCGCAGCGACAAGCCGAACTGGTGCGCCAGCACGCGCTCTCGCAGACGCATCTGCGCGCCGAACGACAGCCACGTCGCGGTGGTCCGACGGATCACGATGCCGACCGCCTTCCACACGGCGACGGCGAGGATGAGCAGCACGGCCGTGCGCAGGCGTCCGCCGACCGGCTCCCCCTCAGCGAGGACCGGCACGACCACCTCGTCGGTCACGTACCCGACGACCACGGCCGAGGCCACGATCGCACCGGCGAACGCGATCGATCCGAGCGCACCGAGGCAGAACACCAGGGGCTGCTCGCGGATGAAGTACCAGATGAGGGCAGCACCGTCCCCGACCACCTGGCGGAAGGTCGGCGTCGGCAGCTCGTCGGCCGGTGTCGCGGTGCTCACGGGAAGGGACCTCGCGGATGGAGGCGAGCCGCGCTGCCGCGCGGAGGAGGGGGAGCCGACCGACGCTAGCTCACCCCGACACGCCCGCGACCGTGATGGTGCACGCAGCGACCACCCCCTCGCCACCCAGGCCTCCGCAACCGGTAGCCACCACCCGCAACCACCGGAGCCCCTGCAACCGGTAGCCACCACCCGCACCCACCGGAGCCCCTGCAACCGGTAGCCACCACCCGCACCCACCGGAGCCCCTGCAACCGGTAGCCACCACCCGCACCCACCGGAGCCCCTGCAACCGGTAGCAGCGTCGCCGCCCCGGCCGTGTCCCTGCGACCGGTAGCGACCACCCCCGCCCGGGCCCCTGCGACCGGTAGCGACCACACCCCCCAGCCCGGGCCCCTGCAACCGCTAGCAGCCGGTCGGCCGTGAGGGTCGGCGAGTTGACCCACCGCCATCATCACTATCCACAGGCGTGAGGATCACCGAGCACTGCTTCGAGGCCCGGCCCAGCAGGATGGGGTCATGAACCCGAGCTGGAACGAACTCGTCCGCGCTGCAGCGCACCGGCACGACGTCGCTGACGTCGACCTCGCAGCGAGTCTCGGCCTCCACGGGCGGACGTTCTCGGACCTCGCCCGGGCCGCCGGTTGTGAGGCCCCCTCGGCACGCGTCCGCATCCTCCCGGGTGCTGCGAGGTCGGTGCAGCGCGACCTGCTCACCGCCTGCCTGTCGACGAGCCACCTCGCCGCGGCGTCGGGGACCAGTGCGGCCTGGCTCCGCGGCCTGCGCGTCCGTCCGCCGAGACCGTCGACCTTCGTCGTCCGACACGGGACGCGCCTCCCCCACGTGCCCGGAACCGCGGGGCGTCTGGTCCGCTGGCTGCGCGACGCGGACGTCGAGGAGATCGACGGCGTCCCGACGTTGCGGGGGGCAGCCCTGGTGCTGTCCACGGCACACCTCAGCCCCCAGCTGGTCCGCCCGCTGCTGCTCGACGTGGTGCAGGCGGGGCTGACCACCTTCGAGGAGGTCGGGGAACGAGCCCGGGCGGCGCGACCGTTGGCTGGGACGGGCCGGCTGGTGGCCATGAGCGATGACCTCGCCGGCAGGATCGTGGAGTCGATCTTCCAGGACGAGGTCGTCGACGAGCTCGCGCGCCTCGGGTACCAGCCCGAGCGCACGGTCACCCGGATCGACACGCCGGACGGGATCGGGCTCGGACCGGACATCCTGTTGCGCCTCTGGCTGCTCGCGTTGGAGTGCCAGGGCGACGGCTTCCACCGGTCGCGGGCGCAGCGGCGGACCGATCGCCGGCGGATGGCGCAGTACGCCGGTACCCCGTGGCGTCCGTTCCCGATCGACTGGCGCGACTGGGTCGAAGAACGCGACCTGGTGTTCGATGCCCTGGACGCCGCGATCGCCGGCCAACGTCGGCGCGGGATCGGACGCGAGCACGAGCCACCGCGGCGCGCGTGACGCGCACGACGGACGTCCGGTCGGCTACCGGTTGCAGGCGCACGGTCCTACACGCGCCGTAGCAACCGGTCGCAGCAGCGAGTCAGGCCTGGCGGAGGGCTGCGACGCCGGGGAGGGTCTTGCCCTCGAGCAGTTCGAGCGACGCGCCGCCCCCCGTGGACACGTGATCGACCGCGTCGTCGAGACCGAAGGCGCGGATCGCAGCCGCCGAGTCCCCACCACCGACGATGGTGAAACCCTGGGCGTCGGCGACGGCCTGCGCGACCGTGCGGGTGCCGGCAGCGAACGCCTCCCACTCGAAGACGCCCATCGGGCCGTTCCAGAACACGCTGCCCGCGTCGGCGATCGCCGCGGCGTACGCCGCCGCCGTGTCCGGCCCGACGTCGAGGCCCATCTGGTCGGCAGGCATCGCCGCGACGGGGACGGTCGTGGCCGGAGCGTCCTGCTCGAACGCGGGGGCGACGACGACGTCGGTGGGCAGTAGGACGTCGACGCCACGCTCGCGTGCCTGGGCCACCAGATCCCGCACGGTGTCGACCTGGTCCTCCTCGACCCGCGAGGTGCCGACCTCGAAGCCCTCGGCCACCAGGAAGGTGAAGGCCATGGCGCCACCGACGGCGATCGCGTCGACCCGCTGGAGCAGCTGTTCGAGCACCAGGAGCTTGTCGCTGACCTTCGCGCCGCCGAGGACGGCGACGTACGGCGACGCCGGGTCGGCCTGCAGGCCGCCGAGCACCTCGAGCTCCCGAGCGAGCAGCAGCCCCGCGTAGCCCGGGATGCGGGCCGGGACCCCGCTGATGGAGGCGTGGGCGCGATGGGCCGCACCGAACGCGTCGTCGACGTACACGTCGGCGAAGGCGGCCAGCGCGTCCGCGAGCGCGTCGTCGTTCTTCGTCTCCCCCGCGTCCCAGCGCAGGTTCTCGAGCAGCAGGACCTCACCGTCCTCGAGCGCGTCGGCCTTGGCGCGCGCGTCGTCACCGACCACGTCGGTGGCGACCATCACCGGGGCCCCGAGCAGCTCCTCGAGCAGTGCGCCGACCGGCGCCATGGACGACGCCGGGTCGGGCTCGCCCTTCGGTCGCCCGAGGTGCGAGGCGACCACCACCCGAGCGCCGCCGTCGAGCAGGCGGCGCAGGGTCGGGACCGACGACCTGACACGCAGGTCGTCGGTCACCCGTCCGTCCCGGAGCGGGACGTTCAGGTCGGCGCGGACGAACACGCGCAGCCCGGGACGGACCTCGAGGTCGTCCAGGGTGCGCACGCCCTCGAGGAGCGGCACGGCTGCCATCAGAGACCGGCGCCCACGAACGCCGCGGCCTCGGCCAGGCGGGTCGAGTAGCCCATCTCGTTGTCGTACCACCCGAGGACCTTGACGAGCGTGCCGCTCGCCATCGTGCTCGGCGCGTCGAAGATGCACGAGTGCGGGTTGCCCACGATGTCGATCGAGACGAGGGGCTCCTCGCTGTACTCCAGGACACCCTTCAGCGGACCGTCGGCGGCCTTCTTCATCGCCGCGTTGATCTCGTCGGCGGTGACCTCACGGTCGAGCACGAGCACCAGGTCGGTGATCGAGCCGCTCGGGATCGGCACGCGCAGCGCGAGGCCGTCGAGACGGCCCTTGAGCTGGGGCAGCGCGAGCGCGGCGGCCTTGGCGGCGCCGGTCGTGGTCGGGACGATCGACAGCGCGGCCGCACGGGCGCGGCGGGGGTCCGAGTGCGGGGCGTCGTGGAGGCGCTGGTCGCCGGTGTAGGCGTGGATCGTGGTCATCAGACCCTGGGCGATGCCGAACTCGTCGTCGAGCACCTTGGCCATCGGGACCACCGAGTTGGTGGTGCAGGACGCCATCGAGATGACGTCGTGCTTCGAGGCGTCGTACTCGTCCTGGTTGGCACCGAGGACGATGGTGACGTCCTCGTCCTTGGCCGGCGCGGAGATCAGGACCTTCTTGGCGCCTGCATCGAGGTGCTTGGCAGCGTCGGCCCGCTTGGTGAAGAACCCGGTGGACTCGATCACGACGTCGACGCCGAGGTCCTTCCAGGGCAGGTCGGCCGGATCACGCTCGGAGAGGACCTTGATGGTGTCGCCGTCGACGACGAGGTCGTCGCCGCTGGTCTCCACGGTGCCGTCGTAGCGGCCGTGGACGCTGTCGTACTTGAGCAGCAGCGCCAGCGTGGCGGTGTCGGTCAGGTCGTTGACGGCGACGATCTCGAGATCGATGCCGCCCTTCTTGGCGGCGCGGAGGAAGTTGCGGCCGATACGGCCGAAGCCGTTGATGGCGACGCGCAGGGTCATCGGGCGTGCTCCTGGAACGGGGAGGAGGGAGCGAGGGAGCTCACGGCCACCCTAGCAACGGCCTCGCGGCGCGCGTCAGCAGCACGCAGGGCCGGAGGACCCCGTTCGAGAGGGCCGTTGGGTCACCCTCCGCCGAGCTCGTCGGCCAGCGCCTCGAGCCGCCGGAGCCGCCGGTGCACCGCCGACTTCGACAACGGCGGGTCGGCGAGCTGGCCGAGCTCGGTCAGGGACGCGTCCGGGCTCGCGAGCCGTGCGATGGCCACGGCTCGGAGGTCCTCGTCGAGCTCGTCCCAACCGAGCTCAGCGACCACCTGCTCCACCGCCTTGACCTGCGCGCTGGCCGCCTCGACCGTCCGCCGCAGGTTCGCCGCGTCCGCGTTCGCGAGCCGGGTCGCGTCGCCGCGCAGCTGTCGTCGCAGCCGCCGCTCGTCCCAGCGCAGGAACGCGCCGGTGGCCCCCATCGCGGCGAGCAACCCCCCGATGGTCTCCCCCGACTTGATCACCAGGCGCGGCCGCTCCCCTGGCGTCCCGTCCTCCGAGCGCGACGTGACGACCCCCACCTGTCCGTCCACCAGCGCGCGGGCCGTGGCGGCGAGCGCCTCGGCCGCGTCGACCCGGTGGGCGACGACCTCGAGGTGGGGTGGGCGGTCGGGCGACGAGATGCTGCCGGCGGCGAGGAACGCGCCACGGATGCAGGCCGCGGCGCCGACGTCGAGGCGGGGCTGCGGCGGAGCGGGTCGCCCATCGGCGTCCAGCAGGCCGAGATCGCGGGCGACCCGCTCGGCCCCCTGGTCGAGGCGGACCCCGTACATCCGACGCCGCTGCACCCCGCCGGGTGCCCGGACACGCAGCTCCGGCGCGATCGCGTACCGCCGCTGCAGCAGGGAGTAGGTCCGGCGGGCGGTCGCACCCGAGACCGTCTCGAGGTCCACGAGCAACCCGCGATCCCCGCCGCCGACGACGAGCGCACCACCGAACCGCACGAGAGCAGCGAGCTCGTGGTGGGCCTCGACCTCGTCGTCGATCGGGAGGCCAGCGAGCTCCTGTTTGACCTCGTCGGTGAAGCTCACGTCAGCGGCCGAGCAGTTCGGCGAGGCACCGCCCGAGCACCACGGGGTCGTGTCCGTCCTGGCCGTCGAGCAGGTCGCGCACGACCGCCCGTCCGACGCGACCCGCCAACGCGGTCTCGTCGACGTGCAACGGGGCACCTCCCGCAGGTTCACCTCCGTCGTGGGCGATCAGCACGTCGATCGTCAGGTCGGGCACGTGCTCGGCCAGGGCGTCGAGGTGCGCGATGAGCGACATCCCCTCGGTCTCACCGGGCTGCTCGCGCAGGTTGGCCACCAGCACCACGGGAGCGTTCGAGGCGGTGACCGCGCGTGCCACCCCAGGGACCAGCAGGTTGGGCAGGAGGCTGGTGTAGAGCGACCCAGGACCGAGCACCAGCAGGTCGGCCTGCCGGATCGCGGCCACGGCAGCGGCCGTGGCCGGAGGCGACGGTGGGTCCAACCAGACCTGGTCGAGGCGCGGGGTGGTCCCGATCGCGGCCTGGCCGCTGACCTCCTGGTCGCCGGTGCGGGCGTGCAGGGTGACCGGGACGTCGGTGCAGGGCAGGACCCGACCCGGGACGTCGAGGAAGCGGCACGCCCGATCGAGCGCGTCGACCATGTCCCCGGCAGCGAGGTCCTGGAGGGCGACCAGCACGAGGTTGCCCAGGCTGTGGCCGGCCAGTTCGCCGCGCGGGAAGCGGTACTGGAGGAGGTCCGCCAGTCCACGGTCACCGGCGAGCGCAGCCAACGCCATGCGCAGGTCACCTGGTGCCACCACGTCGAGGTCGCGGCGCAGGCGCCCCGACGAGCCACCGTCGTCCGCGACGGTCACGACGGCGGTGACGTGATCGACGACGCGTCGCAGCGCACCGAGCGACCGGGACAGGCCGTGTCCGCCACCGATGGCGACGGCGCGGGACCCGTCACCCGGCCCGGCGCTCACTCGCGCCCCAGGTCGCGGTGCTCCACGGCCACCTTGACGTCGGGGGCGGTCCGGCGCAGGTACCCGGCGACGTGCTCGCTCATCGCGACCGAGCGGTGCTTGCCACCCGTGCACCCGATCGCCACGGTCAGGTACCGCTTCCCCTCGCGCACGTACCCGGGGACGCTGGCGTCGAGCAGGGCCTCGAGCGCGGCCACGAACGGCGGTGTGGCTCCCTGCCCGAAGACGTAGTCGCGCACCGGCGCGTCCAACCCGGTGTACGGACGGAGCTCGTCGACCCAGTGCGGGTTCGGCAGGAAGCGGACGTCGAGGACGATGTCGGCATCGCGGGGCGCACCGTGCTTGAACCCGAACGACTCGACCGTGACCTGCAACGGCGACTGGTCCTCCATACCGAGGACCTCGACCACACGGTCGCGCAGCTGGTGGACGTTGGTGGTCGACGAGTCGATGACCAGGTCGGCGGTGCCCCGCAGCTCGGCCAGCAGCTGCCGTTCGCGGTGGATGCCCTCCAGGATGCCCTCGTGGCTGGCGGGGTGACGCCGCCTCGTGGCCTCGAAGCGACGGACCAGCACCTCGTCCGATGCTTCCAGGAAGAGCACCCGGATGTGGCCCTCGCCGGCACGCAGCTGCTGGATCGTCTCGAGCAGCTCGTCGAAGAACTGCCGGCCACGGACGTCGGCCACCAGCGCCACACGGGTGACCGCCGAGCCGGGTGCGAAGGCCAGGTCGACCACCTTCCCGAGCAGCGACGGCGGCAGGTTGTCGATCACGAACCAGTCGTGGTCCTCGAGCACCTTGGAGACCTCGGTGCGTCCGGCACCGGACATGCCCGTGATGATCAGCACGTCGGAGCGGATGGCCTCGTCGTCGGTCGTCGGCGAGGCGGCGGCCGGGTCGCTCACGTCGGCTCCTGGGCGGTCGGGGCGTCCTCGGGACGGCCCGCGTGGAGGTGGTCGTGGATCTGCGCGGCGAGCGTACGGGAGATGCCCGGGACGGCGGTGAGGTCCTCGACGCTCGCCCGGGTGATCGCCGCGACCGATCCGAAGCGCGTCAGGAGGGCCTTGCGACGCCCCGGGCCGATGCCGGGGATCGCGTCGAGCTCCGACGTGGCCACGAGCTTGGTCCGTCGACCCCGCTGGTAGGTGATGGCGAACCGGTGCGCCTCGTCACGGATCCGCTGGACGAGGAACAGCGCCTCGCTACCCCGGGGCAGCACCACGGGTCGGGCCCGGTCCGGGACGTGGAGCTCCTCGAACCGCTTGGCGAGGCCCGCGAACGCGACCTCGTCGATCGGCAGGTCCTCGACGGCGGCGAGGGCGGCGTTCAGCTGCCCCCGGCCGCCATCGACGATGACGAGGTTCGGGGGGTAGGCGAACTTCCTCGGCGTGCCCTCCTCGTCGAGGATCGGCTCGCCCTTGGCCTCGACCAGACGTCGGAAGCGACGTCCGATGACCTCGTGCATGGCGGCGAAGTCGTCGTTCTTGTCCTGCGACAGCTTGAACCGGCGGTACTCGGACTTCTTGGGCAGGCCGTCCTCGAACACCACCATCGAGGCGACCACCTCGGTGCCGCCGAGGTGGGAGATGTCGAAGCACTCGATGCGCAGCGGGGCCTCGTCCAGGGCCAGCGCGTCCCCGAGCTCCTTGAGCGCCCGTGACCGCGCGTCGAAGTCCGTCGCCCGCTTCATACGCGCGCGCTGGAACGCCTCGCGGGCGTTCTCCTCGACGGTCTCGAGGAAGGCCTTCTTGTCGCCCCGCTGCGGGACGGTGAAGCGGACCCGGCGGATCGGTGCCCCTCGCGATCCGGCACGTGTCGCCCGCCGCTGCTCGGCGAGGAGCACGGAGAGGGCCTCGGCATCGTCGGGCTCGACCGGCACGACGATCTGCGGCGGGACCTCGTCGCTGCGCTCGGCGTACAGCTGCAACAGGAAGCTGGTCAGCAGCTCCGGGGTGGAGAGCGGCTCGACCTTGTCGACCGTCCACCCCTTGCGTCCGACGAGCCGCCCCCGGCGGACGAAGAACACCTGGACCGCGGCCTCGAGTTCGTCCTCGTACACCGCGATGGCGTCGAGGTCCTCGGGCTTCTCGGTGACCACCTGCTGCTTCTCGAGGGCCCGCTGGGCAGCCTGGAGCTGGTCGCGCCGCCGTGCCGCCGACTCGAAGTTGAGGTCGGCGGCGTCCGCCCGCATCTCGGCCTCGAGCTGGGCGAGCACCGGGCCGGTCTCGCCGTCGAGGAACGCCGCGAGCGACTCGACGAGGTCGCGGTGCTCGTCCTCGGACACCACGCCGGTGCAGGGGGCCGCGCACCGGTCGATGTGGTGGAGCAGGCACGGTCGCCCGAGGCGCTGCGCCCGGTCGTACACGCCGTTCCGGCAGGTGCGGACGGGGAACACGCGCAGCAGCAGGTCCAGCGTCTCGCGGATGGCGTAGGCGTGGGCGTACGGCCCGAACCGCCGATCGTCCTTGGCGACCTTGCCGCGCTTGACGATCGCGCGGGGGATCGCCTCGGAGGTGGTCAGCACCAGGTACGGGTACGACTTGTCGTCCACGTACCGGACGTTGTACCGCGGCTTGTGGCGCTGGATCAGCGTGTACTCGAGGTGCAGCGCCTCGACCTCGGAGTCGACGACGATCCACTCCACCGACCGGGCCGCCTCGAGCATCGCGCGCGTCCGCGGCGCGATGCCGTGCCAGACCCCGAAGTAGCTCGCCAGACGCTGGCGCAGCGACTTGGCCTTGCCGACGTAGACCACCCGCCCGGCCCCGTCGATGAACTGGTAACAACCCGGCGCGTCGGGGATCGCGCCGGGCTCGGGACGGAAGGCGAGGGCCGGGTTACGCACGGGGCGAGCGTACTGCTCACCGGGGACCGCCCTTCGGCGCGTGGTGGGCCGGTGTCTACGCTCACCTGCGGCGCGTCCTCGCGCCACAGGTGAACGAGCTGGAGGCAGTGGTGCTCAGGGTGCTGGCGCAGGCGAGCGGTGCGGCCGAGGTGTGCACCGTCGGGGACAGCGAGGTCAACGACCTCTGCGTGTGGCTCCTCGACCTGACCGGCAACGAGCTGGTGGCCCGCGCGGCGGGTGCCATCGGCACCGGCATCCGGATCGTGATCCTGATCGCCCTCGGGTACCTGCTCAGCCGGTTGGCGCGGGCGGCGATCCTGCGCTTCAGCCGCACCATGGAACGCCGGATCCAGGCGCGGCTCGACCGGGGCGAGGCCCGCGGGACCTTGGACGTGGCCCGCTACCGGCTGCGCCGCTTCCAGCGCCTCCAGGCCATCACCGGGGTCGCCCGCGGTGTGGCGGGCGTCCTCATCTGGTTCGTCGTGATCCTGGCGATGTTCGATGCGCTCGGGATCTCGCTCCAGCCCGTGCTGGCGGGGGCCGGGCTCGCCGGCATCATCATCGGCTTCGGTGCCCAGCAGCTGGTCCGCGACGTGTTGGCCGGCATCGGCATGCTCATCGAGGACCAGTACGGCGTCGGCGACTGGATCCAGGTGGACGACCGCATCGGTCAGGTCGAGCGGGTGGGCCTGCGGGCGACCTCCTTCCGCGACATGGACGGCGTGGTCTGGCACGCCCTCAACGGGTCGATGGAACGTGTGGGCAACCTCTCGCAACAGTGGGGGCGTTCCACGCTCGACGTGCCACTCGCGCTCGACGCCGACGTGCCGACGGCCAAGGCCATCATCCACAAGGTCGCAACCGAACTGGCGTCCGACCCGGTGTGGGGCGAGGACATCATCGGCGACCCCGAGATCTGGGGGGTGCAGGAGTTCGGACCGGAGGGCCTCGCCATCCGGGTGGTCACCCCGACCAAGCCGATGGCCAACTGGGACATCAACCGCCAGCTGCGCGAGCGGCTCCACCACGCCTTCGAGCAGGCGGGCATCCGGATGCCGAGCCGCCTGATCGACATCGGTGGGCAGCGTCGCGGCTACCCGGTCCTGAACCGCCGCGACGAGAACGGCGACGAGGACGCCACCACGCAGCGGCCGCGACGGCGGGGCCTGGTGCCACGCGATGTCGGGCCGCTCGACCGACCGAAGGTCGACCTCGACGAGGTCACCGGTGACGCCTACGAGGACACCCGCGACCGCACGACCGAGCTGCGCGTCGAACGAGGCCGCGAACCTCGCCCGGACTGACGCTGCCTCAGCACCCTGACCGCGGCCCGGGAACACGACCGGCCGCGGCCCGGGCGAGCGTGTCGACGGTCACCTGGAGGTCGGCGGGCAGCCGCCGGACCCGTCCGGTCAGCACACCGCCGACGCGGATGAACCACGGGGCGTCGGCCAGGACCTCGTAGGACAGCGTCACGCGGCAACCCGGACCGTCCGGAGCGAGATCGACCCGCCACAGCGTCGCGTCGTGGTTCCACCAGGTGGGCAGCGTCACCCAGGCGAAGGTGCGCCGTTCGTCGGCGACCACCTCGCAGGTCCGGACCCAGCGGACGGGCCCCGTGCGGCTCCACCCGGTGAACCGGGCACCCACACGGCTGCGCGTGGTGGGGGGCGGCGCCCCGCACCAGCGGACCCGGGTGACCTCGGGGCTGAGGTCGGCGTGCCGGGTGACGTCCCGGACGAGCTCACGGACGGCAGCGACCGACGCGCGGGACCGTGCCTCGGCCCTCCCGGTGTCTCCCCGCCGGGGCACCCACCTACCTCCGACCGAGCACGTCGGCCAGGAACTTGCCGGTGTAGCTGCCGGCCGTGGCCGCCACCTCCTCGGGGGTGCCCTGGGCCACGATCATCCCGCCGCCGTTCCCGCCCTCGGGACCGAGGTCGAGCAGGTGGTCGGCGGTCTTGATCACGTCGAGGTTGTGCTCGATGACGATCACCGTGTTGCCCTTGTCGACCAGGCGGTGCAGCACCTCGAGCAGACGCCGGACGTCCTCGAAGTGCAGACCGGTCGTCGGCTCGTCGAGGATGTAGACCGTCTGGCCGGTCGCGCGCTTGCGCAGCTCGGAGGCGAGCTTGACCCGCTGAGCCTCGCCGCCCGACAGGGTCGTCGCCGGCTGGCCGAGGCGGACGTAGCCGAGGCCGACGTCGACGAGGGTCTGCATGTGGCCGGCGATGGCGGGGATGTTGGCGAAGAACTCCAGCGCCTCTTCGATGGACAGCTGGAGCACCTCGGCGATGGTCTTGCCCTTGTAGTGCACCTCGAGGGTCTCGCGGTTGTAGCGCCGCCCCTTGCAGACCTCGCACGGCACGTACACGTCGGGCAGGAAGTGCATCTCGATCTTGAGCGTGCCGTCACCGCGGCACGACTCGCAGCGGCCGCCCTTGACGTTGAAGGAGAAGCGCCCCGGCATGTAGCCGCGGACCTTGGCCTCCTGGGTGCTCGCGTAGAGCTTGCGGACGTGGTCGAACACCCCGGTGTAGGTCGCCGGGTTGGAGCGCGGCGTGCGACCGATGGGCGACTGGTCGACGACGACGACCTTGTCGACCTCCTCGAGGCCCTCGATGCGCACGTGCCGGCCGGGCAGCTCACGCGAGCCGTAGACGTGGCGCATCAGCGCCCGCGACAGGATGTCGTTGACCAGGGTGGACTTGCCCGACCCCGACACGCCCGTCACGCAGGTGAAGGTGCCGATCGGCAGGTCGACGTCGAGGTCACGCAGGTTGTGCTCGATCGCCCCACGGACCGACAGGCTGCGACCGTCGCCGGACCGCCGCTCCCCCGGGATCGGGATGCTGCGCTCGCCCGACAGGTACGCACCGGTCAGCGACTTGCGCTTGAGGCGCTTCAGCCCCTCGACCGAGCCGGAGTGCACGATCTCGCCCCCGCGCACGCCGGCACCGGGGCCGATGTCGACCACGTGGTCGGCCGCGTCGATGGTGGCCTCGTCGTGCTCGACCACGATGAGGGTGTTGCCGAGGTCACGCAGCCGGATGAGGGTCTCGATCAGCCGCTCGTTGTCGCGCTGGTGCAGCCCGATCGACGGCTCGTCGAGCACGTAGAGGACGCCGACGAGGCCCGCACCGATCTGGGTCGCGAGCCGGATCCGCTGGGCCTCGCCACCCGACAGCGAGCCGGCCGGGCGGTCCAGGGTCAGGTAGTCCAGACCCACGTCGAGCAGAAAGGTCAGCCGGGCGCGGATCTCCTTGACCACCCGGGCGCCGATCAGCGCGTCACGGTCGGACAGCTCGAGACCGGTGACGAAGGCGTCCGCCTCGGCCACCGACATGCTGGTCAGCTCGGCGATGGAGGTGCCGCCGATGGTGACGCCGAGCACGATGGGCTTGAGGCGCTTGCCGTGGCACTTGGGGCAAGGCACCTCACGCATGTACTGCTCGACCTGCTCACGCACGTGCGAGGACTCGGTCTCGGCGTGGCGCCGCAGGAGCGAGGGGATCACGCCCTCGACCTTGGCCTTGTACGACCGCTTGCGGCCGTACCGGTTGGTGTAGCTGACGTGGACGCGGTCGGGCAGGCCGTGCAGCACCGCGTCCTGCACGTCGGCGCTCAGCTCGCCCCACGGCGCGGACGCGTCGCCGCCGGCGTGCTGGACGGTGGCGCGCAGCAGTTGGCGGTAGTAGTTGGACTGCTGGCCGGTCCCCCACGGCAGGACCACGCCCTCCTCGACCGACAGGTCGGGGTCGCCGAGGACGAGCTCGGGGTCGACGGTGAGCTGCGTGCCGAGGCCGCTGCAGGTCTCGCACGCCCCGTACGGCGAGTTGAACGAGAAGCTGCGCGGGGCGAGCTGCTCGTACGACAGGCTGCAGTGAGCGCAGGCGAGGTGCTCGGAGAAGATCAGCGTCTCGGCCTCGGCCGCGGGGAGTCCCTCCGCCTCGGCGCGCTCGACCGCCTCGCGCGAGGGCACGACCTCGATCATCGCGACGCCGTCGGCGAGCTGGAGCGCGGTCTCGATCGAGTCCGCGAGCCGGCGACGCATGTCCTCCTTCTGGACCAGCCGGTCGACCACCACCTCGATGGTGTGCTTGTAGGTCTTGGCGAGCTTGGGCACCTCGTCGATCGGGTACACCTCGCCGTCGACCCGGACGCGGGCGTACCCGGCGGTCGACAGCTGCTGGAACAGGGCGGCGTGCTCGCCCTTGCGGTCGCGGACCACGGGCGCCAGGACCTGGAACCGGGTGCCGGCCGGCAACTCGTGGACCTGGTCGACGATCTGCTCGGCGGTCTGGCGGGCGATCGGGCGGCTGCAGTTGGGGCAGTGCGGCTGACCGATACGGGCGTACAGCAGGCGCAGGTAGTCGTAGATCTCGGTGATGGTGCCGACCGTCGACCGCGGGTTGCGTGAGGTCGACTTCTGGTCGATCGAGATCGCCGGCGACAGCCCCTCGATGAAGTCGACGTCCGGCTTGTCCATCTGCCCGAGGAACTGGCGGGCGTAGGCCGACAGCGACTCGACGTAGCGACGCTGTCCCTCGGCGTAGATGGTGTCGAAGGCGAGGCTGGACTTGCCCGATCCCGACAGGCCGGTGAACACCACCAGGGCGTCGCGGGGGATGTCGAGGTCGACGTCCTTGAGGTTGTGCTCACGCGCACCGCGCACGACGATCCGGTCGCGGACGGCGCTACGACGGGGGCTGGCGGCCACGCAGGTCCTCCGGCAGCAGGCGGGCGGGAGCGGCGGCAGACCAGCCGGCCACTTCTTCGCAGTCGGCGGGTCTTCGCAGGTCAGCGGGCCACGGGAGGTGAGGCGTGCGGAGGTGGCCGCGACCCGAGGGTACCGACACCCGACGGTACCGAACCCGGCCGCGGGAGTCGAACATCCGTTCGTTCACGCATCCCGGTCGACCAGCCTTCCATCTGGGTTCACCGTGGGCCGGAGCCTGGCCGCTACCGGTCGGCACGTCCTGCACGAACGGGAACCTGCCGGTGAGGCGCTGCCTACGCTCGGAACCACCGGACCGCCCGACCCCGACAGGACCACCGTGCGCATCGCCGTGTTCAGCTCACGCGGGTACGACCGTCGCTTCCTCGACGAGGCCAACGCCCGTCACGGGCACGAACTGACCCACCTCGAGGCCCGCCTGGACGCCACCACCGCACAGCTCGCGGAGGGGTTCGAGGCGGTGTGCGCCTTCGTCAACGACCGGCTCGACGCCGACGTGATGTCCCAGCTGGCGGCTGGCGGGACACGGCTGCTGACCCTGCGATCGGCGGGCTACAACCACGTCGACCTCGCGGCCGCACGCGAACACGGGCTGACGGTCACCCGGGTCCCGGCCTACTCGCCCTACGCCGTCGCCGAGCACACGGTCGCGCTGATGCTCGCCGTGGAACGCCAGATCCCGCGCGCGGCCAACCGCGTCCGCGACGGCAACTTCTCGCTCGAGGGGCTGCTCGGCTTCGACCTGCGCAACAAGCGCATCGGGATCGTCGGCACGGGCAGGATCGGGCAGATCGTTGCCCGGATCATGCGCGGCTTCGGGTGCTCCATCCGCGCCTATGACCCGGTGCGCAACGAGGACGTCCGCGACCTCGGCGTCCGCTACGAGGACCTCGACACCCTGCTGGCCGAGTGCGACGTCATCACCCTGCACTGCCCGCTGACCCCCGACACCCACCACCTCATCGACGAGGACGCCCTCCGCAAGGTGAAGCCGGGCGTGATGATCGTCAACACCAGCCGCGGCGCCCTGATCGACACGCCCGCCGCCATCCAGGCCCTCAAGGACGGCCGCATCGGCCACCTCGCCCTCGACGTGTACGAGGAGGAGGGGGACCTGTTCTTCGAGGACCTGTCGGACACCGGCATCCAGGACGACGTGTTCGCCCGGCTGCTGACCTTCCCCAACGTGCTGATCACCGCGCACCAGGCGTTCTTCACCGAGGAGGCGCTGCGCAACATCGCCGAGACCACGCTCGGTAACGCCACCGCGTTCGCTGAGGGACGGCCGAGCGGCAACGAGCTCGAGTTCGCCAGCGTGCGCGGCTGAACCAGCCGTCACGGGACGGGAGCGTCGGGCGAGGGGGCGTCGCCGGAGGATCCTCGCGCTCGCGGCGCGACCGGCGCGGCGGGCGTCAACTGCTCACCCAGGCGTACGAGCTGGGCGCGGCTGTTGACGCCCAGCTTCTCGAAGACGTGGTGGAGGTGGGTGCGGACGGTGCCGGGTGCGATGTGGAGCGCTCGCGCGATCTCGTTGTTGGTCGCGCCGGTGGCGGCCACACGAGCCACGTCGAGTTCGCGCGGCGTCAGCCCCGCTCCCTCGAGCACCCACGTCGCCGTCAGCGCGTCCGGCAGGAACGGAAGCATCGCCTGCAGGAGTGCATGGAGCCGCTGCAGGATGGCCGTGTCGGCCGTCGTGAAGCCACCGCGACCGCGGCTGCGGCCAGCCCAGAGCTGGGCGACCAGCCGACCGTCCAGCGACAGGTTCAACGATGCCATGTGCGCCAGCCCGAGGGGGGCCATCCACCGCTGGAAGTACGGCAGGCGTTCGAACTCGAGGTGGCCGGTGACCGTCGTGTCCGTCACGACCGGGCGGACCCCGCCCGTGCGGTCGGTCGCGCAGAAGGGATCCACCCCCCGGAAGCGGTGTGCGTAGGTCCGAAGAGCCAGGTCGGCGGGCCGGGGCCACGGCGCGGGTTCGTGGGTGACCGCGAGCGTGAGTCTGCCGCGACGATCCAGGACGAGCCAGCCCGCGGCGTCGAGACCCAGCGTCGAGGTGACCAGCTCGAGTGCGCGCGCCCCGAGCGCCGCGGCCGGATCGGTCGATCGAGCAGCCCGGTCCGCCGGGACGACCGGAAGCGTGCAGTCGTCGGGGGTGCCCGCCGGACACGAACAGCCGTCCGACGTGGTCACGCCACGTCCGGTGCAGCGATCGTCGTCCGCGTGACGTCGCAACCCTGCCCCCCTGGTCCATCCCCGACCGCGCCCGGGCGCGGGCGTGGCGCCGGACGTTGCCCGTGGGGCGGCGCCCGAGCAATGGGCCCGGCGAACGAACGTCGCCCCGGCCGCTGTCACCGGTGACAGGCGATGGCTCAGAGATCGTCGAAGGCTCGTACCGCGAGGATCGCCTCGTGACGGCTGTGGACACCGAGCTTGCGGTAGATCGCGGCCGTGTGGCTGCGGACGGTGTGTGGGCTGATGTGGAGCGCGGTCGCGATCTGCCCCAGCGAACGGTCGGTGGCGAGGAGGCCCAGCACCGTCCGCTCACGATCGGTCAGCGTGTCCAGCACACCGGGGACCGGGGTCGGCGCCGAGGGGGTCCGGGTCGCACCACTCAGGTGCTCGCGGAGGCGGTGCAGGAAGGGCGCGTCCTCGAAGGTGCGGAGCAGGACGTCTGCTCGACCCGCGTGCACGGCTGCCTCGACGCTCGCTCCGGCGCGCCGGTAGAGGCACGCGGCGACGAGCCGGGCCACCGCGACCTGGGTCGCCCACCCCTGTGCCTCCATCCACCGGACCTCGGGCTCGAGGCCGGCCGCCAGACGCCGATGCGTCGCAGGATCAGCGGTGCGGCTCGAGACGATCAGCGCTCCGATGACCGAGCTCTCGAAGGTCGCATCCGCCCAGGCATCGAGCGCGCGCCGTCCGGCATGGAACTCGGCCGCGAGGGATGCCGCCATCTCGACGTCCCCGTCGATGTACGCCGCCAGGGCCCAGTACGAGTGGATCCAACCGGCGATCTGGGGCGCGGTGGGCCGGCTGAGCGTCACGGCACGTGCGAACAGTTCGTCGTCGTGACGGAGGGTGTCCTGCAACAGACGGGCCAGCACCTGGTTCGACAGGGCACTGCTGACCAGGAGACCGGAGAGGTCGGGGCCGAGCACGTCGACGGACGAGCGCGCGTCGCGGAGGACCCGGTCGAGCGACGCCACCGCCTCCGTCGAGCGTCCCTCGCGCAAGCTGTCGAGCGCCCGGGCGAAGGTCGCCACGACGTCCTCGACGGCACCGCCGGCGCGCCGGTGGCTGCGGACCCAGCGCAACCGCGTCGACTGGTCCGCCAGCACGGCCGCGAGCACGACGGCGACGGCGTGTGTTCCCGGGACGTGGGCCAGATCCTCGTGGTCGAGCCGTTCGAGCCACGAGCGGGCCACCAGGAACTCACCGCGCTGGGCCGCGGCAACGAGGAGGTCGCCTGCGATCGCCGCGACCGTCTCGCGGTCGCGACCGCGGACGGCGTGATCGAGGGCGTCCCTTCCGCGGCCATGGGTGCTCAGCCAGCGTGCGGCGCGACGGTCGAGGGCCTGCCGATCGACGGCGCCTCCTGTCCTGGCGTGGCGACGCAGTTCGGCGGCGATCAGGCCGTGGTATCGGTACCAGCCAGGCTCGATCGCGTCCTCCACGACGAACCACTCGTGACGCCTGAGCCAGGCCAGGATCTCGCCGGCATCGCGCCGCTTCATGACGGCGTCGCAGAGTGGACGGGAGAAGCGATCGAGGTGCGCGGTTCCGAGCACGAACGTGGCGACGTCGGTCGGTAGGTCCGCCACGACCTCGTCGACGATGTACCGCGCCAGGGCCGTGGGCACCTGATCGGCAGGGTGGTCCTCTGCCGGGCGCGACAGCCGAACGGCGACCGGCCACCCCTCGCTACGTTCGTGCACCTGGCGGATGTCGTCGTCGGTGGTGCAGGTGCCGGAAGCCTCGAGCAGTTCGGCGACCTCGGCCAGGTCGAACCGCAGCTCGGCGGCCGTCACCACGCGTGCCCGCCCTGCCACGGCGAAACGCCCGAGGCGAGGAGGCAACGCGCGCCGCGAGGTGTACGCCAGCGTCGCGGACGCCGGAAGGGCCGCGACGAAGCCGTCGAGCTGGGCGATGAGCGTCGGATGGCCGAGCCGGTGGAGGTCATCGAGCACGAGCACGAGGGGCGAGTCGACCTCGCCGATGACGGACGCGATGACGCTCGGCAGACGGGCTGGCGGCAGGTCGGATCCGCGCTCGTCTCGCGGGACGCCCCCCGGGATGGGGATGCCCGCCGCGGCGAGCGCATGCACCACCGAGCTCCAGAACCGCGACGGATCATCGTCGTCCTCGTCGAGGTTCACCCAGGCGACGGGGATGCCTTGGCTGCGGACCCACTGCGCGACGAACGTCGACTTGCCGTAGCCGGCCGGAGCACTCACCGCGAGGACGTCGACGCCGCTGGCGTCCGGGGTGGCCGCGAGGAGACGCCGTCTGGTGACGATCCCGGGACCCTCCGAACGCGGCTGCTGCAGCTTGGCTCGCAGGAGCTGGCGCTCGAGGTCGGCGCCAGGGAGCACCCGCCGTGCCTCGAGCAGGCGGCGGCGGAGAGCGTCGAGACGCCGCCGCTGGGTCTGGACCTCGCGACGCATGGTGAAACCCGTGTACGGCTCGCCCTGCCACAGCGCGAGGGCTTGGGCAGGCTGACCGCGGCCGCTGCCATCGAGCGCGGCAGCGGCAGCCGCTTCGAACGCCAGTCGGTCCAGGGTGTCCGGCGTGGCGTGGAGCCGGTACCCGCCGCGGTCGGTCACCACGGTCAGCGACGTCGCGGCCGCAACCTGGTGCTGCGGGTCGAGCAACCGGCGCAGCCGGCTGACCGTGGTCTGCAGCCGACCGGCTGCGACGCCGACGTCCACCGTCTGACCAGGCCAGAGGTGCTCGGACAGCGCCGTGACGCTGTGGGTCTCGTTCGGCCGCAGCAACAGGTGCTCGAGCAGGGCCCGAACGCGGCCGTCGCTGGGCAGACGGAGGGGCCCCCGCTCGTTCTCGAGGGCGAGTGGACCGAGGACTCGGGCACGCGTCCCACGCGCCCCGTCACCCACGGTCGGCCGGCGCGCCGGTGCCGGGTCCGGTTCGGCCTCCGCGGTCTCGCGCTCCCCCGTGTCAGCGCCCACCTGCGGTCCAGCCTCCTCTCGATGCGGACACCGAAGGTCACGCACGGTGAGCCTAGCCGCCGCGGCCTGGAGGATGCTCCCGGTCCGGCTCGCTCGCACCCGCGCCCAGACGCTCCGGATCGTCCCGTTCCTCGGCGCGAAGCCACCGAGTGGGCCTACGACATCCGACTGATGTTCGGTCCCGATGGGATCACCGAGCGTGCCGAGCACACCGTCGGCGGGTAAGAACCGACCCCCGTAGGTGGTCGCTCTCTGTAGTTCTTCGACCACACACCGCGAGGCCGCCCGCGGGACGTGGCGCCAGCCGAGCGCCCGACCGAGACGAGGGGCATCCATGCCGACGAGTACACAGATCCAGGTCCGACACGCAGGCGTCAGGTCGCTCCTCGCAGCGATGCTGGTGGCGCTACTGGTGCTCGTCGCACTACCGGCGCCACGAGCGGCGGCGCAGGAGCCCGGGAGGGCGGCGCCCCCCAGGGGCGAGGCCGCCGAGCAACGGTCCCCCGCCGACCCTGCCGACGACACGGGCGCCGCGGACGAGGGCGATGGCGCCGACGCGGTGGAGCAGACCGAGACCGAGGCGGGTCAGGCCGATGCCGGCGAGACCGACTCGGGCGAGGCCGACAGCGGCGACGGCGTCGATGCCGCTGCGGAGCCGGCGGAGGACGTGACCGCCGCCGAGGAGGGCGACGAACCGGACGCCGACGGTGCCTTCGATGACGAGCCTGGCGAGCCCGCGCCCGCAACGGCCGAGGCGCCGACGGGGGCCGCCTCGGCCGGCGAGGTCGAGGACGTCGCGGTGGCGAACTCGGATCTGGAAACGTGGCAGTGCACCCCGGACGGGATCCTGTTCCAGGCCCCGACCACGATCTACGCCGTCGACCTGGTGACGGGCGAGTACGACACGATCGCGAGTGGCTACCACGACGCCGAGCTCAACGCCGTCGGCTACAACCTGCTGGACAGCTACATCTACGGCTACGCGAACAGCGCGGACGTCGCGGCTCGTCAGATCATCCGCGTCGGCGCCGACGGGGGGGTCGAGGGGCTCGGCAACCCGGATGGCGTCCCGGCCGTCGGCCGGCACGTCGGCGATGTCGACGAGAACGGGCACTTCTGGCTCGCCAACGGGACGGAATGGTGGCAGATCGATCTCGACCCCACCTCACCGACCTACTTCGAGTTGCTGGCCTCCGGCACCCACCCGGGCATCGACGGCTGGGGCTTCGCCGACTGGGCGGTCGTGCCCGGTGGCGGCGACTACCTCTACACGGTCGCTTCCCAGGGCGGTACCGACTTCCGGCTGTTCCGGTTCGACCGCGCCAGCCACCAGTGGGAGCCCCACGGCGGCAGCCTCGGCAACCTCGGCGGCATGGGTGCCGTCTACGCCGACGCCGACGGCTTCCTCTACGGCTCGGTCAACGCCAGCGGCGACATCTTCCGGATCGACGTCCTGGCCGCCACAGCCGAGTTCTTCGCCGCGGGGCCGGCGTCCGGCAGCAACGACGGCGCGATGTGCATCGAGGCTCGCGTCCTCCTCGACTTCGGTGACGCTCCTGCGAGCTACGGGACGCTGCTGGCCGCCGACGGGGCACGCCACGGCCTGCGGGACTTCGACGAAGCGACCAGCACGACGTCGTTGATGCTCGGTGTCACCGTCGACCCCGAGCCGGACGCGCTGCCCTCCGTCGGGGCGGATACCGACACCGACGACGGGGTGGCCGATCCGATCCTCACGCTCCCTGGCGAACCGACCACCGTCGACGTGATCGTGACCAACGACACCGACCAGCCCGCCACGCTGGCCGGCTGGCTGGATCTCGCTGGCACGGGGACCTTCGATGCGGGCGACCGAGCTCCGCTGCTCACCATCCCGGCCAACTCCGGGACGGCGACCTACACGCTGGAGTTCCCGGCGGGCACGACCCTCGAGGACACCTACGCCCGGTTCCGGCTGTTCGGTGGCACCGTCGCGGACCCCCAGCCGACCGGTGCCGCCTCCTCGGGCGAGGTCGAGGACTACCTCGTGCGGGTCGGCCGGGTCCACTTCGAGAAGACCGTCGACCCGGCGGATGTCGCCGTCCTGCAGCCCGGTGACACCTTCACCTACACGGTCACCGTCTCCAACGTCGGCGGTGTCGACCTGACGGACCTGTCGTTCTCCGACGACCTCAGCGACGTGCTCGACGACGCCACCTACAACGACGATCTCACGCTCGTCGACGGGCCCGGGACGGTCAGCTTCGACCCGCCCGACACCGTGAGCTGGAGCGGTGACCTCGCGAGCGGCGAGAGCGCGATCGTGACCTACTCGGTGACGATCGATGACCCGCCCGGTGGTGACGCCGTCCTGTTCAACGCGATCGTCGGCGAGGGACCAGGCTCGAACTGTGAGGCGAGCCCACCGAGCGACCCCGCCTGCTTCACCGAGGTCCCGCAGCCGCAACTGGCAGGAGTCAAGACGTCGGATGCGGCAGGCCAGGTCGAGGCCGGTGACACCATCACCTACCAGCTCACGATCTCCAACACCGGGCCCGGTGCCGCCCACAACGCGGTCGCCCACGACGACCTGTCACAGGTCCTCGACGACGCGACCTTCAACGGGGACGCCGTCGCGACCAGTGGAACCCTCTCCTTCGATGCCGTCGACCAGCAGCTGACCTGGCACGGTCCGCTCGCGGCGGCCGGTGACCCGGGTGACTCGGTCACGATCACCTACTCGGTGACGGTCAACGACGCCGATGAGCTGGGTGACGGGCAGTTGCTCAACGCGCTGCTGCTCTCCGGCTGCCCGAACCCGCCGGTGTTCGATGCCGACGATCCCGCCTTCGACCCCGACTGCGTCGAGATCATCGACATCGCGGCGTGGACGTCGGTCAAGACGTCGGACGCGACCGGGGCTGTGGAGCCGGGCGACACGGTCGGGTACACGATCACCCTGCAGAACACCGGCAACGTGGCCCTGACCGACCCGGCGGCGCTGCCGTCGATCGCGGACGACCTGTCCGAGGTGCTCGACGACGCCGTGTACAACGACGATGCGGATGCCGGCGGCGCAGGGACACTGAGCTACGTGGAACCGGTGCTGTCGTGGGAGGGGCCGCTGCTGGTCGGCGAGATCGTGACGATCACCTACTCGGTCACGGTCGCCGACGCTGCCGATCTCGGTGATGGGCGACTGGTCAACGCCGTCACCGGCGCGCCGAACTGCCCCGACCCCGCTGTGCTCGACCCCGAGGACGCCGGCTTCGATCCGAACTGCGTCGCGATCACCGACATCGCGGCCTACACGGTCGTGAAGTCGTCCACGGTGCCGACCTCGGTCGAGCCGGGTGACACCGTCGCCTACGAGATCGCGGTGACCAACACCGGCGCCACCGCGCTCACCGGTGTCGACGCCGCGACCTTCGCCGACGACCTGTCCGGCGTCCTCGATGACGCGAGCTACAACGACGACGCCAGCGCCACCACGGGCACGGTCGGCTACGCCGCGCCGAGGATCGCGTGGATCGGCGACCTCGACGTCGGGCAGAGCGCCACGATCACCTACTCGGTCACGGTCGACTCCCCGATCGTCGGGGACTTCACCCTCGTCAACGCCGTCACCGGGGGCGACTGTCCCGACCCGGCGATCACCGACCCGGCGGACCCGACGTTCGACCCGACGTGCGTGACCATCGCCGAGCTGCCAGGGATCCACTTCCACAAGACGGTGGTCGGCGGCGCGGTCGACGACCTCGAGCCGGGCGACCGCGTCGCCTACGAGGTGACCGTGACCAACACCGGTCAGGTCGACCTCGTCGACCAGAGCTTCACCGACGACCTGTCGGAGGTGCTCGACGACGCCAGCTACGCCGACGACGCGGCCACCGACCTCGGCAACGTGTCCTACAGCGAGCCGGTGTTGACCTGGACAGGCGACCTCGCTGTCGGGGAGGTCGCCACGGTCACCTACTCGGTGATCCTTGACGATCCGATGACGGGCGACGGGGTCCTGCGCAACCAGGTGATCGCTGACGGACCGAACTCGAACTGTCCACCCCCCGACCCCGTCGACCCGGACTGCTCGACGGTCACCAGCCAGAGGAACATCGCGGTCACCAAGGAGCTGCTGTCGCCGTCCGATCCGGTCCCCGGTGACGTCGTGACCTACCGGATCCTGGCTCACAACCTCGGGGCCGCGCTCGTCGAGCAGGAGCTGATCGTCGACGACCTCTCGGGCGTCCTCGACACGGCGGTCTACAACGGCGACGCCGCTGTTACCGCCGGTACGGTGAGCTACACCGAGCCAGTGCTGCGCTGGCAGGTCGACATCGAACCCGACGCGACCGTGGAACTGCGGTACACGGTCACGGTCAACGACGCCGACGACCTCGGCGACGGCCGCCTCGTCAACACCGTGATCGGCGGGAGCAACTGTCCGCCTGACACGGCCGAGTGCACGACCGACGATACGGTCCGGGCCGTCACCTACGAGAAGGTCATCGTCGATCCCGTGGACCGACCGGTCCGCGGTGGTGACGACGTCACGTATCAGGTCACGGTCGCCAACCGAGGTGGCGTACAACTCGACGGGCTGTCGTTCACCGACGACCTGTCCGCCGTCCTCGAGCACGCCACGTGGCTCGATGACACCGCTGCCGACGTCGGGAGCCTGTCGTACACCCGGCCGATCCTCAGCTGGGAAGGCGACCTCGAGGCCGGCGAGGTGGCGACCGTCACCTACACGGTACGACTCGACGACGATGCACCCGCCGGAGCGGCCGTGCGCAACGTCGTGGTCGGTTCCGGCCCAGGCTCGAACTGCTCACCCGACGATGAGGACCTCGCCCCGGCGTGCGTGGCGGTCCTCGACGTCAGCGATGCCGGGTCGTTGCCCGTGGCGCCGACCCCCACGGGCAGCCTCCCGTTCACCGGGTCGAACCTCCTGCTGTTCGTGGTCCTGGCTCTGGGCCTGCTGCTGACCGGGTCGCGATCGCTGCGGGTCGCCGGCCGGCGACGTCGCTCGCCGACCTGACCGCACCTCCCCCCGCGCCCGTGCGGCCGGCCTCGCCGGCCGTACGGGCGCGGGCAGCAGGGCGGCGGTCGCGCCCGTCTACCCTCCGCGCGAGAGGCGAACGGAGCACGGGTGGGCGACCCACGGCAGCACGTCGACCGAGGACACGTCGAACCGGATGGCGAGTGGCTCGACCGCCACGACGGCCACCTGCTGGTGCGCAAGCTCTCGGTCGAGGAGTTCGACAACAACGTCTACGTGGTGGCGTGCACCCGGACCGGCGACGCGCTACTGGTCGACGTCGCCGCGCGGCCGGAGCGGCTGGCCGAGGCGCTCGAGGGCTTCGCCCCCGTGGCCGCTGTCCAGACCCACGGACACTGGGACCACGTCCGCGCCTGGGACGGGGTCCGCGACGAGCAGGGCCTCGAGGTGTGGGGCCACCCCGGTGATGCCGAGCTGTTCCCCCGCCCCGTCGACCGCGAGTTGCACGGCGGTGAACGACTGACGGTCGGCGAACTGCAGGTCGAGGTGATCCACCTGCCGGGCCACACGGAAGGCTCGCTGCTCTACCTCGTCGAGGGTGAGCACCGGCCGCACCTCATCTCCGGCGACACCCTGTTCCCCGGCGGACCTGGGCGGACAACAGACCCCGAGGACCACGCCCGGATCATGGACGGCTTGGAGACGCTCTTCGACCGCCTCCCCGACGCGACGGCCGTCCACCCTGGCCACGGTGACGACACGACCATCGGCGCCGAGCGCCCCCACCTCGCCGAGTGGCGCGCCCGCGGCTGGTAGCCGCCGCGACCGGAGAACCGGTCGACGCCGTGCCCCCATCACACCATGAGGCGGTTATGCCCTGCTCTCAACATGGCCCGTTGGGCCCGTGGGCCGTTGCGGCGACCGAGCTGGCCTTGACGAAGCGCGCCGGCCGCTACCTCGAACTGGTCGACGAGATCGTCGAGTTCGATGAGCCGCTCCACCCGGCGACCGCGCGACCGCGTCGGCACCCGTCGGCCAGGTCGGTATCGGGCGGCGGTCCGCCGTCAGGCTGCTGATCACGGCCGGGACGACCTCGAACGGCTCGCTCCGAAGGATCGTTCGCGCACCTGTGCGGCGTCGCCCGACGTCCTGCCTCCCTCGGACAAGTGCAGCTGCGGCGGATACCTGCTGGTGGACGTGGGCTTGTGGATGGGCGTCAGGCCTGGGGGTTGAGCCCCCATCGGCGGCGGACGGTCTGTTCGAGGCGGGCGAACAGCAGGGCGTCGACGAGGACGCCGATGATGAGGATGACGAGCATGGTGGCCAGTAGTCCCTCGGCGTCGGAGAGCTCGCGTGCGAACTGGAGGCGGACGCCCAGGGACGGTCGTTCGGCGATGACAACGAGGAGTTCGCCGGCCATGAGGCTGCGCCAGGCGAAGGCCCAGCCTTGTTTGAGGCCGCCGACGAAGCCGGGCAGCGCCGCGGGCAGAACCACGAACCGGTAGCGGTCGATGCCGGTTGCTCCCAGGACGCGTCCGGCGCGGTTGAGCAGCGGTGGGGTGTGGTCGATGCCGTGGATGAGCCCGTTGGCGATGGCTGGTGCCGCGCCGAGGACGATGACGAACAGGATGGCTCGTTCGGAGAGCTGGAAGAGCAGGATGGCGAGCGGGAACCAGGCGATGGATGGCATGGTCTGCACGCCGGTGATCAGCGAGCCGACCGCGGTGCGCAGCACGGGGATGGTCGCGACCGCCAGGCCGATCGCCGCGCCGAACAGCAGGGCGAGCGCGTAGCCGATGATGGCACGGGTCATGGTGGTGGAGGTGGCGGAGATCAGGGTGCCGTCGGCGGTCCATCGCCAGAGGCGGGTGAGCGCGTCGAGGGGGCCGGGCAGCACCCAGGGTGGGCGCCAGCCGGACCAGACCACGATCTGCCAGCCGCCGAGGAAGATGGCGATGGCGGCGAGTTTGGGCCAGAGGATCGACCAGGCGTGGCGTGTCCGCCCGGCGGGTGGCTTCTGGGTGGGGGTGTCGAGGGCGTCGATGCCGGCGAGGTCGTCGAGGTGGTCGCGTTGGTCAGTGCTGGGCATGGCGGCGGACCTCGGTGCGCAGGGTGGTCAGGATCTCGGCGGAGAGCTCGGCGACGTCCGGGTCGGAGATCGACCGGGGCCGGGGGAGCTCGACGGGGTAGGTGGCGGCGACACGGCCGGGGCGGCTGGTGAGCACCACGACCTGGTCGCCGAGGCGGACGGCTTCGCGGACGTTGTGGGTGACGAACACCACGGTCAGGTCGCTGTCGGTCCACAGCGCTTCGAGCTCGTCGTGGAGCAGGTCGCGGGTGATGGCGTCGAGCGCGCCGAAGGGCTCGTCCATCAGCAGCACGTCGGCGTCCTGGGCCAGGGCGCGGGCGAGCGCGACCCGTTGGCGCATCCCGCCGGACAGTTCGTGCGGTCGGTGGTGCTCGAAGCCGGTCAGGTGCACGCGGGCGAGCAGTTCGCGGGCCCGGCCAGCCCGGTCGGCACGGCCGACACCGCGCAGACGCAGGGCGAGCTCGACGTTCCGCTGTGCGGTCAGCCAGGGGAACAGGGCGGCCTCCTGGAACAGCAGCCCTGGCCGGCCGGTGACCGCGACGCGGCCGCTGGTGGGTGACGACAGTCCGGCGAGCAGGTCCAACAGCGTGGACTTGCCGCAGCCGGACGCGCCGACGAGGCAGGTGAACCCACCGCGTGGGACGACCAGGTCCAGCCCATCGAGTGCGACGACCCCACCGTCGAAGCTGCGGCGGACGCGCTCGACGGTGATCGCTGGCGTGCCGGTGGGGGACGTGGTGTCGGTGGTGGAAGGTGCGGGCGAAGGGGTCACTGGCTGACCTCCTGCTCGTCACGGGCGGCGAGCAGCTCGTTGAGGAGACCGAGCTCGTAGATGCCGTCGAGGTCGACCGGGTCGTGGATACCCACCTCGGCAGCGTCCTGGGCACCCTTGCGCAGCGAGTCCGCGACCGGGTCGGGGGTGAAGGTCAGGTTGTCCCAGGCGCCGGCGAGCACATCGGTGTTGAGCCCCACCCCGGTGAGCGTCTCGATCGCGTCGGCGACGGTCTGCTGGGAGCCTTCGGGGTCGCTCTCGAGTTGGTCGAGGGTGTCGAGGTGGCCGGTGAGCAGGTCACGCACGACGTCGGGGTGGTCCTCGAGCAGCTGGGTGCTCACGATCAGGTGGGTGGTGACGAACTGCCCGTCGGGCCACAGATCACGCTCGTCGACCAGCACCTGCCCGTCGCCCTCGGCCAACAGCCGGGTCAGCCACGGTTCGGGCACCCAGGCACCGTCGATCTGACCGGAGATGAACGTCTCCAAGATCGCGGCGTTGTCCTGCGGCTGGATGGTCACCTCACCGCCGCCCTCCAACGTCGTCTCGAAGCCTTGATCGGCCAGCCATGCCCGCAGCGCGACGTCCTGGGTGTTGCCGAGCGATGGCGTCGAAAGCGTCTTGCCCACCAGGTCGTCCGGGCTGTCGATCCCGTCTCGCACGACCAGGCTCGCACCACCCGAGGTCGCGCCCGACACGATCCGCAGCGCCTGACCTTCGGAGCGGCCGTGACCGTTGATCGCCGGGCTGGGACCGATGTAGCTGGCGTCCAGCGCACCGGAGAGCAGCGCCTCGATCACCTCGGTGCCCGAGTTGAACGTCCGGGTGGTCAGCTCGGTGTCACCCAGGGCGTCGGCCAGGATCCCGTCCTCGACACCCACGATCGCCGGCGCGTGCGTGACGTTGGGGAAGTACCCCAGCCGCAGTTCCTCGAGCCGGTCCGATGACACCTCAGCGGCCTCCGAGTCGCTGCCGGCCGTCGCGCCACCGTTGGAGGCGCACCCGGCCGCCAGCATCGCCAGCGCCGTCACCGCCGCTGCGGTGCGCCGTGACCGTGACCGACCCTGATGCTGCCTCATGTACCTACCTCCGAGGATGAGCGGAAACTGGTGAATCCCGATATGATTTACGGGTGTTGACGGGTTGGCTGCGCGGACGCTACGGCACGGCCCGCCATCCCTGGCCCGCGTCAGTGAGAAGGGGGCGAACGTGTGGATCGCCAAGCGCACGGACTACGGAGCCCGCGTCCTGCTGGCGCTGGCCATCGACGGCCGGCAGCTGAGCCTGCCCGAGCTCGCTGACCGCACCGCCGTGCCGACCAGCGTGCTCGAACAGGTCATGCCGCGGCTACGAAGCGACGGGCTCGTCCGCTCCGAGCGGGGACGCAAGGGCGGCTACCGCCTCAACAAGGCTCCGGAGGACATCACCCTCGAGCATGTCGTCAGGCTGTTCCAGGGTCCGCTCGCCCCCATCGAATGCGCCACCCGCACCAACCCCGAGCCCTGCGACATGGAAGATGGCTGCTCGATGCGCGACATCTGGGCCGACGTCCGGGATGCCACCATCACCATCCTGGCCGCCACCAGCTTCCAAGCCCTAGCCGACCAGGCGTCCGGGACCTGGCTGCCACCGGGCGCCGACCCCCTGCCCGTCACATCCACCCCCAACTGACGCGGCCCGACCGACACAGAACGCCCGCAATCGCCGGGCTGATCTGAGGTAGCTGTCACCACCCCGGAGGGGTCTCGTGTCGGGAGGTGAGCTCGATCAGCTGACCTCCGTGAGCTCGACGCGCTCGACGATCCTGCGGTCACCGAGAGGTGCACGGAGTGTGACCCCCTGCTCGCACAGCCGCATCCGGAGCAGGAGAACGGCTTCGCTCCGAGCGTTCCGGTGCATGTGCGCCGTGACAACCACCTGGTCCAGTTCCTCATCGACCGAGAGGTGCTTGAGGGCGACGCCGCCCCCCTCAGCCCAAGCGACACGGAGGTCGCGCCCGTCAGGGGAGATGCTCAAGACCTTCGGCTGGAAACTGCGTGAGGGCGCATCTCTCGCGAAGGCCATCATGTCTTCGTCCATGCTGCAGCGTAGGCCCGGGGCTGTGGATGGATGGCGTGACACGAAATCTCACATGGATGGGCCGACGCCACGGCCGTCCACCCCGGTCACGGCGACGACACCACCATCGGGACCGAGCGGCTGATTCTCGCCGAGTGGCGCGAACGCGGCTGGTGACGCCCCGCCCCCGACGGTCACCGCGGGGCGG